>JAHLAX010000045.1 GCA_020625875.1 bacterium | reverse complement strand
TTCGGCAAAAACTCCGTGCTAAAGGGTATGAACCTCAAGGACGCGGCTACCTCAATCGAAAGAAACGGTCAGATAGGAGGTCACAGAGCATAAATGAATAATCCCTACAACGACATAATCAACCTGCCGCCTTACGTCACAAAGCATCCTCATATGTCGCTCTATGACCGCGCGGCTCAGTTCGCGCCGTTCGCGGCACTGACAGGCTTCGGCGCGCTTATAAACGAAACCGCCCGCCTAACGGACTCAAAGCCCGAGCTCGACGAAGAAACCGCCCGTATACTGAACGAGCGGCTGAAAATTATTGAGAAAAATATAAAGCTAAAGCCCGAAATCACGGCGACTTACTTTGTTCCCGACAAGAAGAAGTCGGGCGGCTCTCTTAAAAAGTACAGCGGCAAAATCCGCCGTATTGACGAATTCGCGCGGGAGCTTGTATTTACCGACAAAAGCGTTCTGTCAATTGATGAGATTTTATTTATTGACGGAGATTTGTTCAAAAATATTGCGCGCGAGCAAGCTGTATGATAAAATAATTATATTAATCTGTCATCCTGAGGCAACGCCGAAGGATCTTAAAATTAAAAGATTCTTCGCTGCGCTCAGAATGACACTGCTAATTATTCAAAACGGTGAACGATATGAAAAAACTATTCGCGCTGATTCTCGCTCTGTTGTGCGCTCTGCTCTGCGCGTGCACATCGGGCGATAACAGCAAAACTATAAATATTGACCTGTCAACAATCCCCGAATACACAGGCAAGGCTTATGTTGAGCTTAACAACAACAAACCTGAGTTCAGCGAAAAGGAAAAGTCCAAAACAAAATCCTTCGAAAAATATTCCCGCCTTGACAGGCTCGGCCGCTGCGGCGTCGCTTTCGCTAACATCGGCAAAGACCTTATGCCTCGGGAAGAACGCGGCTCAATAAGCTCTGTAAAGCCCACTGGTTGGGAGCAGAACAGCTACACCTTTATCGAGAACGGCTACATCTACAACCGCTGCCATCTCATAGGCTATCAGCTCACGGGCGAGAACGCCAACGAGCGCAACCTGATAACAGGCACAAGGTATATGAATGTTGACGGTATGCTTCCGTTTGAAAATCAGGTAGCGGAATATGTAAAGTCAACAGGGAACCACGTGCTCTATCGAGTTACCCCCGTGTTTGACGGCGACAACCTGCTCGCGATCGGAGTGGATATGGAGGCTTGGTCGGTCGAGGACAACGGCAAGGGCGTTAGCTTTAACGTGTACTGCTACAATGTTCAGCCAGGGGTTATGATTACCTACGCGAGCGGCAAAAACTACCCCGACACCAAGTATTCCGCAAAAAGCAACGTATCAGTCAACAAATCAAAGGCGATTATCTCAAAACAGAACAAAGTAAAAACATATGTGGTAAACACAAATTCAAAGAAGTTCCATCTGACCACCTGCAACTCGGTGCAGAATATGAAGGAACAGAACAAAAAGACGGTCAAGAGCACACGAACAGAATTAATCAATCAGGGCTACAGCCCCTGCGGTTCGTGCAAGCCGTAAAGCAGTTATCAGTAGTCAGTAATCAGTAGTCAGTTAATCGATGACATACATAATACAAAATTCAGCACAGCATCTCTCGGAAAATGCTGTGCTGTTACTTTTAAACAAATACACTTTCAACCAGCTTGTCGCTGTCATCGGGCGAGTAGACAAAACGGTCGATGTGCCCGCCATTCAAAAAGTACTTCGGCGGCTTGGGCGCGTAGGAGTACGGGAAGGTGTCAATTACAATCAGCTTGATTTTCATCTTTTGAGGAATGATGTTCTTTATAAAAACACTCGCCTGCATACCCTCCTCAACAATCGGATTCGGCTCGGCAAGCCCCGCCAGATTCGGCGCAAGCTCCACGAATGAGCCGTAGCTCTCAACGCTGCGGATTACACCCGTCACAGTCTCGCCCGCCGAAAACTGCTCGGCGTTCTGTCGCCATGTTCCCAGAAGCTCCTTGTGGCTGAGGCTTATTCTTCCGTTCTCGATAGAGTTGATAACCGCCTTTATATTCATACCGACGGTGAAGCGCTCCTTCGGGTGCTCGATTCTCGACACGGAAATCCTGTCAATCGGCATAAGCGCCGCTATTCCGCAGCCAATATCCGCGAACACTCCAAAGCTTTCGAGCCGCGTTACTCTCGCGTCAACAATATCGCCCGTTATCAGTGTGTCTATATAATTGTCATAACACATCTTTTGTGCCTTCGCGCGCGACAAAACCGCGAGCGGCTCTCCGCTTTCGTCGGCTGTTATGTCAGTTATCACAAAGCACACGGGGCGGTTTACCCTTGAAATTACGGCGATGTCCCTGACGGTTCCCTCCCTTATTCCAACAGCGCCCTCCTCGCGCGGGATTACGGCTTTTACGCCGCCGAGCTTGAGATGAAGATTATGCAGTCTGTCACAGACAAGCACCTTCGCCTCAAGTATTCTTTGCTTAGCCATAGCTTCGCAGAGCTTCGCGGGATTGTTTATGTAAAGCTGATTATCCTCTGTATTAATCAGACTACCTTCGGGTAAAAACAACGACATTTCTTTTCCTCCGTTCTATAAAACAATATGTTACTCGGAAGATTTTTATACCTCTTGCATTTTCGGCTGATTTATACTAAAATAATAACGGACTTTTTTGAAAGGAACTTTTATTATGAAAAGAATTCTAGCTATTATTTTAACAGCGTTAATGATGATTTCTTTCGCCTCCTGCGGCGAAAAGGAACAGAGTGAAACCGAGGCTACAACAGCCGAAACCACGACCGAGGCGACATCCGAAACCCAGAGCGCTACTCTTGAAGCCAAGAGCGGCAAGGTTAAGGACAGCAGCCCCGCGCTCGACAACCTCAAAAAGCAGGGCTATGACATCTCTAAACTCAGCGCCACCGTTAATTACGCTGATAAAGAGGACTTTGGTTTTCAGCTCGACAAGCCCAAAAAGGGCGACACAATCGCTGTTATCAAGACAAGTGAGGGCGAAATCACTCTCCGCTTCTTCCCCGAGTACGCTCCTAACACCGTCAACAACTTTATCGAGCTCGCCAAAGCAGGCAAATATGACGGCGTGCTGTTCCACAGAGTTATGGACAACTTTATGATTCAGACAGGCGACTACGAGAACAACGACGGCACAGGCGGCACAAGCATCTACGGACAGGCTTTCCCCGACGAGTTCTGCGACAAGCTCCTCAACATCCGCGGTTCCGTGGCTATGGCTAACTCGGGCAAAGACACAAACGGCAGCCAGTTCTTCATTAACCAGTGCGACGCCGAACACTACAAGTCGGGCGGAGTTTACAAAACATACGAATCAAACTGGGATAGAATCATCAAGAGTATGAAGGATTATAAGGACGACGCCGAGACAGTAGGCAACCTCTCGACCTACGGCACAAGCAGCCTCAACACCGACGCAGTTCCAGCCGAAATGAAGAAGCTCTATAACAGTCAGGGCGGCAACATCTGGCTCGACGGCGCGTATAACGCCTCTGACGCGGGTCACACGGTATTCGCGCAGGTTATCGACGGAATGAAGGTCGTTGACAAAATCGCGGCAACAAGCGTTGACGAACAGAGCAAGCCCCTCACAGACGTAACCATCGACAAGGTTGAAATTAAAAAGTATAAATAAGGTGACGAAATGAGCAGACCTATAGTCGCTATAATGTACGACTTTGATAAAACGCTGTGCACCAAGGATATGCAGAATTACCGTTTTATCCCGAGTCTGGGTATGCAGATCAGCGAGTTCTGGGATTTCACTAACTCGGTTCAACACCGCGAGAATATGGACTCTGTACTCGCCTATATGTACGCCGCGATTAAGCTGTCAAAAGAACGTAACATTCCGCTCAAGCGCGACCGTCTTGAAGAAAACGGGCGCGAAATCGTATTCTTTGACGGCGTCAAGGATTGGTTTCAGCGGATTAATAAATTCGGCAGAAGCTGCGGTGTAGAGGTTGAGCACTATGTAATCTCCTCGGGCATGAAAGAGATTATCGACGGCACAGCTATTAGCTCAGAGTTCAAGAACATCTTTGCCTGCGAGTATCTTTATGACGAGAACGGCAACGCCGTATGGCCCAAAACCGCCGTTAATTACACCAACAAAACCCAGTTTGTCTACAGAATCAACAAGGGCGTGCTTGATGTTTCGAACGATGACGACCTAAATCGCAGTATGCCCGACGACAGCAAGCGCATACCGTTCACAAATATGATTTACATCGGCGACGGACTTTCGGACGTGCCGTGTATGAAGATGATGAAGAGCTACGGCGGCAAGGCTATAGCCGTGTATCAGAACCTTGACGAGAAGGTCAAGGAGCTTCTCAGAAAGGACAGGGTCGACTACATCTACCCCGCCGACTACAGCGAGGGCACAGGGCTCGACAACACCGTTAAAGACATCATCCGCAATATGGCAATCGCCGACAAGCTCTATGAGGAAAACTCAAAGCAACTGAAAGCGATTAATAATCAGTGAACAGGTAACAGGTAACAAGTAACAGTTAGAAAGAATTAAAGCCTTAGGTTAGCGATAAACCTAAGGCTTTGTTTTATAGTATTAGATGATTATAAATAGTTCGGGAACAAAACTTTTAAGTTAGCAGTTTCTTTGTTCTCGACATTCACTGTTCACTCTTCACTGTTAACTGATCACTGAAAAAAGCTGTCGCTTTTTTCATCCACACCCGCAGCCAGTTTCGAGGTTTTCGGGGTCAATATCCGCCAGATTAGGCGGGAAGAACTGCTCAACAGGGAAGTCAACTCTCGAGAACATATCGCACGGATTGTCGGTCGAGGTCACGCACTCCTTGTCGGGCACACAGAAATCAAACGCGGGTATAAGCATCTGAACCGTGCGCTTGAGCTGTACAATCGTAAACACGCCGATAGTGGCGAGCACCGAGCGCGCCTGTGACGGCACAATCGAGCCGCCGAAATGCTCTGTAACGCAGTCGGGAATCGCCGCGCTGGGCATACACGGGCTGCAGCACTCTGTAAGGCACGCTGTGAGCGCCATTGGCTGAGCCACCTGAACCTTTGCCGTGGGCAAATTAGCGTCCTCAGGGTCGACGCAGCCGACGCTTTCGTCGCTTGTGAATACGGCGACATTTCCGCTTCCGCCGTAGAGAATCACTCTCTTGGCGAATACCGAAAGTCCGCTAATCGTTTCGGGAGCGGAGCCTCCGTTCTGGTAAACATCGAGCACAATCTCAAAATAGAAAGTCATATCCACCGAGTAGAAACCGCAGTGATATGTTACAGGCTCAACGTTCACAACCGTATTGATTATATTCGCTTCTCTGATGCGTACGGACGCGGCGTTGTTGATTTCCGCCTGGTCTGTCTCCGTAAAGAACACGCGCAAATCCGATAAGCAGTCTTTATCTCCGCAGGAATCATACACACGGTCAGCGTCAATGCAGAACGACTGCTCGGCGTTCTGAGCGGGACTCTGTGTGTTCTCGGCAGAGTTATGAATATCCGACATAATAATTACCTCCTAAAATTTCTACAGTACATTTTATGGAGGCAATTGGAATGTGTGAATGAAATTAGTATTAATTACAAAAGGCTCAGAGCCTTTGCTCTGAGCCTTTAATTGCGAATTACGCATTGTGAATTGTGAATTGCTTACGCCCACGGGTCTGCGGACTGAGGTGTGCGGATTCCAACGAGCAGATACTGTTGGTCAAGATACCACTTATTCACCGACGGCTTTAGCCTGAGCGCGACCTCGCGCGGATTGTCGGCGCCGCCGCTCTTTATCCAGAGCGTTGTGTGGGTGTCGTCTCGCTTTGAATGCGGGTTTGAGGTAACTGTCACCTTGAACGGTCTGTCGGGCGTATAGTCGTTCTCGGGGCGCGCTCCCTCAAAATACGAGAAAGGCAACACCGCGGGATTATCCCTGAATCTGTCCTTTAAAAAGCTGAGCTCCATTGGCGAGAGCGGAGCTGGACCTTTTAAGAAGTTAAGCATCTCGATACCGACTTCGGGCGAAGCGGCGTAAGCGCACAGCGCGCACACCGTAAGCGCCGCGGTCTTAAAAGGCGTGTCGAGAGTCGCCTCGGGCATAGCCATCATCTGCTGAACGTTCTCTGGCAGAGCGGAAAAGGTAAAAGTCTCGCTCCTGTTGCCGATTCCTGAGCTCGCGGAGTTCGCCGCGTTTTTTACCATATTGGTACCCTCGTTAAAAATCTTGTCAAATAATCCCATAGTATTCCCTCCTTAGGATTTGCTAATCTAATTTTATCATCTATTATTAAGTTTGTAAATACAGTTCAAACAAAAAAGCACCCAAACGGGTGCTTTAAATGTTTAGTCGATTGTAATAACGTCGTAGCCCTCGCCGCAGTAGTCGTGACCATCAGCCGCGTTGCCGATCCAGCCGTCCCATGGGTCGAGAATGCTGAAGTCGCTGAGAGTTGTTCCGTCGTTCTCATAACCGTAGAAGGTTACGTAATGAGTGCTCGCCGAACCAAATGACAGAAGACCTACACAGGCTCTGTTGTGGTCGAGCTCAGACTTGATTGTGCTGAGCATATCCTCGGCAGAACCGTGGTTGTGAACTGTGCCGCCTGCCCAGTTACAGCCGCCGCCTGTCCATACGCTGCCGGGAGTGATGGGAGTACCCTTAACCTGATAATAAGCGTAAGCGAAAGAATACGCGCTGCACATAATTGTGGATTCGGGATAAGCGTAGTCTACCTGACAACCAATCTCAGAAGCTATGTTAGCCATAGTGCTCTTCTTGATATTGTTGCCTACAAACGCCTTAACCTTTAAGTCACAAACAGCCTTTTCGCCGTCAGCCTCAGCAATAATCTTGGCGTTACCCTTAGACTTAAGGCTTACAACGCCGTTTGAGGATACTGTAGCAACCTTCTTATCAGTTGAACGATAAGTAATCTTTTCATTAGTATTAGCTTTTGTTTTAATGGTGATGATGTCACCCTCTGAGCCTGTAGCCTCCGCCTTGTCTACTGACAAGTCAACGATTCTTTCGATTGCGGGTTCAGCAACTGCGGATGTGGGAGCAGGTACGGTTGTTACCTCTGACTGCTCGGCAGCCGCTTTGGAGGCGTCAGGAGCACTTGCGCTTAATGCCATTACACCGAATGTCGTCGATACTGTTACAGAAATGGCAGCAAGTATTGAAATCATAAGTTTTCGTTTCTGCATAAAATCTCCTTAAATCAAAACCTCGAATTAAATCAAATTAAATCTTATATCACGTTTTCAAACAACGATGATATTGTAACAAAGTTGTTACAATTTGTCAACCCTTTAGGAGAAATTATGGAAATATAACCATTAAATCCCAACATTATAGAGGAAATTTAAGGTCAATTTGTTCTAATTTAGAAACAAAACGGCAAAATGTGACGATACACCACTATAATAAAGTGATAATAATTGACGTTTTGGCGTTTTTTGAAGGAAAAAATGCAGTTTTTAACATTACAGTTTTGTCGTATAAGCCCCGAAAATGCCATTTTTTCGTAACTTTTGACAAAAACAAGGGGCTTGCTTTGTGCAAACCCCATAATCGATGAAATTTTACCTGTCAAAATTAAAAAGTGTCATCCTCCGCGACCTCTTCAATTGTAACATTTTCGTCGTCAGTTGTAACATTTTTGTTAACTTCTTCTTCGACCGCGGGCTCCTGAGCGAACGGTGACTCGTCATATTCGTCCTCGTTTGAGCAGGCGACGGTAATATCCTCGAGGTCCTCAGCCTCATATTTCTTTGTAATCTCAACCGTCTGGCTTTCGATTAACTTGACATAGCGCTCTCTGAGCTTTTTAATCTGATTCTTTGAATTCTCGATAATCTCAAAGAGCTCAGCCTCGTTCTCACACTCCTCGGTCTTATTGGCGACCTTGTTCTCATAATACTTTTTGCCGAGAGTGATGTAGGCGCGGTTAATCATCTCGCACTCACTCTTCATCAGCGCGCGCAGGCGGCTGAGCTGGGCGTTGAGCCTGTTTTTTTCTATAATAGTCTGAGCGATGCCCGACATTGTGTCTACCGCGCAGTTAAATCCGTTCTTTACATTTTCTATAATTGCCATAGTTACAAACTCCTTATCTATATATTATACTTCTATTATTACAGAAAACTCGCCAGAAATCAATATTTTTTTAAAAATACTTTCATTTCTTGTTATTGTACTCATTAAATATATGTGCTATAATAATGAAAAGCGAGGTTTTAGATATGGCTGAATCCAATATTATAAAGAAAAGAGTAGTTTGCCCAAAATGCGACGCTTCGACCGAGGCAACTTTATATACCAGCGTCAATGTCACCAACCACAAGGAACTCAGAGATCAGGCGCTGAGCGAAAGCCTCTTTAAATGGACGTGCAAAAAGTGCGGCTATACCGCGAGACTCACCTACCCTATGCTCTATAACGATATGAAAAAGCGCTTTATGGTTTATCTTATCCCTAAGATTGACCATTTTCAGCTTGCGGACAAAGCGCTCGAGGAGGAATTCAAAACTCTCAAACACATAAACAAGCGTATTGTTCCCGATTTCAACACTTTTAAAGAGAAGATTTTTATATTCGAAAGCGGACTCGACGATATGGCTGTTGAGCTGACTAAGCTCGCTATATCCGAGGCTGTGGCGCGAAAGCTTAAAATCCACGAAATCAAAGAGGGCTACCTCTCGATGTACAATACCGAGAACAACACAATGGGCTTCACCTTCTTTATCGGCGAGAACAAGGAGCCTTATGTTCAGAGCGCCAGACTCGAGATTTACGGCAAGTCGGTAAGCGTTGTAAACGAGCTCGCCGTCAAGGACAAGAAACTCAAGGGCTTTGTACGCATAGACCGCGAGTGGGCGGAGAACATCCTCTACCGCTATAAGCGCGGACGTCAGGTAGCGAGACAAAACAAAGAGAACGAATAATACAAATCAGCAGACACTTTTCGTAGGGGAGTCCGTCTCGGGCTCCCTAACTCACATTAAGTACAAATTCAGGGATACCGAGACGGTATCCTCTACGCATAGAATATCATTGAGGTGAACGAATTGCTCAAAGCGCTCAGAATGTCATTTAAATACTCTCTGCCCATACTTTTCGGCTACATCCCGCTGGGCTTCGCGTTTGGCGTTATGCTGCAGGCGGCGGGATACAACGCCATATGGGCGTTTTTTATGTGCGTTGTTATCTTTTCGGGCACAGGTCAGTACCTTATTGTCTCGATGCTCGCTGTGGGCGCTTCAATACCGAGCGTAATTCTGACAACGTTTCTGCTGCACTTCCGCTACTTCTTTTACGGACTGTCGATGATAGACAGGTACCACAAAATCGGCGGACTTAAATGGTATCTTATTTTTGGTTTGACGGACGAAACATACGCGATTCTCTCAACCAAAAAGCCGCCCGAGGGCATCAGCCGACAGGCGTTCTACGCCGCGGTCACTTTTCTCAACCACTGTTACTGGATAATCGGCGGCGTGCTCGGCGCGCTGGTCGGCGGAATATTACCGTTCAGCACAAAGGGCATCGACTTCGTAATGACCGCGCTGTTCTCGATACTGGTTGTTGAGCAGTGGAAAGCTCACAAGAATCACCTGCCCGCGCTAATCGGCTTTGTGCTGCCGATAATCAGCCTGTTGATTTTCGGCGCGGACCACTTCCTCATTCCCGCCCTGCTGGTGGTTTCGGTGGCGCTGATGTGTATGCGCCCTCTGCTTGAAAAGGAGGGACGTCCGCTGTGAGTGATTGCTGGACAAGCATCGGCATAGTCGCGGCGATGGCAGGCGTTACCGCGCTGACTAGATACGCGCCGTTCATATTCTTCGGGCACGGCAAGGAGCCCGCCAAGTGGATTGTGTACCTCGGCAAGGTTCTGCCTCCCGCGCTGATGAGCGTGCTGATAATCTACTGCCTTAAGGACGTCAACCTGTTCGCTGGCAGTCACGGAATCCCCGAGATTCTGTGCATAGGCGTCGCTATGGGACTGCACATATGGAAAGGCAACGTGCTTTTAAGCCTCGGCGTGAGCACGGTGCTGTATATGGTATTGGTACAATTGGTTTTTGTATAAATGAAATGGGATAATGGAAGCTTAAGCTCCATTATCCCTTGTTTTTTCTTTATACTCTACAATCCAATCGGGACGATAACCGTTCGTATAACGGAACTCCCCGTCTGTTATTTCCGCGACCTTTACAAAGCCATTCTCATTATCATAAAACACAACCTTATCGCAATATGGCACAATCTTATCGAGGCTGTCAAATCGATTCTTAAACCGCCTGTCAACATCTTCGGGATTGATATTGTGTCCGCCCTTTCTAACACGGTTGGCTATACGATAAATACTCTCATACTTGGTGTTAAGACCGATATAGTACATTGTGATTTGATAGCCCTTTGATTTGGCTTTCATAACAGTCTTTTTGATTCTGTGTCCCGATAGCGTTGTTTCCTGTGTCAGCGATTCGCCATTTTTAATATAGGTTTCTATTTCTTTAACCGCTTGTCTGCCCGCGGCAATCTCGTTAAAGTTGTTGTTTTTGCAGATTACATCAGGGTCAACAATGTGCCCCATAGCAACTCCCTGTCCTTCGAGAACACCTCTAAAGCTGGACTTGCCCGTTCCGTTTACACCCGCTATCAGTATAAGCTCTTTCATAGAAATCACCTTAGCTTAGTAATAAGTATAATTTATTATATATTATAATTTTCGTTTAGTCAATTTCTCATTATTATATAGGAACATCACAACAGCCATTAATACTATAATGACATAGCCGATTATAGAGTAAAGGTTGGGAATGTCGCCGAATGCGAAGAAGCCGAGCATTGAGGCAAATATAATCTGACTGTAGTCATAGATTGAAATCTCACGCGCGGGAGCATAGGTGTAAGCGGCTGTGATTGAGAATTGTCCTCCCGCCGCTGACAAACCCGCAAGCAAAAGCATACAGAGCTGATAAACCGAAAACATTTTGAAATCCATTATCATAAGCGGAATCATCGCAAGGCAGCTGAATCCCGAGAAGAACAGCACAATAAAAGCTCCTCGCTCTCCCCTTTTGCCGAGCGCTCTGACCATAGAGTATGCCGCGCCGGCGGCTATGCCTCCTCCGAGTCCGCATAGCGAGGCGAACAAGTCGGCATTCTGAAAGCTCGGCTTGACGACGAACATCGCGCCGATAAACGCTCCGACGAGTATCGCAATCTGCGCGAATTTCAGCCTCTCCTTTAGAAAAATCAACGAAAACAGCACAGCGAAGAACGGCGACATCTTGTTTAGTATTGACGCGTCGCCGAGCACCTTCATATGGCTGACGGCGTAAAAATTGCCGAGTATTCCTATTGTGCCCGCCAGCGACCTGCCTAGAAGAAGCGGCAGGTTTCTTTTTTGAAAATGAAAGCTCTCGCGCCCTTTAATCATCAGTATAAGGGCGAATATAAAAGCCACAAAGTTGCGGAAGAAGCCCTTTTCGGCGGTCGGCAAGTCTCCCGAAAGGCGCACAAACGTATTCATCAGCGCGAAGCAGAACGCGGAGATGACAATCATAATTATGCCCTTGTACTTTGAATAAGCTTTCATTTTTATACACCGAGAATATAATACCATGACTTATAGTATTTTGCAATATAATCACGAGCGAGCGAAGTCCGCACTTACCACTTATCACTTACCACTAAAAAAAGGCTGAGCGTTTGCTCAGCCTTTTTAAATCAATTAAACTAACTCGATGATTGCCATCTCAGCGGCGTCGCCGCGGCGGGGTCCGATCTTAGTGATGCGGGTATAACCGCCGTTGCGGTCCTTGTACTTGGGTCCGATCTCGTCGAAAAGCTTCTTGGTAACGTCCTCTTTAGTGACGAATTTCATAACCAGACGCTTGTTAGCGAGAGTGTTGTCCTTAGATATAGTAATCATCTTCTCCGCCATAGAGCTGACCTCTTTTGCGCGGGTAAGAGTAGTTTCGATTTTTCCTTTCTCTAAAAGGAAAGTAACCATTGCGCGGAGCATAGCAGTACGCTGTGCGGTGGTACGTCCGAGCTTTCTGGTACCTGGCATTTTAATTCACTCCTTTTCGGTGGTTTTAAAATGGGATTATTCGTCTTCCTTTTTAAGGCTGAAGCCGAGAGTTTCGAGCTTGTACTCTACTTCCTCGAGGGACTTTCTGCCAAGGTTACGAACTTTCATCATATCCTCTGTTGTCTTGTTTGTAAGGTCCTCAACTGTGTTGATACCCGCACGCTTGAGACAGTTGAACGAACGAACTGAGAGGTCGAGTTCCTCGATAGTCATCTCGAGAACCTTCTCCTTGCCCTTCTCGTCCTTTTCAACCATAATCTCGGAGTTTGTAACGCTGTCTGAGAGGTTCACAAAGAGGTTGAGATGCTCGCAGAGCACCTTAGCCGCCAACGAAACCGCCTCCTGAGCGTTGATAACGCCGTTGGTCCAAACGTCAAGGTTGAGCTTGTCGTAGTCAGTAATCTGACCAACACGGGTATTGTCTACTGTATAATTAACCTTTAAAACAGGTGTGTAAATTGAATCTATCGGTAATGTGCCGATTATGTTGTTGCCCGCGAGCTGTTTGTTGCGCTCGCCCGAAACATAACCTCTGCCTCGGTCGATTGTAATCTCAATATTGAGCTTTGCGTCCTCGGCAAGCGTCGCGATATGAAGCTCAGGGTTAAGGATTTCAACCTCAGCGTCGTGCTTAATATCAGCGGCTGTAACCTCGCAGGGACCCTCAGCCACAATCTCAACAACCTTGGGAGCGGTATCGAGAAGCTTGGGAACAAGGCTCTTGATGTTAAGAGCGATTTCCGTAACATCCTCTTTTACTCCGGGGATAGTTGAGAACTCGTGAAGCACGCCGTCAATCTTCATAGATGTGACCGCGCAGCCCTCAAGTGATGAGAGCAGGACTCTTCTGAGACTGTTGCCTAATGTATTACCAAAACCTCGCTCGAGCGGCTCTACAACGAATCTGCCGTATCTGCCGTCGTCAGTAAGCTTTTCTGTTTCAATTCTTGGTTTTTCTATCTCTATCATTAACGAATCCTCCTTATTAGGCGGCGAATATGCCGTCGTATTGTAATCTGACTTTTAAACGAATGTGGATTACTTGGAGTACAACTCGACAATGAGATGTTCCTCTACAGGGAAGTCGATGTCCTCTCTCTCGGGCTCAGCGATAACCTTGCCGCCGAGTTTGTCATTTGACTTCTCAAGCCACTTGGGAGCAACTACTGAGTTGTTCTCCGCGATTGCTTTGAAGCGGTTTGAGGAACGGCTTGTTTCTTTTACCTCAATAACATCGCCAACCTTAACGAGGTATGAAGGAATATTAACCTTCTTGCCGTTAACTGTGAAGTGAGCGTGGTTAACGAGCTGGCGAGCCTCTCTGCGGGTTGAGGCGAGACCAAGACGGAATACAACGTTGTCGAGTCTGTGTTCGATAAGAGTGAGGAGCACGGAACCTGTCTTACCTTGAGCCTTTTCAGCCTTTTCATAGTAAGCGCGGAACTGCTTCTCCATAATACCGTAAATGAACTTTACCTTCTGCTTCTCTGTGAGCTGGAGGCTGTATTCACTCTTTTTTCTTCTGGAGTTACCACCGGGATTTCTGTTGGAAGTTTTGCCCGAGTAACCCATAACTGCAGGGGAAATACCGAGAGCTCTGCAGCGTTTAGCGATAGGCTGTCTGTTTTTTGCCATCTTAAATTTCCTCCTTTATACTATACACGTCTTCTCTTGGGAGGACGGCATCCGTTGTGAGGAATCGGGGTTACGTCCTTAATCATAGTAACCTCAAGACCTGCGGACTGTAATGCACGGATAGCTGCCTCACGACCCTGACCAGGGCCCTTAACATAAACCTCTACGCTCTTCATACCGAAGTCCATAGCGGCTTTGGCGGCAGTCTCAGCAGCTGACTGAGCGGCGAAGGGAGTTGATTTACGCGAACCGCGGAAACCGAGTTCGCCCGCGCTTGCCCAAGATACTGCGTTACCGTTTGTATCAGAAATTGTAACAATTGTATTGTTGAATGTAGACTGAATATGAGCGCTGCCTTTTTCGATGTGCTTTTTCTCACGACGGCGGCGTACAGTCTTTTTACCTTTAGGTGCTGCCATAAACGAAATTCCTCCTTACCTTACTTTTTCTTGTTAGCCATAGTTCTGCGCGGACCTTTGCGGGTACGGGCATTAGTCTTTGAACGCTGACCTCTTACGGGGAGACCCTTTCTGTGGCGAACGCCACGGTAGCATCCGATTTCAATAAGTCTTTTTATATCAAAAGCGATGTCACGGCGAAGGTCACCTTCAACGCGGCAATTCTTCTCGATATAATCACGAAGCTTAGAAACGTCTTGTTCTGTTAAATCCCTAACGCGTGTGTCAGGGTTAACACCTGTTGCGGAAATAATGTCTGTCGCAGTTTTACGTCCGATACCATAGATGTATGTCAAGCCGATTTCGACTCTTTTATCTCTGGGTAAGTCAACACCTGCTATACGAGCCATTTAACGCACCTCCATATAATAATAAAATGTTTTTGGTTTTTAGCCCTGACGCTGTTTATGCTTAGGGTTTTCGCAAATTACTAAGATTTTGCCTTTTCTTTTGATTACTTTGCACTTTTCGCACATTTTCTTTACAGAAGGTCTGACTTTCATGGGTAATCATTCCTTTCTTAAAAATCAGTATAGTAGTTTTTTTACTTGGTTCTCCAAGTAATTCTGCCTCTTGTCAGGTCATAGGGAGACATCTCCACGGTGACCTTGTCGCCCGGCAAAATGCGGATGAAGTTCATACGCAGCTTGCCTGAAATAACAGCTAATATTACATGACCGTTGGGGAGCTCCACCTTAAACTGAGCGTTGGGAAGCGCCTCAACAACCTTACCCTCTACTTCGAGTACGTCTTGTTTTGACATAACTAATCCTCCTTAGTATTGCTGCCGAAATCTTTCAGCAGAAGTCTTAATTGCTTATCCGTTAGGGGCAATTCCACAACCGTAGAAGTAACAGCCAGATGCTTAGGATTTTTTGACTTCGGGTTGTTGAGCTTGCGGAGCTTTCCGTCGCTCACATATACCCTGTCGTCTTTTATATCCGTCACAATATAAAACTGTTCTTTGTCCTTGCCCGCCTTTGATTTGACGATACGACCTATATCCATAGCTCTTAACCAGGAACCGTCATTATAACGGGGCCGTCAGCGGTTATGCAGATTGTGTTCTCATAATGAGCCGCCAGCTTGCCGTCGCGTGTGACGGTAGTCCAGTCGTCATCGAGAACATCTACCTCGTAGCCGCCCTCACAAATCATCGGTTCTATCGCAATTGTCATTCCCGGGAGAAGTCGTACTCCTCGACCTTTTGTGCCGTAATTAGGAATACTGGGGTCTTCATGTAACTTCGCGCCTACGCCGTGGCCGACAAAATCTCGTACCACCGAGTAACCGCGATCTTCGACATACTTCTGAACAGCGTTGCCTATATCGCCTACGCGATTATGAGCGAGCGCCGCCTCGATTCCCTTTTCGAGGCTTGCTCTCGTAGCGTCCATAAGTCCCTGAGCAACGTCGCTAACCTTGCCGCAGGCATAGGTATAAGCGTTGTCGCCGTGGTAACCGTTGTAAAACGCGCCGACATCGACACTTACGATGTCGCCTTCTTTGAGAACCTGCTCTTTGCTTGGTATGCCATGGATGACCACATCATTAACGGAAATACACGCACTTGCGGGGAATCCGCCGTAACCGAGAAACGAAGGCGTAGCGCCTTGTTTCTCGATATATTTGCGGACCTTTTCGTCAATCTCGAATGTTGTAACACCCGGCTTGACGTATTCACCTGCAAGACGCAACGCGTTTGCGGAAATTCTGCAAGCGTCCTTCATCAAGGATATTTCGCGCGCTGTCTTGATAATTACCATAAATTAAACTCCGATAGCCTCAAACACAGCTTCCGTGGTAGCGGCAACTGTATCCTTGCCCTCGACAACCTTGAGCTTGCCCTGTGCCTCGTAGTATTTTACGAGGGGCTCAGTCTCTTTGTGGTAGATGTCGAGACGGTTTTTAATGGTTTCAATCTGGTCATCCTTGCGCTGAACAAGGGCGCCTCCGCAATCGTCGCAAACCCCGTCAACCTTCGGCTGTAAGCTTACTATGTGATAAGGTCTGCCGCAATTTTCGCAGACGCGGCGTCCGGACAAACGGTTAACGATGACTTCATCCTGCACCTCAATATCGATTACGCAGTTGATGTCAGCGCCCATAGCGTCCAGAGCCTCAGCCTGAGGAATGGTTCTCGGAAAACCGTCAAGAATATAACCGTTCTTGCAGTCGTCTTCCTGAAGTCTGTCTTTTACGATGCCGATAACAACCTCGTCGGGGACAAGCTGACCCGCATCCATAAAGGACTTGGCTTTGAGACCCATCTCAGTGCCGTTTTTCAGCGCTTCACGGATAATGTTACCCGTTGAAATAGTGGGAATATTAAGCTTTTCGCACAGCACGGCGGCTTGTGTGCCTTTGCCCGCGCCTGGCGCGCCTAACATAATAATATTCATAGTTAACTCCTTTTCTCTAAAAAGTCATTAATCAAGGAAGCCCTTGTAATGACGCATCATCATCTGAGATTCCATCTGCTTAGCTGTCTCAAGAGCAACGCCTACGATAATGATAATCGAAGTACCGCCCATTGAGAGACTTCCCATCGATGTAAAGGAAGAATAGAGAAGCGGGAACTCAGCGATAAAGCCGAGGAACAAGCATCCGATAAGTGTAATTCTGGAGAGAATCTTTCTGATAAACTCAGCAGTCGGAGCACCTGGACGAATACCCGGGATTGTACCGTTGTTCTGCTTGAGGTTATTAGCCATCTCAACAGGATTGTACTGAATGGTTGTGTAGAAGTAACCGAACATTATAATTAAGATAAAGTAGAGCAGCATATATAACCAGCCTGTGGTCTTGAAGGCTTCGAAGAACGCTGCCCAGAAGCCCTCTGTCGGATTAACACCGAACGCCTGGATTGTGCTGGGAATTGAAAGGATAGAAGAAGCGAAGATGATAGGAAGTACGCCGCCGAGCGCAACCTTAATCGGAAGGTGCGACGACTGACCGCCGTACATCTTACGTCCTACAACACGCTTCGCGTACTGAATCGGGATTCTTCTCTCACTGTCTTGCATAAAGGTGATAACCCATACGACAACAAGGAAGATTACAATCCAGAGCGGAACAAGAATCAGGAACTGCGGCTGGCCGTTCTCCTGCATACCCAAGTTCCAGTACTCGCCGAGGAGGCTGAGCGTGTAAGGCAGACGAGCTACGATACCCGCGAAGAGGAGTATCGAGATACCGTTGCCGATACCCTTGTCGTTAATCTGCTCACCGAACCACATCATAATCGCTGTGCCCGCCGTAAAGGTGAGAACGATGATGATAGCGGAGAAGATTTTGCTAAAGCCTTCTGTATAAGTTGTAACGCCCGAAGCCTGCAGATACCACCAGTAAGCGAAGCCCTGGATAAGACCGAGACCTACGGTTACATAACGGGTAATAGTCGCGATTTTCTTACGACCAGCCTCGCCCTCTTTAGACATTCTCTCGAGAGGAGGAATGGCTACGGTCAAAAGCTGCATAATAATCGAGCTGTTGATGTAAGGTGTTACACCCATAGCGAAGATTGTAGCGTTTGAGAACGCGCCGCCCGAAAGAGTATTCAGGTAAGCGAGAGCTGAGCTGCCCTCGTTTGCGCCGTTTGATGTCATCAGGTTTGAAAGCGCGTTCATATCGAGAAACGGAACAGGAATAACCGAACCGATTCTGAAACAAATGATAATAAAAATTGTGAAAAGGATCTTTCTTCTGAGATCAGGAATGCCCCAGGCATTTCTAATTGTTTTAAACAATTAAATCACCTCAGCCTTTCCTCCGGCCGCCTCGATAGCAGCCTTAGCTGATTCTGAATAAGGTAAAACAACCTTGGTCTCACCGTTCTCGAGAGCCTTTTCGTTGATTTTGGGAAGCTTAACATTAAGCTTCTTCTCAAGCTTGCCGTTGCCGAGAACCTTAACAGCGTCAAAGGAATTCTTAACGATACCTTTTTCGGCGAGTGTCTCAACAGTTACGTCGGCGCCGTCGTCAAACTTGCGGTTGAGCTCGGAAAGGTTAACAGTAACAACTTTCTTGGCGAAAATGTTATTGAAACCTCTCTTGGGCAGACGACGCTGAAGCGGCATCTGACCGCCTTCAAAACCGGGACGTACTCCGCCGCCGGAACGAGCCTTCTGACCTTTGTGACCTTTGCCCGCTGTTTTTCCCCAGCCTGAGCCATGGCCTCTGCCGATTCTTTTAACGGACTTTTTGGAGCCCTCGGCAGGTGAAAGTTCATTTAACTTCATATTTTCGCACCTCCTTATGCTTCTGTAACCTCTACGAGGTGAATTATTTTTGCTACCTTACCCTTGGTCGCTCCGTTATCGGGCTGAGTTGTCTCGTCGCCGATTCTCTTAAGACCGAGAGCGTAGGCGGTTGCAATCTGATCTTTCTTAGAGCCGATGAGGCTTTTAACTAATTTAATCTTCATTTCGCAACCTCCTTATAAGATTTCCTTAACGGACTTACCGCGTACAGCGGCAACCTCCTCAGCGTTACGGAGAGCGCCGAGACCCTGAAGTGTAGCTCTAACTACGTTGCAGGGGTTGTTTGAGCGTAAAGCCTTTGTACGTATATCTCTGATACCTACAGCCTCAACGACCGCACGTACGGGACCGCCCGCGATAACACCAGTACCGGGAGCGGCGGGCTTCATAAGAACACGGCCCGCGCCGTATGCGCCGATAATTTCGTGAGGAATAGTTGTACCTCTGAGGCTTACCTTGATAAGGTTCTTCTTGGCGTCCTCGATACCCTTGCGGATAGCGTCGGGAACTTCGCCCGCCTTACCGATACCGAAACCTACGGTACCTTCGCCGTCGCCTACTACTACTAAAGCGGCGAACTTATAGATACGACCGCCCTTTACGGTTTTGGATACTCGGTTGATAGTAACAACTCTTTCAACAAGTTCCTTTTTTGTTTCAACATTATTAGCCAAAGTAATTCCTCCCTTTCTTAGAAATTGAGGCCGCCCTCACGGGCGCCTTCGGCCAATTCCTTAACACGGCCGTGATAGATATTTCCGCCTCTGTCGAATACGACGTCGGTGATCTTCTTTTCTGCCGCGCGCTGAGCGATAAGCTTACCTACAGCGCGAGCTGCTTCTTTGTTTCCGCCATTACCCTCGATGGATTTATCAAGGCTAGAAGCCTGGGTAATTGTAACGCCTTTTACGTCATCAATAAGCTGAGCGTAAATATTGTTAGTGGAGCGGAATACACACAAACGCGGACGCTCTGCGGTGCCGCTGATTTTGGCACGGACTCTCTTATGTCTTCTGAGACGAGCCTTTTTTGTATCTGGTCTGTTTACCATAAGTCATTCACTCCTTAATTATTTACCCTTACCGGCTTTGCCTTCCTTGCGGCGGACATATTCATCAGCGTATCTGATACCCTTGCCCTTATACGGCTCAGGCGGACGCTTCTCTCTAACCTCGGCAGCAAACTGACCTACCTTTTGCTTATCAATGCCTGAGATTACGATTGTGTTAGGATCGGGAACGTCAATCTTAACATCATCGGTATCCTCAACGATAACCTTGTGAGAATAACCGAGGTTCATAATGCACTGCTTACCCTTTTTCTCTACACGGTAACCAACGCCGTTAACCTTGAGTTCCTTCTTGTAGCCGTCAGTAACGCCAGTCACCATATTAGCGATGAGCGAGCGTGTGAGGCCGTGTAAAGAGCGATTTTCCTTTGCGTCATTCGGACGTGTAACGATAATCTCTTCGCCCTTTACTTCAACCTGCATAGCAGGGTTGAACTTGTAGTCAAGTGTGCCCTTGGGACCCTTAACCTCGATAACGCCTGCGTTAATCGTTACAGTAACGCCTGCGGGAATATTTATAGGTTTTCTTCCAATTCGAGACATTTTCGCACCTCCTGTTACCAGATATACGCGAGGATTTCGCCGCCTACGTGCTCTGCGCGAGCCTTGCGGTCTGTCATAACGCCCTTAGAGGTCGAAACGATAGCCACGCCGAGACCCTTCATTACCTTAGGCATATCCTCAACATTACTATAGATACGTAAGCCTGGCTTCGAAACTCTGCGCAAGCCTGTGATAACGGGCTTTTTGCCTTCGAGATACTTAAGGTTAACCTTAATGATACCCTGCTTACCGTCTTCAATTACTGTAAAATCCTTTACATAACCCTCGTCTACCAGAATCTGGCAGATGTCCTTCTTAAGGTTGGACGCGGGGATTTCAACTGTATCGTGTTTGGCTGAGTTAGCGTTACGGATTCGTGTAAGTAAATCAGCTATTGTATCTGTAATCTGCATTACTTCTCTCCTCCTTTACCAACTGGCTTTCTTTACGCCCGGAATCTCGCCCTTGTAAGCGAGCTCGCGGAAGCAAATGCGGCATACGCCAAACTTACGGAGGTAGGCGTGTGGTCTACCACAGATTTTACATCTTGAATATTCGCGAGTAGAGAACTTCTGTTTTCTCTGCTGCTTAATTTTCATAGCAGTCTTAGCCACAACAATCCCTCCTTATCTTGCAAACGGAGCGCCCATGAGCGTTAAGAGCTCGCGAGCCTCTTCATCGGTAGCAGCTGTAGTTACGAATGTAATATCCATACCTCTTACCTTGTCTACCTTATCATAGTCGATTTCAGGGAAGATGAGCTGTTCTTTAAGACCCATAGAGTAGTTGCCTCTGCCGTCGAAAGAGTCAGCGTTAATTCCTCTGAAGTCACGTACACGCGGGAGAGCAACGTTGAAGAGTCTGTCTAAGAACTCATACATTCTCTCGCCTCTTAATGTAACCTTAGCGCCAATGGGCATACCCTCACGGAGCTTAAAGTTAGCGACGGACTTTCTGGCGCGGCATACGAGCGCCTTCTGTCCTGTAATGATACCTAAATCTCTAACGATAGCATCGATAGCCTTGGAGTTCTCCTTAGCCTCGCCAGCGCCAACGTTAACAACGATTTTGTCAAGCTTAGGAATCTGCATCACACTCTTGTAGGAGAACTTCTTCATAAGAGCAGGTGCAACTTCTTTAGCGTAGAATTCTTTAAGTCTTGCCATATCTTATATCCTCCTTATTAAAGTGCTTCGCCGCATTTTCTGCAGATACGGCTCTTAGAACCGTCCTCGAAAATCTTATGACCGATACGAGTCGGCTTCTTGCAGCGGGGGCATACAACCTGAACCTTGTCGGCGTACATAGCCGCCTCAGCCTTGATTATACCGCCGGGCTCGCCCATTCTCTTGGGTTTAACATGCTTGGAAACCATGTTGACTTTCTCAACGATAACCTTGCGCTCGCTGGGGGAAACTGCCAGAACAGTACCCTTCTTGCCCTTGTCCTTGCCGCTTAATACTACTACGGTGTCTCCTGTTTTAACATGAACTTTATTCATTTGTGACACCTCCATTAAAGTACTTCCGGAGCAAGGGACAAAATCTTGAGATAGCCTTTATCTCTAAGCTCTCTTGCTACGGGTCCAAAGATACGAGTACCCTTGGGTTCTTTGTCGTCTTTGATAATAACCGCGGCGTTTTCATCAAAGCGGATGTATGTGCCGTCTTCACGACGAACGCCCTTTGCGGAACGCACGATAACTGCTCTGACTACTTCGCCCTTCTTTGTTACGCCGCCGGGAGCCGCTTTCTTAACAGACGCGACAATTACATCACCGATGTTGGCGTATCTTCTTCTTGTACCGCCGAGAACACGAATGCACATAAGTTCCTTTGCGCCTGTGTTGTCAGCGACTTTTAATAAAGTTTGCTGCTGTATCACAGTGTGTTCCTCCTTATTTAGCCTTTTCTACAATCTCGACGAGACGATACCTTTTATCCTTCGAAAGAGGACGTGTCTCCATAACCTTTACGCGGTCGCCGATGTGAGCCTCATTGTTTTCGTCATGAGCCTTAAGACGGCGGGAGCGCTTAACAACCTTGTTGTAAAGCGGGTGCTTTACACTGTCTTCGATAAGTACCACAACAGTCTTGTCCATCTTGTCAGATACAACGCGACCGATAGCGGTTTTTCTCATATTTCTGTCAGCCATTTGTTATGTCCTCCTTCCTTACGCTTCGCTCTCGGCGAGCTCGATTTCACGGATAACGGTCGAAACTCTTGCAATATCCTTCTTAACTGCCTTGATGCGGGTCGGGTTCTCCAGCTGGTTAATAGCGAGCTGGAAACGAAGGTTAAATAACTCTTCTTTCAGGTCCTTGAGCTTAGCCTGAAGCTCATCAATTGAAGATTCTCTTAAATCGGATGCTTTCATTACTGCTCAACCTCCTGATCTGATTTTCTGACGAATTTGCACTTAATAGGGAGTTTTGTCGAAGCGAGACGCATAGCCTCACGGGCAGTGGCTTCGTCAACACCGCCGCCGATTTCGAACATAACTCTGTCAGGCTTAACAACCGCTACCCAATACTCGGGTGAACCTTTACCGGAACCCATTCGAGTTTCGGCAGGCTTAGCTGTTACGGGCTTGTCAGGGAAGATTTTGATCCAAACCTTACCTACACGCTTGCAGTAACGAGTCATAGCTACACGGGCAGCCTCTATCTGGTTGGAAGTAATCCAGGCAGGCTCTAATGCCATAAGACCGTAATCGCCGTAAGTAACCTTGTTACCGCGAAGCGCTCTACCTGTCATACGTCCTCTGTGAACACGTCTGAACTTAACACGCTTTGGCATCAGCATTATTTTCTGCCCCCTTCCCTACGAGGTCTTCTCTCTCTTCTCTCTCTCTTGGGCTTGCTCTCGTTGAGAACCTCACCCTTGTAGAGCCATACCTTTATACCAATCTTACCGTAGGTTGTATCAGCCTCGGCAAAACCGTAGTCGATGTCAGCTCTGAGTGTCTGAAGCGGGATTGTACCCTCGTGATATGTTTCGCTTCTCGCGATTTCAGCGCCGTTAAGACGGCCTGAACACTGAACCTTAATACCTCTGGCGCCGAATCTCATAGCGTTTCTGATAGCCTGCTTCATAGCGCGGCGATAAGCGATACGCTTTTCGAGCTGTGCTGCGATGCTCTCTGAAACGAGCTGAGCGTTGAGGTCAGGATTCTTGATTTCTACAATATTGATGGCAACAGGCTTTTTGAGGAACTGCTCGCACTGTACTCTGAGCTTTTCAATCTCAGCGCCGCCCTTACCGATAACCATACCGGGTTTGCCGCAGTGAATGTGCAGTCTTACTCTTTTGCCGTCGCGTTCAATCTCGATTTTTGAGATTCCTGCCTGATAAAGCTGCTTCTTAAGAATTTTACGAAGGTTGTAGTCCTCAACCAGTGTATCGCCAAAATCCTTTTTATTAGCAAACCAGCGTGAATCCCAGTTTTTGATGATACCTACACGTAAGCCGTGCGGATTAACTTTCTGTCCCATACTATTAACCTCCTTATTCTTTTTCCTTGAGCACAAGGCTAATGTGGGATGTTCTCTTGTTGATTCTGAATGCTCTACCCTGAGCTCTCGGACGGATTCTCTTAAGGATAGGGCCTGCTGTCGCGTTAGCGTACGCAACATAAAGTTTAGATACATCCATATCGTGGTTATTCTCAGCATTCGCCATAGCGGACTTGAGAGTCTTTAAGATAGGCTCACAAGCGGCTTTAGGGGTATTCTTAAGAATAGCCTCGGCAAGAGCTACGTCTTTGCCTCGGATAAGACCGAGAACAAGGTTAACCTTGCGCGGTGACATACGGACATATTTTGCATATGCCTTTGCTTCCATTGCAATACTCTCCTTCCGCCTTATGATGTCTTGGAACCTGCGTGACCCTTAAAGGTTCTGGTGGGCGCGAACTCGCCGAGCTTGTGACCTACCATATCCTCGGTAACGTATACAGGAACGTGCTTACGTCCGTCATGGACTGCGAATGTATGACCTACGAAATCAGGGAAGATTGTTGAGCTTCTTGACCAAGTCTTAAGAATTCTCTTCTCGCCCTTTTCGTTCATTTCTTTAACCCTTTTTAAAAGCTTAGGCTGGACAAAAGGGCCCTTTTTAGTACTTCTACTCATAATTAAGCTCCTTTCTCCTTACTTACCGTTGCGTCTGCGAACGATTAAACGGTCGCTCTGCTTATGCTTCTTACGAGTCTTATAACCGAGAGCGGGCTTACCCCAGGGGGTAACAGGGCCCGGACGGCCAACGGGGGATTTACCCTCACCACCGCCGTGGGGGTGATCGCACGGGTTCATTACGGAACCGCGGACTGTGGGTCTCCAACCCATATTTCTCTTACGGCCTGCTTTACCAATCTTAACGTTCTCGTGGTCGGTGTTGCCAACCTGACCGATTGTAGCTATGCAACTGTCGGGAACGTTGCGGAGCTCTGAAGAAGGAAGCCTCAGAAGAGCCATTCCGTTCTCTTTAGCCATAAGCTGAGCCATATTACCTGCGGAACGGGCGAGCTGAGCGCCGCGGCCGGGATAGAGCTCGATGTTGTGAATAAATGTACCCACGGGGATGTTCTTGAGCGGAAGCGCGTTACCAGGCTTAATATCAGCCTCGGGACCCGCTACAACTGTGTCGCCCACCTTTAATCCCTCGGGAGCGATGATATAAGCTTTTTCGCCGTCTGTGTATTCAATCAAAGCGATAAAAGCTGAACGGTTCGGATCGTACTCTAATGTAGCGACCTTACCCTCAACGCCGAATTTCTGGCGTTTGAAATCGATGATACGGTACTTTCTGCGGTTGCCGCCGCCTCTGTGGCGAACGGTGATTCTGCCGTAGCTGTTACGGCCTGAATGCTTCTTTAAAGGAGCGAGAAGGCTCTTTTCAGGAGCAACCTTTGAAAGTACGGAGTAGTCAGTAACCGACCTGTTTCTCATTGAGTTAATCGTCGGCTTATATACTTTAATAGCCATTTTCTTTCACTCTCCTCATGATGGCTTTGCGGGAATATGGCGATTCCCATACGTTCTAAATATCGAATTACCAAACGTTTGCGATAACAAATCGCTCTATCAAACGTTTGCGCTGTCTGGTCTCGTTGTCCTCCGCGTTTCCTCTCTTAACTCCCACTCGTCTAATCCGCGCCGAACATTTATAATGTTCTCTGCGGATTAGTCCTCGCCAGTCGTTAATCGAGGGCTTCGGACCTCGACCTTTCGATATTACATCATGCCTTCAAAAAATTCTATGTTCTTGCTGTCGGGTGTAAGGGTAACGATAGCCTTTTTCCAGGATCTTGTGTAGCCGCCCTTATATCTCTGGCGACGGAACTGACCGCGGACATTGATTGTGTTAACCTTGGCAACCTTTACCTTAAAGATTTCCTCACACGCCTTGGCAATTTCGATTTTGTTAGCTGTCTTAGCTACTTCGAAGGTGTACTTCTTATCAACTGCGCCCATCATACTTTTCTCAGTGATAATAGGACGAATAATAATGTCATGAGCTATCATGCGTAAACCTCCTCAATCTTGCTTAACGCCTCTTTGTCGATAACGAGCTTATCAGCGTTAAGGATGTCATAAACATTAAGCTCGTTGACCTGAGCGGTCTTTACTCCCTTAATGTTGGAAGCTGACTTGATAACCTTTTTGTCTGCCTCGGGCAGAACGATTAAGGCTTTCTTCTCAACTCCGATGGCTGAAAGCATTTCAACCATAACCTTTGTTTTATACTCATCACTCTTGATAGAATCAACAACGATGATTTCGCTGTCTGCCGCCTTTGTTGAAAGAGCGGACTTCAGCGCAAGTCTCTTAACCTTCTTGTTAACAGAGAAGCTGTAGCTTCTGGGCTTCGGCGCGAACACGATACCGCCGTGTGTCCACTGGGGAGCGCGTGTTGAACCCTGACGAGCACGACCTGTGCCCTTCTGTCTCCAAGGCTTCTTGCCGCCGCCTGAAACTTCGGCTCTTGTAAGAGCTGACTGTGTGCCCTGACGCTGATTAGCGAGATAGCTTACTACCATTGTGTGCATAGCAGGCTCGTTGGGCTCAATAGCAAAAATACCTTCGGCTAAATCAACTGTGCCGACCTTTTTGCCTGTCATATCTACTACATTAATGCTTGGCATTTAAAGTCCTCCTTTCCTTAAGCTTTAACAGCATCTTTAATAACTACGATGCCTTTGTTCGGGCCCGGGATGGCGCCCTTGATGGCGATGAGGTTGTTCTCAGCGTCAACCTTAACTACTGTAAGGTTCTGGATTGTAACCTTCTCAGCGCCGAGGTGTCCGTTCATCTTCTTACCCTTGAAGATACGGGAAGGGGATGAACACATACCGATTGAGCCGCCGTGACGGGCGTTAGGACCTGTACCGTGGGTTTCCTTGAGTCTGTGGAAGTTCCAGCGCTTGATAACGCCTGCGTAACCTTTACCCTTGCTGGTACCTGTAACGTCAACCTTGTTTCCCTCTTCAAAGCTGTCAGCCTTTACGATGTCGCCTACGTTATAAGCGTCTGTGTCGTCAAAGCGGAACTCTTTGAGGTGTTTCTTGGGAGCAACGTCGTTCTTCTTGAAGTAACCTGCCATAGGCTTATTAACCTTATTGGGCTTAAGGTCGCCGAAACCAAGCTGAACTGCTGCGTAACCGTCGTTTTCTACTGTCTTTTTGCAGGCTACCACGCAAGGGCCAGCCTCAACAACAGTAACAGGAACAACTTTACCTGTCTCGTCGAAAATCTGTGTCATACCGATTTTCTTACCGATGATTGCTTTCTGCATTGTCTATTCCTCCTTATTAGGTTATTGGTCGGGTACATAGAAAGCTTTTGCCCCGACATTTACCCTGTCTGCTTGTAGGTTGGTATCTTAGAGTTTAATCTCGATATCAACACCGGCAGGGAGCTCTAAGCTCATAAGAGCCTCGACTGTCTTGTTGGACGGTCTTAAAATGTCGATAAGACGCTTGTGAGTTCTCATCTCGAATTGCTCACGGCTGTCCTTATACTTATGAACAGCACGGAGGATTGTAACAACTTCCTTCTGTGTGGGAAGCGGCACGGGACCCGATACACGAGCGCCTGTACGCTTAGCTGTAGCTACAATCTTCTCAGCGGATGAGTCAACCAGCTGATGGTCATAACCCTTTAATCTTATACGAATTTTTTCTTTGACTGCCATTATCGTCGCCTCCTTAAAAAATTTGGCGGGCGTTCTTAAACTTTTCCACAAGCCCGGGTGTTCCCTCGGTTCTCGTTTTTAAAACCGATTAACTTTTCAGTTAACCGGGACAGTTCAAGACGTAGTTCAAGCATATAGGCATAGCAACCCCTAGCCCAAAGTTGAACGCTATAATTTCGCCCGGTTTAAAATCGGACATACTCCACGGAAAAACCGGCTCAAAGGCCGCAACCTCCCGCTTCAACGCATATCATTGTGCAGTCGTGATTG
>JAHLAX010000226.1 GCA_020625875.1 bacterium | reverse complement strand
TTGCGAAGGCGCGACGGAAGGAGCTGCGCCGGGTCCTCGCGAGGGCCCGCGACCTTGGAAACCCGGAGGACATCGCCCCACTGCTGGAGGCGGAACTCTCCGAGGCATCTTACCTTGGCGAATGGTGGACGGGGCTTTGGAGCGAGGCAGGAATCCCGGCGGCCAGGAGTACGGCCCGGACACTCCGGCAGGCAAAGGCGGCCGGGGAGGACGACATCTGGGCCGGGACCCTGCGGAATTACGCGACCCAGCGGGCCGGGCAGGAGATAACGGTCGTGACGGGGACCTGGAAAAACTCGCTCGTTTCCCTTCTTCGTGGATACATGGAGGAGGAGCTATACCAGGGCGTAGAAAAGCTGACAAAGCGGCTGTATAACGATTACACGGGGCTGCTTGAGAAATGGCAGTGCCGCCGGATCGCGCAGACGGAGAGCATGATCGGTATGGCGGAGGCTGGGGCACTTGCCGCCCAAACCCTGGATGTTTCGTTTACCAAACAGTGGGTCATTTCCGGGCTTGGTAACACTCGCGAATCGCATGAGGCGATGGACGGGATAATAGTCGACCAGGATGAGCCGTTCCGCCTTCCGGGTGGGCTTATGATGTACCCACACGACACGTCGATGGGGGCCTCCGCCGGGGAAATCATAAACTGCGCCTGCGACGTCCTGCGGATTCCGAAGGGGTACGACTACAATCAGCCGGAGCCGGGAGCAGCACCGGACGCAAGTCCGGATGTACCGCAGACGGAGGAAGAAATCCGCGAGGCAAGGATCAAACAATTCATTGAAGAAATGCCGGACGATTGGTCTGATGAGCTCAAGAAGGCAAAGGCGGAGAACTACCTGGAAATAGAGAAAGAGCTCGGCATTGAAAAGGGCAAGCCGATGAGTGTAGAGGATGCGGATAAGCAGAGCGCAAACCCGAATTGGAGCCCGAATGATAAGCAGTACCGGATAAATTGTGCGACTTGTACTCCTGCCTATGCTTTGCGGGAATTTGGATTTGAAGTCACGGCGAAGGGGAACGTTCGTGGTTCCGGGTCAATTAACGAAAAAGCATCGCGGGAGTGGTATGGAATGTGGAAAAATGCCGATGGGACGAAAGCAAAGCCGACGACAATCTACGATTGGATGAGCAAGAAGAACTACAAGGCCATGACGGAAAAGAGGTACAAGGAATTTTTCGAGGAGGCGTGCAAAGAAAAGGGAACGTATGCAATCGGTATTTCCTGGAGAGGAGGAGGCGGGCACGCAACGATCTTACGAAGGGGGGCAGATGGGAAGCTCGTTTACATAGAGCCGCAACATTATATCGAGGCGAAAGGGGTCCAGCAGGATATAGGGAATATTTGCGGACTTATGAGAAAGTCAAACATCCCATGGCGTGATGGGGTGTTACGAGTTGACAACAAACTATTCGATACGTCCTGGGCCGGTCTATTCAGTGCCAAATGACGCGATAATCTCGAGAGCGTCGAAGTCGGATATTTCCTTCACGGGTTTCCCCTTGCGATATGCGTACACGAAAGGGAACCCGGTTTTCTCCCCGGCGGGGAAGTCAAACCGATAATAACTGATTCCGTTCCTTTCTCCGAGGATCGAAAAATGAGGCCCATAAAGAGCAACAAGGCCCTCGGCCGCCGCGATAACTTCTGCTGGTGCTTCCATACCCGGCAAAGATAAGCATATTTATTTTTCCCGTCAATTACAAAAAAACGGAGAGGTGGTGTAATTATTACACCGCCTTT
>JAHLAX010000169.1 GCA_020625875.1 bacterium | reverse complement strand
TTGATATACAACAAATACATGAGATGTAGTATGACCTGCTTCTTCTACAGACTGACATTTAGCATTATTTGACTGAGCTACCTGAAAGCTGATTAAAGATGGATGAGCTGTACCAACATGAGTACCTGCAGTATGAACTAACGGTCAAGTGCTTACAGTAGTAAGTTGAGCAGCCGCATGGGCTGCACCTAGTGGATGAAGCTCTACTATAACAGTAACTCTAGCATCAGCTAATTGGAGTAGTAATGAGATAACAGTAAGTGCCACAGGAGTTACTGCTAGTAATACAGTTATAGTTAGTCCTGCACCATCTAACATAAATGATTATGCAACGAACTCTGTATATTGTTCAGCACAAGGAAGTGGGACATTAACATTCTCATGTAATACAGAGCCTACAGTAGATATAGATGTAAATGTTTTAATAATGGGATAAGAAATCTGATTTATTTTTTATGTTAAGACTTATGACTATATTTAATAGTGTATTCAAATCATTCTACGACCGACATAATGTATACCAAGAAGTAGAATATATAGAGAGTACAGGAACTCAATATATCAATACATGATGGTATCCTAGCAGTAACTATTGTAAGGTTGTAGCAGATATGGATTTTCAAGGATGAGTAGATACAAAAACTGCTGTATTTTTCTGAATGGTTGCTAGCCAAAAAGCATATTCATTGCATAAAAATCCAGAATGGCAAATAAATGCTTGAAGCACATGAAATATCAGTATAGCAAATTATTCTAATTGAAGAATGAATGTAGATTATACTGCCGATAATGGCTCTTATTCAGTAACCTTATGACAGGATACATACACAGGAAGCTATAGTAATACAGTAGCTCAATCTAGTTATCCTATGAATATATTTACATTAAATGAATTAGGTAGCCCAACATGGTGGGCTTATGCTAAACTATATTCATTCAAGATTTATTCAGATGCTAGCACACTAGAAAGAGATTTTGTACCTTGTTATAGAAAATCAGATTCTGTTATTTGATTATATGATGTAGTAAATGATATATTCTATACGAATGCAGGAAGCTGAACATTTACAAAATGAAGTGATGTATAATCAGATTTATATTTTTTCTTTCTAAGTTATGCCAATAATAAATCTAGTATATGAAGCACCTGAGAATAGTGGATGGAAACCTTGAGCTAATACTTTAGCTTATTATCCATTAGAAACAGACGCTAATGACTATTCTTGAAATAATAAAAACCCAACAACAGTTGGTAGTGCTGTAACGTTCTGAACAGATAGTGATGGTAATAAATGTGCTAAATTTATTGCTAATTCTTATTCTTATATATCATATTGAACATCATGGAGTGCCGTAAACTTCTGAACTACAGATATTACAATAGCATTTTGGCTTGGAGACCTAACAAATAATACAAGCTCAAGTAGAAGTTACTCAAACTGAATATTAACATGACAATATTGATGAAGTGAAGCTGTTTGAATGTATATAGCAGCAACTCCAAATGTGTGAGGTCTCCCACAAGGTTCATTATATTTTGGTTCATCTTGATACACCCCAAACGAACTCACATCGTATAGTTTATATTGAGTATCTGGAATGCATTGTTATGTATTAACAACAGATACAAGTTGAAATTATACATTATATATAGATGGGACAACATATAAAACATCAACATTCACTGCTGCAAATTTATCATGGAATAATTGTTATATGTGATACGACCCCCGAGATACTAATATATTAAGACA
>JAHLAX010000225.1 GCA_020625875.1 bacterium | reverse complement strand
GCCAGCGGCGTTCAAATAATTGATAGTGAACGTGAAATCTGAAAGATCGTTATCTCCATAATACCTGGGTATAGAGAAGGGGATAGTTAGAACATCCTTATCGTTATAGACACCGAACACAAAGCCTTTTGGTATTCTTATAGTTCTATCTTCGGGGTTAATGAGGAATACGTTATCTTCGCCTTCGCCATCCAGTTCTGTCAGAGCTTCAAAGATGTCATCAGCCATTCGCCCCACCCCTCTTCTGTCTTACAAAGGTTTCTGTGGTCGGAAGCGATACGCCATCTGCAACCCCCACTACTGACACGTAATACAGTAGCCCCTTCGTTACTTCGTCCGGAATCTCACAGGTGCCGTCAACAATCGGAATGTACTTTTTCACAGACGTGGTTCTGAACACTGCCACCTTCTGATAATCTTTCCAGGTTTTATCAAACGAGAACTTAGCGGTGTAGAAACCTTTAGTTCCGGAAACAAGACCAGTGAAGTCGCACTGCTCGTCTTTCTTTATTGTCTGACCTTCAACCACGAAGGACAACACTCTTTTGTTGGTAGTCATTTTGATTTCCTCCTTGATCGAAGGTTAGTTGGTTACTTGTTGTCTGTTTTCTTAGCGGTCATATGTTTTACACGATCTCGCTCTTCTGCTTTCTTTGCATCATTCCACTTATCCATGGTGCCAACCAAGTAACCGGTGATGCGGCGGATGCGTTCAAACATGACGCCTTCTCCCATATGAAAATTCATTTGATCTCTCCTTTGTTTTTATAAAAATTCGGCAGAACCATACTAGACGGACGGCCAACGCTCCGTTTCGTCAAAGCACGTTCACTTATTACCTACTTTCGCGTTACTCTATCCGGTGTGGCTGGAAAAATGTTAAAGAAAGGAGGAAAGGTTAACAGCCGCGCCTCCAGCCAACTTCTCAAATGAGGCTATTACGGAGCTTCCGTAGGAGTACGAGATTCCACGTCATTGGATTTTCTACTCGTTAACCGGTAAGACCGTACTCGTCAATATAGAGGGCGATACACCAAACTTTCAGGCGCCGAATAATTAACTTAGAACGGTTTATTTGTGTAGCCTTCTTTACAAACGCCACACTTAATATTGTTATCGATGAGCTTCTTAGTCTCTGGGTTCTCTTCCATCTTCTTCCAGACTTCATAAATGTGGTCTGGATCGTAGGGTTCGCTTTTTAATTTATCCATAAACTCACGAACTCCGATATGCGGAATGATTCCAGCTAATTCTCCAGAGGCCCATTTCTCCTGAGAACACATAGAGAACATGTTGGAAAACACCTCGTCAGAGATGTCATCTTCAATCCTCTTGTAGCAGTGATTGTAGAACTTTTTCACGTATTCCCAGTTCTGCTCAACAAACACTGGTTTCCTGGCAACTGTCTCTATATAGTAATAGTAGAGGTTCAGCATACAGGTAAGAGTGTGATGCGCAGATACTCCGGAGAACGGTTTAAATTTCCTGACATGATCAATGGCATAGATCATGTTGTCTGTCCACCCGCAAAGACACTGATCAAACGCGTACTGTCCATCGTTGATTCTCGTGATGGAGTCTTTCTTATTATGCCAGTAGTACACGCATTCGGTGATATATCTGACCTGCTCCATAGGATTATCACAGAGAAGTTTTACCATCGTATTAAACCCGGTATCCTCGTTTGCTCTTGTTTCATTAAACCGGATCTTGTACTGATCTATGAACGCTCTCCTGTATAGCTTACCAAACATCCAAACCATATCATTTGAATGCCCGACCATAGTTTGAAGCGTGTCGCCTAACTGTAAAAAAGAAGCGGAGCAACACTTTATAGCTTCATGCTCTGTAAGACCTGCCCTTAAAATCTCAAGAGCTGTAGATCCGCAAAAAGTGTCGTCCGCGTCTATGCATGTGAAGAATGGGTTCTTAGTGTTATCGATTCCGAACTGTCTTGCTACTCCTGGACCGCCATTTTCTGGTAATGCGATTTCTCTTACTGACATATATGGTGAAAACATGTCAATAAACACACCGTAATTACCTTCAGGGCAGGCGTCATTTACTATTGTCACATCGACATCATCTAAGATCGTCTGTTCAGCAATAGAGGAGAGTGTTCGAAGTATCGTTCCATGCGCTTTATACGCAGGAATTATTACATCCACTCTATTATTCATGTTTCGCTCCTTTTAAGTTCCTTAAACGCTAAGACTACTTACACCATTATTGTAGATGTAGACATTGTAATACGAGTTATAAATTCCGTTTGTGATCTCAGTCCAAGTAAGTGTAGACGTACCAATCAGTTTAGCAGTTCTCAGGATGTTTAACGTCTGCGGATCGGTCCAAATGTTTAATGATTTGGCACCATTCTCTCTAAAAGTACGTTCAAATGGCGCCGAGTCTGGCATGTCGAACATTTGTACATCTGTTAGTGCATTACAAACATAAAACATCTGGCATGCGTTTGTTACAGAATTTGGTATTTGGATGTTTTGGTTGAGATTGCGGCAACCAAAAAACATACTGTTTGCATTCGTTACAGAATTTGGTATTTGAATGTTTTGATTGAGATTGCTGCAAGCATAAAACATAATATCGGCATTCGTTACAGAATTTGGTATTTGGATGTTTTGGTTTAGGTTGCTGCAAGCATAAAACATCATGAGGGTGCTCGTTACAGAATTTGGTATCTGGATACTTTG
>JAHLAX010000224.1 GCA_020625875.1 bacterium | reverse complement strand
GGATATTGCCAGACAGATTTCTCAAAATATGCCCGATGTGGTAAAAAGTGCCGTTGAATTTGCACAGAGCTTTACAGACGGCATTGTGAGTGCTTTGCCGTCAATGATACCGTCATTGATACAGTCGGGAGAAATTCTGTTTACAGGTTTGATTGACGGTGCAGGAAAAACCATTGACAGCCTGATAAAAATGTTGCCGAAATATACACCGAAATTTATTTCTTCAATGGTTAAAATCGGCAAAAGTCTGATTATCAATACACGAAAAATTTTTGAAGAAATTGCGTCCGTTCTGCCTGACATTATTCCCTCGCTTATCAGCGGTATAGGAGAGATTATTTCCGTATTGTCGGCAAATTTACTGGACAATGATGTTCTGTATTTTGTACCGCAACTATTGAAAAATATCTTGACAGAATTATCCGAAAACCTGCCTGATTTTGTAACAGGGTTATTGGATTTTGCGGTATTTGTTGTCGGTGATTTGATACAAATGCTTGGCGATACTCTGCCTGAACTTATCACAGGCTTAACTGATTTACTTACCAATGTTCTGCTATCGGTGTCGCAGTGGTTATCCAATCCTGAAAATATTACAGGACTTGTCAGTTCTTTTGTCAATGCCCTGATTTCTGTTATTGATGAACTGCCAACTATCATAGAAGCGATTGTCAACGCTTTGCCACAACTGATTGATGGTATTGTAGGCGGTCTTTTAAAAGCAGTTCCCGATATTATACAGGCTGGCATAAAGCTGTTTGTATCCCTTGTGGATAATCTTCCGAAAATCATTGATACGATAGTCAAGGCTTTACCGCAGATTATCGACAGTATTATTACTGCCGTTCTTGACAATCTTCCTGCCATTGCAGACGCTGGGGTTGAATTGTTCATCGCACTGGTAGAAAATCTGCCGACTATTACGGTCGAGATTATCAAGGCTGTTCCGAAAATTGCCAAAAGTATTATAGGAGCATTTACGGAAAAGTTCCCTGATATTGCCAGAACAGGAATAGAATTATTCAGCAATATCGTTTCCAAAGTTCCCGAAATTCTTGCCAAAATCAAAGATGGACAAAAAAGAATATGGAAAGGTATCAAAGACGCTTTGACAGACTGGGTTTCCAGTATGGCAGATGTCGGCTTGAATATGGTTAAAGGACTGGTAGACGGTATCACAAATTCTAAAGAGTGGTTAATGAATAAACTATCAGAATGGTGTGGAAATATTGTCAATGGAATAAAAGAGTTTTTCGGTATACACTCACCGTCAAAACTGTTTGCTGATGATGTAGGGAAAAATCTTGCTTTAGGTATCGGTGTAGGCTTTGATAAGAATATGGATACTGTCACAAAAGAAATGCAGGACAGTTTACCGACTTCTTTTGATGTGTCGCCCGTAGTAAATACAGGAATACTTGGCAATATGTCAGCAACAGCCGAAAAGTTATACGGTGTAAATACTTTTGCTTTACCGAACAATATCAATAACAGCACAGACAAAAGTATTACTGTCAATGTTCACATTGACAGCATATCAGGAGGCAGTAATGCAAGTATCAATT
>JAHLAX010000044.1 GCA_020625875.1 bacterium | reverse complement strand
TTCCTTTCGTAACTCCCACTCGTCTAATCTGTTACGAACACTTTGTGTTCTCCACAGCTTAGTCCTCGCCAGTCGTTACTCAAGGGCTCCGAGCCTCAGCTTTTCTTAGTCAATATATCCATTTTTCTTAAGAAGAGCTTTAACCTTGTCTGTGGGCTGCGCGCCGTTGGCGATCCACTTCTTGACAGCCTCGCCGTCAACCTTGAATTCTACAGGGTTTTTGAGCGCGTCGTATGTGCCGATTTCTTCAATGAAACGACCGTCGCGGGGATACCTTGAGTCCGCTACAACAACACGATAGAAAGGAGCCTTCTTGGCGCCCATTCTCTTGAGTCTGATTTTTACCATGATTTCACCTCCAAAATTGATGATTAATATATAATTAATTGTTAACTGTTAATTGTTAACTATTAACTGACTAAAATCCGGGGAAGCCTCCGCCGCCGTTCATCATACCTTCCATTCCGGGAGGCATACGCATACGGCGCTTCTTGCCCTTTGAGTTGAACTGACGCATCATCTTCTGCATCTCGCGAAGCTGTTTTAAAAGCCTGTTGACTTCCTCAACGCTTCTGCCCGAGCCCGCCGCGATTCTGCGCTTGCGGCTTGGGTTGATAAGGTCGGGCTTTGCTCTTTCGGCGGGTGTCATCGAGAGGATAATCGCCTGCATCCAGTCAATCGCCCTGTCGTTTATGTCAGCGTCGTCGAGCTTGTTGCCCACGCCGGGGATTTTCGAGAGGATACCCTTGAGCGGTCCCATCTTTTTAATCTGACCGAACTGGTCGAGAAGGTCGTTGAAGTCCATCTTGTTCTGGAGCATCTTCTTGGCGACTTCCTCAGCCTTTTTTTCGTCAAGCTTCTGTTCAGCCTGCTCAATGAGTGTGAGCATATCGCCCATACCGAGAATACGGCTCGCCATTCTGTCAGGGTGGAAAGGCTCAATATCCTCGAGCTTTTCGCCTGTACCCGCGAACTTAATCGGACAGCCTGTGACTTCTTTAACAGACAGCGCCGCGCCGCCTCGTGTGTCGCCGTCGAGCTTTGTGATGATAACGCCCGTAATTTCGAGCAGCTCATTAAAGCTCTTCGCGACATTAACGGCGTCCTGACCTGTCATCGAATCGATAACGAGCAGGATTTCGTCGGGAGTAACCTCCGCCTTTAGCTCCTTGAGCTCGTTCATCAGTTCCTCGTCAATGTGGAGTCGACCCGCGGTATCTAAGATAACTACGTCGTTGCCGTAGTCCTTCGCGTGTTTAATCGCCTCTTTGGCGATTTTGACAGGCTTATCCTGCCCCATCTCAAAAACGTGAACGCCCGCCTTGTCGCCGACAACCTTGAGCTGTTCAATCGCGGCGGGACGATAAACGTCGCACGCGACCAGCAGGGGACGGTGGTTCTGGTTTTTGAGCATAAGCGCGAGCTTACCGCTGTGGGTAGTTTTACCCGAACCCTGAAGACCGCACATCATAATGACTGTGGGCGGTTTTGAGTTAAACTCGAGCCTCGAGGTTTCGCTGCCCATAAGGGCTGTGAGCTCCTCGTTGACGATTTTGATAACCATCTGAGCGGGAGTAAGGCTCTCCATAACGTCGGCGCCTACCGCTCTTTCGGTAACTTTAGCAGTGAACTGCTTTGCCACCTTATAGTTAACGTCCGCCTCCAGAAGCGCGAGGCGCACTTCGCGCATAGCTTCTTTAACGTCGGCTTCGGTTAATTTACCTTTGTTTTTAAGGCGCTTGAACGCACCCGAAAGTTTTTCGGCAAGACCTTCAAATGCCATAACGCCACCTCTATTCGTGTAAAGATTTCGCGGTAGAGATTATTTTTTCCACCGTCTTGATGTCATAGTCTGATTTCAGCTTTTCGGCGAGCGTCTCAATCTCATAGAGCCCTGCCTCAACTTCTCTGAAGCGCTTATAAAGCCCGAGCTTATCCTCAAAGTTATAGAGCGCTGATTCGCTTCGCTTGATACTGTCGCGCACACCTTGACGTGTGATGCCCAGCTGGTCGGCAATTTCGGAGAGCGAAAGGTCATCGTTATAATAAAGCGTTACCGCCTGCCTTTGCTGCTCCTTGAGAAGCTGACCGTAAAAGTCATAAAGCAAAGAAATCTCAATGTTTTTTTCCATTTATATCACCTTTTAAGGCTGTAAAGAAATTTACTTTACAGCTAGACATTATAATATAAATACTCAAAAAAGTCAATACCGAAAGCAAATTATCGGTTTATATCTTTAATTGTGTTAAAAATTAATAGTTTTTTTGATTACTTTTGTTTAATATGCACTTCGAAACAAATCAAATTTGACTATTTGTGCACATTTATAACAAACTTTGAAAAAACTTGATTTTTTTGCGATTTTACTGGTGACAAATCTATACATTTATGTTATAATGCTATTATAAGTATAGGTATTAGTATTTTTCGATAAATACTGGCTTTGGAGGTCTTTTTACGGACAAGTTTTTCAGCATAGGCAGAACAGAACACGCCGTGGCGCTTTTTGGCAGCTTCGACGAGAATATCAAGCTCATTGAGCGCGAATTTGACGTGCGGGTTACCGTTCGCGATGACGAGCTCAAAATCTCGGGCGATGAGGAGAACGTCTTTAAAACAGGTAAGGTTATTGAGGCGCTTATGCACTTTATCAACCGAGGCGAAAATCTCAGCGAGCAGAACGTCCGCTACTGTATATCTATGGTCAAGGACGGCTCGAGCGAGAACTTAAGCCAGCTTGCCGACGACTGCATCTGCATTACCGCCAAGGGTAAGCCCATCAAGCCCAAGACCATAGGGCAGAAGAAGTATTGCAAATCTATTTCGGATAACACAATCACCTTCGGCGTTGGTCCCGCGGGCACGGGCAAGACCTATCTCGCTGTCGCGATGGCTGTAACGGCGTTTCGAAGCAAGCAGGTCAACCGTATAATTCTGACGCGTCCCGCGGTTGAGGCGGGCGAGAAGCTCGGGTTTTTGCCAGGTGATTTGCAGAGCAAGGTTGACCCGTATCTTCGCCCTCTGTATGACGCTCTGTTCGATATGCTGGGCGTAGAAACCTACCAGAAGTATGTCGAGCGCGGCAATATTGAAATCGCGCCTCTGGCGTATATGCGCGGCAGAACGCTCGACGATAGTTTTATTATACTCGACGAGGCTCAGAACACCACCAAGGAACAGATGAAGATGTTTCTCACCCGACTGGGCTTCAACAGCAAAATGGTTATAACAGGCGATATTACTCAGATTGATTTGCCCCTCGGCGCTAAGAGCGGCCTAAAAGACTGTCTCAGAATTTTGAGGGGAATCAAGGACATTGCCCAGTGCAGGTTCAACGAGAAAGACGTTGTAAGACATCGCCTGGTACAGGATATTATAAAAGCGTATGAGAAAAATGAGGTAATCAAAAATGACAGAAAAAAAGATTAGAGTTATCATCACCAACAACCAGAAAGCTGTCAAAATCCCCACAGGATTGCGTATGCTCATAAGACGCTGCTGTCACGCGGTGCTCGAGCTCGAGAGCTTCAAGGAGCCCGCTGAAATAAGCGTGACATTTACAGATAATGAGGGGATTCGTGAGCTTAACAAGCAGTACAGGAATATTGACGCGCCCACAGACGTGCTTTCGTTCCCGATGGGGCAGAACGGCGAGTATGACACCAACCTCGAGACAGGCGCTAAAATCCTCGGCGATGTTGTAATCTCGGTTGAAAAGGCGAAGGAACAGGCTGAGGCGTTCGGGCATACACTTCAGCGCGAGGTGGGCTACCTTACAGCGCACAGCGTGCTTCATCTGCTTGGCTATGACCATGTTGAAAATATGGAAAAGGTCAGAATGAGAGAGAAAGAAGAAACTGTTATGAACGCTCTGGGACTGCCCGCGTCCTCCAGCTACATTATCGAAGGATGAGAAAACAGCTGAAAAGCTTTAAGGCGGCTTTTGTCGGAATAGGGCACTCAATAAAAAGCGAGGGGCATCTTCGCTTTCATCTGGTCGCGGCTTTTTATGTAATAGCGTTCAGCTTCTTTTATGATTTGTCCAAGGCTCAGTGGGCGGTTTTGCTGCTCCTTATCGGCGCGATTATCGCGGCGGAGTGTTTTAATACCGCGATTGAGAGTGCCTGCGACCTTGTGACAGAGGAGTATGACAGGCGGATAAAAATCGCCAAGGATTGCTCCGCGGCGGCTGTGCTTATACTGTCGGTCATAGCTGTAGTTGTGGCGTTCATATTCTACTTCGACATCAGCAAAATTCAGTATATATTTATGTTTTTCATAAGCCGTGTGTGGCTATTGATTTTATTCTTGTTTTCACTTATAATATCAGTAGCGTTTATCGGCGGTTTTAAATTTAAGAAATAATAAGAATTGCCGTCACTGAAACGTGGCGGCGATTTTTACGTACCCCTTTTTAAAGGGGTCAAAATTATTACGCCGTCAAGGCGTCAATTTTGGGGGATTATCTTTCCTTGTTATGAACGTTCATATAGAGGACCGCTACGCTAAATAACCCCCAAAAATCAAAGATTTTTACCCCCTTAAAAGGGGGTACTTGACAGAGGAAACAGTATGGATAACAAAAAATCAGCGTTTATCGCAATAGTGGGACGACCGAATGTGGGCAAGAGCTCGCTTCTGAACAGGCTTTTAAAAGCCAAGGTGGCTATCGTCTCGAGCAAGCCCCAGACAACCCGCAACCGCATCACAGGCGTGCTCACCGAGGGCGACACTCAGCTCGTGTTTGTTGACACCCCAGGTATGCACAAGCCCAAAAATAACCTCGGCAAATATATGGTTCGCTCCGTCAGCGAAAGTATGGGCGGGGTTGACTGCGTTATGCTCGTTGTCGAGGCTGACAAGGAGGCGGGACCGACCGAACTCTCGCTTATCAAAAAGATAAAGGCGATGGAAATTCCGTCAATTCTCGCGATTAATAAGATTGATATGCTCAAAGAGAAGGACGTGCTGATGAAGCAGATTCTCGCTTACAGTCAGCTCCACGATTTTGACGCCGTTGTGCCCGTGTCGGCGCAGGACGGCAGCGGGCTTGAGGAATTAAAAGCTGAGCTTATGAATCAGGCTGTCGAGGGCGGACACTTCTTTGAGGATGACACCCTGACCGACCAGCCCGAGCGCGTGCTCGCCAGCGAGATGATTCGCGAAAAAATCCTCAGACTTTGCGACAAGGAAATCCCCCACGGAATAGCTGTCGTAATAGAAAAAATGCGTATGCGCGAGGGCAAGGATATACTTGACGTTGAGGCGACAATCTACTGCGAGCGCGAGACGCACAAGCGAATTTTAATCGGCAAAAACGGCTCAATGCTAAAGAAAATTTCAACCTACGCCCGTCAGGATATGGAGCGGTTCTTCGACTGCAAGGTGTTTTTGCAGACATGGATAAAGGTCAAGGAGGACTGGCGCAACAGTATGCAGCTGCTCAGAAATTTCGGCTATGACGAGAAGGATTTTGATTAATTCGCAATTCAGTACCCCTTTTTAAAGGGGTCAAAATTGATACGGTCGCAGACCGTCAATTTTGGGGGATTATCTTTCCTCTATATGAACGTTCTGACAGAGGACCGCCTCTAAAGGGCTACACAATCCCTCGAAATCAATAGATTTCGGTCCCTTTAAAAAGGGACACAGTTTTGTAAAAATTTTACTCAAATATCGCCGAAATTAAGTGCCACACTAACCTCGGTGATGATATGAATGAATTTGACGCGTGGAACGCGTTCTGGTACAGCGGCAGGATTTACGACTACCTTATGTACAAAAGCATACACAACGACAGGGTTGAACAAAAGCCTTCGGAGCGTGAAAATGAAGTTTATAACGAACGGACTGATAGTCAAAGAACAGAATATCGGTGAGAAGGATAAGCTCATAACAATGCTTACCGAAAGCCACGGGATTATAAAAGGTTTCGCCCGCGGCGCCAAGGACATCAAAAGCTCCAAGTGCGCCGCGACGGGGCTTTTGTGCTATTCGCGGCTGACTCTACACAAGGGTAAGGACACCTATGTTGTGGGTGACGCCAAGGCAATTAAAATATTTTCGGGGCTGTCTAAAAGTATCGAGAACACTTACTGCGCCCAGTATTTCTGCGAGCTCGCGACCGCCGTTTGCCCGAAGGAGCAGGAGGCTTCAAAGCAGCTCAGGCTAATACTTAACGCGCTTCATCTGCTCAGCGAAAACAAGCGCCCGATGAATGTCGTCAAGCCCTGTGTGGAGCTTCGGCTGATGTGCGAGGCGGGCTATATGCCAGATATTATGATGTGCAAAGAATGCGGCGAGTATGAAAAGGAAAATATGGCGTTTCTGCCGAAGTCGGGCCAGCTCATCTGCGGCGACTGCTTTGAAAAATCCGAGCTGTCGGATTACAGGATAAAGCTCAGCTTAAGCTCGCTCAAAGCGCTTCGCCACTGCTGCTACGCCGACGACGAAAAGCTCTTTGGCTTTACTCTGCCTGAGGCTGATTTAAAAACGCTCAACTTCTGCGCCGAGGAATATATAAGATTTATTTTAGAGAGAAATTTCAGGACTTTACAATTTTTAAAAACAATTACATAGTTTAGCCTTCCCCCTGTGGGGGAAGGTGGGCAATTCGCCATAAAGGCGAATTGGTCGGATGAGGGCTTTTACCTTTGATAAAAGATGAAGCTTTCGTATGCGGGAATATTACGTATGTCTGCCCTCATCCGCCTCACTACGTTCGGCACCTTCCCCCAACGGGGGAAGGCTTGGATGCTTAATCAAAACATTGTTATACTACATAGGAATCAGTTATGAACAAACATTATATCGCTTTAGAGCTTGATAAAATTTTGAATAAACTTGCTGACAAAACCTCCTGCGAGGAGGCGAGAGAAGCGGCGCTTAAGCTCGAGCCCGAGTTTAAACTCGAGATAGCCCAGCGCAATTTAAAGATGACCGACGACGCTTATGTGCTGACGGGCAAATACGGCGCGCCATCCTTCAGCGGAGTGAGAAATGTCGCGGGCGAGCTTCGCCGCGGTGACGCTGGCGGTATGCTCAGCGCTCGTGAGCTGCTGAGAATTGCCGAAACACTTAGGGCTATCCGCTCGGTCAAGTCATGGTACGGCAAATGCGAAAATACAAAAACCTCGCTTGATATGCTGTTTCAGGGGCTTGTGCCCAACAAGTTCCTCGAGGAGCGAATCACCACGGCAATCACAAATGATGAAGAATTCCTCGACACAGCCTCACCCGCGCTCGCTGATATACGCCGCAAGATTCGCACGGCGAGCTCAAAGGCTCGAGAGGCGCTGGATAAGATTATCAGAAGCTCCACATATCAGAAGTATCTCAGAGATAATATAGTCACTCAGCGTGACGGGCGTTATGTTGTGCCCGTCAAAGCGGAGTGCCGCGGCAACGTCCCCGGGCTTGTGCACGACACGAGCTCCAGCGGTCAGACCGTATTCATTGAGCCGATGGGCGTTGTTCAGGCGAATAATGATATAAAAGTTTTAGTTTCCAAGGAGGAGGCTGAAATCGAGCGTATCCTCTTTGAGCTTTCCGCGCTCGCGGGTTCGTACGCCGATGTGATTATCGGCAGCTACAAGTGCCTCGCGGAGCTCGATTTAATCTTCGCCAAGGCTGATATGGCGTACTCGATGAAGGCGGTTATGCCTGCGCTCAACGACAAGGGTGTAATTGACTTGAAGCACGCGCGTCATCCGCTGATTAATCCAAATAATGTTGTCCCGATTGACGTAACGCTCGGCAAGGATTTCGATACCCTTGTAATCACGGGACCGAATACGGGCGGTAAGACGGTCACCCTCAAAACAATCGGTCTGCTCACGCTTATGGCTATGTGCGGGCTGATGATTCCCGCGGGCGACAACAGCGAGCTGAGTGTGTTCAGGCGCGTGCTTGTAGACATAGGCGATGAGCAGAGCATCGAGCAGAGCCTGTCGACCTTCTCGGCGCATATAACGAATATTATTGAGATAATGAAAAAGGCGAATTCCTCGAGTCTCGCGCTGATAGACGAGCTCGGCGCGGGCACGGACCCCGTAGAGGGAGCGGCGCTGGCTATCGCTATACTGGAAAGGCTCAGGGAAAAGGGCACGAAAATCGCCAGCACAACCCACTACGCCGAGCTAAAGGAGTTCGCGCTGAGAACTCAGGGGATAGAGAACGGCAGCTGCGAGTTCGATATAAAAACCCTGCGCCCGACCTACAGACTTTTAATCGGCGTACCAGGCAAGAGTAACGCCTTCGCTATAAGCAAGCGCCTCGGTATGGACGTAAGCGTCGTAGACCGCGCTCAGGAGCTTGTAAGCGCCGAGAGCCGCGAGTTTGAGGACGTAGTTCAGACACTCGAGAGCCGCCGTCAGAGCCTTGAAAAACAGCTCGAGAACGCCCAGCGCTTAACGGGTAAAGCCAATACCGAAAAGCAAAAGGCTGAAAATGAGCTTCAGAGAGCGAAGCAAAAGGCAGAGAACGAAATCGAGCGCGCGAAGCAGGAGGCGGAGCGCATTATCGCTCAGACCAAGGCGCAGGCGTACGCGCTTCTGGACGAAATGGAAAAGGCTAAAAAATCCAAGGACGATACGTCTATGCGCTCAAAGCTCCGCCGTGAGATTAACAAGCTCGAGGACAGTTCGAATCCCGTTGAAACAAAAGAAAACTCAGACTACAAGCTGCCCCGCCCGCTTAAGGTCGGCGACAATGTGTTGATTTATGATATTGACAAAAAGGCGGTCGTACTCGAGCTGCCCGATAAGAATAACGAGGTGCTCGTTCAGGCGGGTATAATCAAGACACGAGTTAAGCTCGACAACCTCAGGCTTTCAAAGGCTGACGCGCCCAAAAAGCAGTACGGTAAGCGCCTTCGCAACGTACCCTCAAATGTGGACGTTCACCCCGCAACCGAGATTGACGTGCGCGGTATGAGCGCCGTGGAGGCGATTATGGCGGTTGACAACGCTATCGACAGCGCGATTCTTACAAACATCGAGCAGATTACGATTATCCACGGCAAGGGTACTGGCGTGCTCCGCAAGGAGATTCAGGCTCACCTGAGAAAAAGCAAGTATGTAAAAACCTTCCGCCTCGGCACCTTCGGCGAGGGCGAAAGCGGAGTGACGATCGTGGAGCTGAAGTAGCATTTATAAAGGCTTCCCCCTGTGGGGGAAGCTGTCATGGAGCTTGCGGAGTGACTGATGAGGGCAGACATACTTATGACGATTGTATACGAAAGATTGTATTTTGCACAAACCTTAGTAAGCCCTCATCCGACCAATTCGCCTATGAGCGAATTGCCCACCTTCCCCCAACGGGGGAAGGCTTAAAAAAACTATGGATTTTTACAGAACAATATGTTACAATAATTATAACTATGAATTTGGAGGTAAAATTATGGCTATAGAAAAAACTTCAATCATCGGTGATGTGCTCGATCAGTATCCCCAGACAGCGCCTGTATTTCTGTCAATCGGAATGCACTGTCTCGGATGTCCCGCCTCACGCGGTGAGAGCATCGCGGACGCGTGTATGGTTCACGGCGTAGACGCCGACGAGCTCATCAAGAAAATCAACGAAGTTATCCAGTAATATGAAGCTTTTCAGCCTTGACGAGAGACTGTTAAATTGTGCGAGCCTTGTGCGAAACGGCGCAAGGCTTGTTGACGTTGGCTCCGACCACGCGCTTTTGCCCGTCTGGCTGTTAAAAAGCGGAAAAATCAGCTTCGCCATCGCCTCTGATATAGGCGAAAAACCGCTTTTAAGCGGCAGAGAAAACGCCCGAAAATATAAGGTTGAGGGCATTGAATTTCGTCTCGGCGACGGACTGTCCACAATAAAACCCGAGGATAAGATTACCGACATCGTTATCGCGGGTATGGGCGGCGAGGTTATCGCCAAAATACTCGGCGAAAGCGAGCTCGTTAAGGACAAAAGCCTAAGGCTTATTCTTCAGCCTATGTCGCGAAGCGAGGACTTAATCGGTTTTCTGTACGAAAACGGTTTTGAAATCACCGAACAAAAGGCGCTCACCTCAAAGGGCAAAAGCTACACCGTGATTGCCGCCGCGTACAGCGGACGAAAGCTCGCTGTCAGCAGTGTTTTTAAGCTGACGGGCAAGCTCAATTTAGAGGACGGCGAAAGCGTTAAGTTTATAAAAAAGGAAATAAGAAATCTCGAGAACAAAAGCCGCGGAGACCGATCTGTCGAAGCGCTTTTGGATGAACTGAGGTTGATGATAAATGAAAAGAATTAAAGATATAATTGACTTTGTCGAGACCTTCGCGCCGCTTAACTCGGCTATGGAGTTTGACAACGTGGGACTTTTAATCGGCAGCGAAAATAGCGAGGTTAACAAAGCGCTGGTCGCTCTTGATATTACGGATGAGGTCATTGACGAGGCGCTCAAAAACAGCGCTCAGCTAATCATAAGCCACCATCCCGTGATTTTTGAACCGCTCAAGAGCATCGACACAACAAGCGTTGTGTATAAGCTGATTAACAGCGGGCTTTCGGCGCTGTGTCTGCACACAAATCTCGATTTGAGCCCCGTATTCGGCGTTAACACCTGCCTTGCTGAGGCGGTCGGCGTAAAGAACGGCGCGTTTGTCGAGGGTGAGTGCCTATATATCGGCGAGCTTGATGAGGCGGTTAAAAACCGTGAATTTGCCGAAAATGTTAAAAACGCTCTCGGCTGTAAGGGCTTGCGCTACACCTTCGGCGAAAAGACTGTGAAGCGTGTCGCAATCTGCTCGGGCAGCGGCGGCGATCTGGCGCCGTTGGCGAGTGAGCTAGGCGCTGACGCGCTTTTGACGGGCGAAATCAAGCACAATCAGATTATATCCGCCAACCACTGCGGTATCGCGGTAGTTGACGCGGGACACTTCAAAACAGAGGACGTTGTAATAGAACCGCTTTGTAAAAAGCTCAAAGCACAGTTTGATGACGTTGAGTTTATTCGCAGTCAAAGTTGTACGGACGGAGTGAAGTATCTATGAAAGTTTCTAACAAAACAGCGAGGATAATCCTCGCGGTGTTAATAATAGTAAGCCTGTGTATCAGCACTTTTTACATAGCTACAAAGCAGGGCTATCACGAGGACGAGCTTCTTACATATAATCTCGCCAACACTCAGAAGCAGCTCAACGTCAACGGCGGTTGGAACAGCTCAAATGACTTCAACGAGTACCTCAGCGTGTCCGACAGCGACCGTTTCAACTACGCTCAGGTGTGGGAGAATCAGGTCATAGACGCGTCGCACCCGCCGTTCTATTACGCGCTTGTGCATACTGTCTGCTCTCTCTTTCCAAATCAGTTCAGCCGTTACTTTGCCTATTCAATCAACGTGCTGGCTATGGTTGGAATACTGATTCTGCTCTATATGATTGGTAAACGCGTCACGGATAATAACCTCTGGGCGCTTATCGGTACAGCCGCATACGCTCTCAGCATAGCGTGCTTCACCACTACGATTTACCTCAGAATGTACGCGACGCTCACGTTCTTTGTGCTGCTGTTTATGTATCAGATGCTCAGACTCTACGACAAAAAGAACGAGGTCAAGATAACCGACTGCCTCATTCTTCTGCCGATAGTCACGCTCGGCATACTCACTCAGTATTACTTTATACTTTTCGCGGGACTTACGGGTCTTGTGTTCCTCGTGTTCAAAATCAAGGAAAAATGCTTTAAAGACCTGTTCCTCGTAATCGGAACGGCTGTAATCGGCGCTGTGCTCGCTATGCTGATTTATCCGCATATCATCGAGAACGTTCTCGGCGGCAACCGCGGCTTCGGCTCGCTCGATATAAAAATCGACGTTGTAACTATAGTGACCTACTTTGTCTACAAGCTGTTCACATATGTCGAGGTACTGGCAAAGGATATGTTCCTCGGGCAAATCTGGTTGCTCGCCGTTTGCGCGGGATTCGCTGCAGGCTCTTTTATCTTCTTCCGTTTTGTCAAGAAGAAAAAGCTCAGCCGCAAGGCTGTGTTCATCACAATTCCGCCGCTTGTTTATTTCGTCGGCATTTCGCTTTTGTCGCCATTCAACAGCGACCGCTATGTAATGGCGTCTCTGCCGTTTGTGGCTATGATGTTCGCGTTCGCTTTTATCAGGGTTTTCAACCTTTTCAAAAACGAAAAGATACGCCTCGCCGTGCCTGCTGGTATTCTGGTTGTGTGCGTTCTCTCGCTTATTTTCGTCAAGCCCTACTATACCTACGGCAAAACCAATCTCTATGACAAAAAGACCGACAAGGCTGTGTTTGTAGGCACCGCCATGCTCGAGTGGAACAAGGTTATAGACAAGCTTATGCTCTATGATGAGGCTATGATTGCCCAGAGCGCCGATATGGACCCGAACCTCGGCAAGGAGCTCGACGAATTCGCCACCAAGCGCGGAGTTGTAACTAACGGAAAAATCACCGCCTTCGCCGAGTCATATATGAACAACGGCGACGAGGACAAGGAGTTCAAGAGCAGTCTTGACAGGCTCAAGACCGACGAAAAGCTCAATTCTCTCGATGAGGTAACTGTCTATATCTCCCGCCTCGCCGATACCGACGGCGTAATTGATTACATAAAGAATAATACAAAATTCAAAAAATACGAGCTTATTCAGGCAGATTATAAATTTGACGAGTTCTACAACTGGTACGATTATTTTGTGGAAACCGAGTCGTACTGCAACGTTTATAAGTTTTCGAAATAGATTTAGAGGTGAAGGAAATGACGCGTGAACAGCGAAAGGACGCTATCGGCATAGCGTTTTCGGGCGGCGGCTTGCAGGGTATTGCTCACATCGGCGCGATTAAGGCGCTCTATGAGCTCGGCATTCGCCCTCAGTTCGTGTCGGGTACCAGCTCTGGCGCGGCTATGGCGGCTATTATCGCTATGGGATTCAGCGCTGAAGAAATGACCGATATTGCGAAAAAGTATTGGAAAACGCTCGCCGAAATTGACAACGGTATAATCTTCAAAGGGCTCGCGCAGCTTATTCTGAACAAGAATATCCGCCGTGACGGGCTAAAGTCGGGCGAGCTGATTTCGGATGTGTTCCGCGAGATAATGTATATGCGCAATATCCGCGGCTTCAGGGATTTGCCAATTAATCTTTCGATTTGTACGGTTGACACTCTGACCACCGATGAGTGTATCTTTACTACTTATGACGAGAGGCTCAAGAACGACCATATTCACTACCTCACCGATGTTCCGCTCGAAACCGCTGTAAGAGCGAGTATGTCATTTCCTGCGATTTATACCACCTGTACATATAATAACTACAACTTTATCGACGGCGGCTCAAAGGACAACCTGCCCGTAAAAATCCTCAAGGATATGGGCGTGGGGAAAGTCCTCGCCATCGGCTTTGATATTATGGACTACGACCCCAACCCAGGGCTCAACGGCTTAATAAAAGTTATCTGGCGCGCTCTCGACGTATATTCAATCGACGGCACGCGCGAGTCAAAGAAGCTGGCTGATTTAGCCATTGATATTAAAAACGAGAACACCGCGCTTTTCGATATAAGTAATGTTGACGAGACCATAAAAGAGGGCTACGACTGTATTATGGCTCACAAAAACGAGATTCTGGAGATATTTGGTTGATGAAAAAGCAATTTTTAGAGGCGGGCAAGATTGTCGGCACACACGGCTTGCGCGGCGAAGTCCGCGTAGAGTGCTGGTGCGACAGCCCTGACTTTCTCGCGTGCTTTAAAACCCTCTATTTTGACGGGGGAGAGCGGAAGCTCAAGGTTAAATCACGCGCGCATAAAAACATCGCGCTCTCAAAGATAGAGGGCGTTGACACTGTCGAGGACGCAGAAAAGCTCCGCGGCAAGGTGCTCTATATCAACCGTGACGACGTGAAACTGCCCGAGGGTATAAACTTTATTCAGGATTTAATCGGCTGCAGAGTGCTCGACTCCGACGACGAGAGCGTATGTTACGGCGAGATTAAGGATGTGTTCAAGACGGGCGCCAACGACGTATATACCGTAAAAAACGGCGAAAAGGAGTATCTTGTGCCCGCTGTTGAGAGCATTGTTACTGAAAAGAACGTTGACGGGGGATATGTGCTCGTCAGACCAATCAAGGGGCTTTTTGACGATGAAGATTGATTTGATAACCCTGTTTCCCGAGATGTGCGAGGCGGTACTCGGCGAGAGTATAATCGGCAGAGCGAGGAAGTCCGAGGCGCTTGAGATTAAATGCGTTCAGCTGCGTGATTTCGCGCTCGACAAACACCGCCGCGTTGACGACACGGTTTACGGCGGAGGAATGGGTATGCTGATGAAGTGCGAGCCCATAGCCTTGTGTTATGAGGATATATGCGAAAAGCGCGGCTGCAAGCCTCATTTTGTGTATATGTCGCCTCAGGGCAAGCCGCTTACTCAACAGCGCCTTAAGGAATTAAGCGAGCTTCAGAATATTTGTGTGCTCGCGGGTCACTACGAGGGCGTTGACCAAAGAGTAATAGATGAGTTTATCGACGAAGAAATCTCAATCGGCGACTATGTTTTAACAGGCGGCGAGCTGCCCGCGCTGGTTTTTATAGACGCGCTGTCAAGGCTTGTTTCGGGGGTGCTCTCGAACGACGAGTGCTTTACCGAGGAGAGCCATTTCAGAGGACTGCTTGAGTATCCGCAATACACAAAGCCGCAGGTCTGGCGCGGGGCGGAGGTTCCTCCTGTTTTGTACAGCGGAGACCACCAAAAGGTTGACCGCTGGCGCTATGAGCACAGCCTGATTAACACGGCGAAAAAACGCCCTGATATGCTCGACAAAATTACCCTCAGTGATGACGATAAAAATATACTATCTGAGAACGGTTTTAGTTAAGTTGCACAAAGCTAAAATATTAAAATCATATTAAAATGTAAGCTAATCCAAAATTGATTTTTCGATATTGACGTTAAAAAGAAAAGTGATATAATAGATTGTGTGAATTAGGTCTTTTGACTAATATATAAGATTTTAGAGAGGTTTTACTTATGTATGTTAAGGAAGTTTTAGTTAAGAATAAGGCAGGCTTGCACGCTCGCCCTGCTACTTTCTTTATCCAGAAGGCTAACGAGTATAAGGCAACAATTTGGGTAGAAAAAGAAGAAAGACGAGTTAACGCCAAGAGCCTTCTCGGCGTACTTTCCTTAGGCATTATCGGCGGAACAACAATCAAAATCATCGCTGACGGCGCTGACGAGCAGGAAGCCGTTGACGGTCTTATCGCTTTGGTTGATTCAGGCTTCGCTGACTAAGTAAGAATTTTTTGGGGCGGATTTGTTCCGCCCTTTTTTTGTTTTACAATTCTGTACCCCTTTTTAAAGGGGTAAAAATCGTTAGCCCAACGGGATCGATTTTTGGGGATTATCTTTCCTTACTATGAACATTTTGATAGAGGACCGCTACGCTGGACAATCCCCGGAAATTGGCTCATTATATTCGCAACAATTTCCACCCCTTTAAAAAGGGGTACAGTGATGTCAATATGAACACTAAAATCTCCGAACTCCGCAAAAAGGCTATGGCTCTGCCGCTGTCTCCAGGAGTTTATATAATGCACGACAAAACAAAAAAGATAATATATATCGGCAAAGCCAAGGCGCTTAAAAACCGCGTGTCCCAGTACTTCGGCTCTCAGAACAATCATCCCGAAAAGGTTAGGCGGATGGTTGAGAATGTGGATTACTTTGAATACATCATCTGTGACAGCGAGTTTGAGGCGCTTATTCTCGAGTGCAGTCTTATAAAGCAGCATACGCCCAAGTACAACATCCTTTTAAAGGACGACAAGGGCTACAGCTATATCCGAGTGTCGAACGAAAAATGGCGCAAAATCACCTATGAGCTCCAGAAGAAGGACGATGACGCGACATACATAGGACCGTACAAGAACAGCTTTTATGTCAAGCAGAGCGTCGAGGAAGCCAACAAGATTTTTAAGCTCCCGACCTGCAACCGAAAGTTCCCCGAGGACTTTGGCAAGAGCCGCCCGTGCCTCAACTTTCACATCAAGCAGTGTATGGCTCCCTGTACGGGCAGGGTAAGCTTTAGTGAATATGACGAAAATGTTGAACAGGCGCTCGACTTTTTAAAGGGCGGCAGCTCAAAGTCAATCAAGATGCTCACAGAGGAGATGGAGAAAGCCTCCGAAAACCTTGAGTTTGAGCGCGCGGCTCAGATTCGCGACAAGATAAACGCCGTAAAGAAAATGGCGGACAAGCAGAAGGTTGTTTCAATCAACGTGCCCGACCAGGATGTAATCGCCTACTTTACCGACGGCGAGCGCGGCTGTTTTCAGATTTTTAAGTTCGAGGGCGGCAGGCTCACCGACCACGAGAATTTTGTCATAAACAACCCGATGGAGCAGGAGGACGAGCTCTCGCAGTTCATAACGAGCTACTACTCGATGAACCGCGAAATTCCCCGCAATCTCACGCTCGACAGACTCCCCGAGGACAGCGAGGTCATTGAAAAGTGGCTCAGCGAAAAGAGCGGCAGGCGCGTATATTTAACCGCTCCCCAGCGAGGCGAACAGGCTCAGCTTGTCGGTATGTGCAAAAAGAACGCCGCCGAAACTCTCGCCCAGATAAAGGGCAGAACCTCGCGCGAGTACTCTGTGCTCGAGGAGCTCAGAGAGCTTCTGGGGCTCAGCAAAATCCCCGAGTATATCGAGAGCTATGATATATCAAACCTCGCGGGTACAGAGAATGTGGCGGGAATGATAGTCTATGAGAACGGAAAGCCGCTCAAATCCGCTTACAAAAAGTTCAAAATAAAGAGCTTTGAAGGTCAGGACGACTACGCCTCAATGGCTGAGGTGCTCGACAGGCGCTTCAGCGAGTATGAGGATAACAAGGACAGCGGCGAGGGCTTCGGGCGCTTGCCCGACCTTATTCTGCTCGACGGCGGCAGGGGACAGGTCTCAGCGGTTATGCCTATTCTCAAAAAGCACAATATAGATGTGCCGCTGTTCGGTATGGTCAAGGACACAAGCCACCGCACCCGCGCCGTGACAGGCTCGGGAGGCGAAATCTCGATTAATTCTTATCGAAGCGTTTTTACCTTTTTGAGCAAAATGCAGGACGAGGTTCACCGCTTCGCTATCGGTTACCACCGCCAGCGCCGCAAAAACGCGGTTATAAACAGCACGCTGACTGATATTGACGGCATAGGCGCTGTCAGGGCAAAGGCGTTATTAAAACATTTCAGGACAATCGCGAATATCAAAAACGCCGACTTGCATGAGCTTGAGCTCTGCCCGAAGATGACTCACGACGCGGCGGTAGCGGTGTACAATTATTTTCATAAGTGATTTGTACCCCTTTTTAAAGGGGTGCAAATTGTTGCGAACGTAGCGAGCCAATTTGCGGGGATTGTCCATCCTCGTTATGAACTTTCATAAAGAGGACCGCTGCGCTATACGACCCCCAAAAATCGAAGCATAAATGCTTAGCGATTTTTACCCCCTTAAAAGGGGGTACATATATGAAAGGATTTATAAAATGCGCGTAATAACAGGCTCCGCAAGGGGCAGAAAGCTCGAGACACTCGCGGGCGACGACGTTCGTCCGACGACTGATAAGGTTAAAGAGGCGGTTTTTTCAGCCATACAATTTGATATAGAGGGCAGAAGCTTTCTTGATTTGTTCGCGGGCAGCGGTCAGATGGGCATAGAAGCCCTCAGCCGCGGGGCAAAATCGGCTACGTTTGTCGATAAAAGCCGCAAATCCGTCGATATAGTTCGAAAAAATCTCAACACAGCGGGGCTCTATGACAAGGCGAAGGTTCTTCACGCCGACAGCCTTACTTTTATAGATACAATAGTCGAGCCTTTCGACATTGTGTATCTTGACCCGCCGTTCGGAACAGGTTTATTGCAAAAAGCTTTGCCCATAATTGCCGAAAAAGTGAAAAAAACAGGCGTAATAATTGCCGAAAATGAAGAAAATGAGGACATTTTGCAAAATTATGGTGAATTTATGCTTGACAGACAGAAACACTATGGTAAAATAAAAGTAACTATGTACAGACATAAGGATTATGTTTAATGAAAACAAAGGTAATTTGTCCCGGCAGTTTTGACCCTGTTACATTAGGTCACGTTGATATTATCACCAGAGCGTCAAAGATGTTTGACAGCGTTGTTGTCGGCGTACTCAACAATCCCGCCAAGAACCCCAGCTTCACCACCGAGGAGCGGATTGAGCTTCTCAAAAAGGCGACAGCGGGGCTTGAGAATGTTGAGATTGTCGCGTTTGACGGTTTGCTCGCCGATTATACACGCGAGCGCGGTATCACGGCTATTGTAAAAGGTCTCAGGGCTGTGTCGGACTTTGAATATGAATTTCAGCAGGCGCTGTTTAACAAAAAGCTTAATCCTGATTTGGAGACGCTGTTTCTGACATCCAACTCAGACTATATGTATCTGAGCTCCAGCGGAGTCAAGCAGATAGCTTCTCTCGGCGGCGATATAAGCTCGTTTGTGCCCGAGTGCGTGCATGATGAAATCTTAAAAAGGTTAAAATAGGGTGTTAATTGTAGGGGAGTTGCTTTTGCCGCTTCCGAACGCGTTTAACGTCTTTAAAGAAATAATAAAAAATTAAAAATACAGGAGTGGAGAGAAAATGGACAGATTAGATAAGAGAGTAGAAGATTTAATCCTTGAATTACAGGATATGGTCAACGACGCCAAGGCAGTGCCTATGTCGAGAGATAAGAAGGTTATCATCTCGGGCGACCGTATTTTTGATATTCTTGACGAAATCGAGGACAACCTTCCCACAGAAATCAGCGTGGCAAAGAACATCGTTGCCGACCGCGACGCTATCATCGAAGAAGCAAGACGCAACGCCGACGAGATTATCCGTCAGGCTGAGGAGCGCCGCAAGATTATGGTAAGCCAGCACGAGGTTACTCTCGCGGCTGAGGCAAAGGCTAAGGACATTATGGCTGACGCCAAGAAAAAGTCTGTCGAGATGCACAAGGCTGCTAACTCCTATGTTGAGGACATTATGCGCCGCACAGACGAGAGCATCACATCTTACGCTCAGGAAATCCGCAAGGCTCGCCAGAACCTTAAGAGCAGTATGAAATAATCAAAAAAGAAGCCCGTCGGGGCTTCTTTTTTTAGTAGTCAGTAGTTAGTAGTCAGTAGTTAGTTAAAGCGTTAACATTAGAATAATAAAAATTTGCAGGACATCTCTCGGGAGATGTCTTGTTTTTTGTTCGAAAACTTTGTCGCGTGAAATACTGACTACTGACAACTAGCTACTAACTACTGTCAATATTTTTCTTTCTTAGAAAAATATTGACGCTATTTGTCGAATGTACCAAAAAACCGCTCGCATATTCAGTAAAAATGCTGTAACTTTTTTCTTGCAATTTCATTACAGATAGTATATAATGATTACATCGGTGGCATTTAGTGTCAATTTGTGCTCGAATTGGCTCGAAATGTGCCGTAACGGATGAAATTTTAATGAAGGGAGACGGCAGGATGTTTTCGGGTACTACGTTTCAATCTATAGACGCTAAAGGCAGAATCGTTCTGCCCGCTCGCTTCAGAGAGCAGCTTGGCGAGACTTTTATAATTTCAAAAGGCTTTAATAAATGCGTACAGGTGCTTTCTCTCGATGAGTTTGAGAACCTGCGCGACAGCATAAAGAGCCTGCCCGCCAAGAACGCCACGGCGCTGCGCTACCATGTTATCGCTACGGCGATAGAGGTCAGCCCCAACGCTCAGGGCAGAGTAATCATTCCCCAGAGCCTGCGCGAAATCGCCTCGCTCGATAAGGAAGCCGCGGTTGTCGGTATGGATAACCGCATCGAAATCTGGAACAAGGATAAATTCGACGAAATGATGAACGAGAGCGAGCCCGCGCTCGACGAGGCTCTCTCGATGCTCAATTTCTGATATATAGGGTAAAGCAGATATGGAATTCAAGCATATACCTGTTCTGCTTAATGAGGCGGTTGACGGCCTTGACATCAAGCCCAACGGTATCTATGTTGACGGTACCGCGGGCGGAGGCGGTCATTCAGCTGAAATTCTGAGCCGTCTGAGCTCGGGCAAGCTTATTTCAATCGACCAGGACCCCGACGCTATAGCTACAATTAAGCAGAGGTTTAAAGATAATCACAACTCAATAATTATAAAAGGCAATTTTTCAAATATGAAGGCGCTGCTTCGAGACAGAGGCATCTGCAGGGTGGACGGCGTGCTGCTCGACATCGGCGTTTCGTCCCATCAGCTCGATACACCCGAGCGCGGATTCTCATTTCATGAGGACGCCGAGCTCGATATGCGTATGTCGCAGTCGGGCGAAAGCGCAAAGGATTTGGTGAACAAGCTCCCGCAATCGGAGCTGGCGCGGATTATTTTTACCTACGGCGAGGAGAAGTACGCTAACTCAATCGCCAAGGGTATAGTAAAGGCGCGAGAGGAAAAAACTGTCGAAACCACCTTTGAACTCGCCGAAATCATCAGGAATTCGGTTCCCGAAAAGGTCAGAAGAGCGGGGCACCCCGCCAGAAAAACCTTTCAGGCGTTGAGAATCGAGGTCAATCACGAGCTCGATTATCTTGAGAAAGGTCTCGACGACGCGTTTGAGCTGCTTTCAAAGGGCGGCAGGCTTGCCGTAATCACTTTCCACTCACTTGAGGACAGGATTGTAAAGCAAAAAATGGCTTCATGGTATCAGGGCTGCACCTGCCCGAAGGACTTTCCTATATGCGTATGTGGCAAAACGCCACGTGCTGAGGCAGTCACCAGAAAGCCTATTGTGGCAAATGAACAAGAATTGGCCGCAAATCCGCGCTCCAGAAGTGCAAAACTAAGAATTTGTAAAAAAATGTGCTGAAATTTCTTTTAAGCTATAGACATTTGTAACAGCTTAGTGTAAAATATAACAAGTTTGTAAATAGGGCACAGAACCACAATAGGTTGTGTTAGCCCCGATTAACACCACAATATTCTGTATATTTCGATTTTCGAAAATTGAAAATTCTGTAATCGAATTAAGAAATTTTTAACAAAATGTAACTATATTATCTTAAGGAAATATAAGCGCGTAAAAATGATGTATAATAGGTAACCGTTGAGGTAATTTGAATGGCATATGAAAATAACGCAGCATACGATATGAACCTTTTTAGGGACAATACCGCACCGAAGCTGCCCAAAAAAGAAAAAACTGAAAAACATAAACAAGATAATAAAGTAGTAACCCTTCCTCAGGAAGCATTAATAAAAATCAGAAGAAGAAAACACAACCCCTTCAAGCTCTTTGTAGGGACTGTGGCGGCTTTGGCCGTAACTATTATTATTTCGGCTATTATTATCGGACAGGTACAGCTCACAGAGGTTAACCAGCAGATTATCGCCGCTGAGGAAACTCTGAGAAACACACAGAGTACCTATACACAAAACCAGATGGCTCTCCAGTCCAAGCTCTCTACCTCCGAGATTGAGAAGTACGCTCAGGAAAAGCTCGGTATGAGCAAGGCGGGTAATGTTCAGAAGGAGTATGTTTCGCTCTCAAAGGGTGACAAGGCTGAGATTTCCGAGAACGCCAACCGTAATTTCTTCCAGAAAGTTATTGACGCGATTACGGGGCTTTGGTCATAACATCGGGTTTAATTTAATACATATGTTATGGGAATAAGAGTTAGGATTTATGTCTTAACTCTTTTTTGGATTATTATAAGCCTTCCCCCAACGGGGGAAGACTATTATATGGAAAGGAGCAGGAATATGGCGAAGAACCGTGATAATAAAAACAAAAAAGGTCTTCTTCAGCAGCTCAGATTCCGCACTACGGTGTTGATTCTGACAATTCTGATAGTGGGCTTTGGCGCGGTCGCCTTCAGACTGCTCTATCTCACTCTTATTCAGGGCCCCCAGCTTCAGGAGCTCGCCGTGGACCAGCAGCTTGTCGACACCAAGCTCAACGCCAAGCGCGGCACTATTTATGACACAAAGGGCAAGATTCTCGCCCAGAGCGCCTCGGTCTGGAAGGTTGTGCTCGCGCCCGCTTATCTCAAAAAGGACGAACAGCGCAGGTATGTCGCCGAGAATATCTCAAAAATTCTCGATCTCGACTATAAAAATGTTTATGAAAAAACAAAACAAAAGTCATATTACGTCATAGTCAAGCGCAAAATCGAGAGCGACGAGCGTGAGGCTATACTGAAATTCGCTAAAAAGCTCGAGAAAAAATATCCTCAGCTCACGAGCGTTATCACGCTGTTTGACGATTACAGACGTTACTACCCCTACAACGAGCTCGCCTCGTCGGTCATCGGCTTTACGGGCTCGGACGACCAGGGACTCGAGGGCGTCGAGTATCAGTACGATAAATACCTGACAGGTACGCCTGGGCGAATCATCACCGCGCGCAACGCCAACCAGACGGATATGCCCTTCCAGTATAAGCAGAATGTCGACGCCAAGGACGGCAACAACATCACTCTGACGATTGACGAGACAATCCAGTCAATCGCCGAGAAGTATATGAAGCAGGGACTTATCGAAAACAACGTCAAGAACCGCGGCGTTTGTATTATTATGGACGTAAACACGGGCGGCTTGCTCGCTTGCGTAACCGCGAACGGTTATAATCTCAACGAGCCCTACGAGCTTTCAAAGGAAGCCAAACAAAAGATAGCTCAGCAGCCCACCGCAAAGAAGCGCGCCGAGGCGGAGAGCGCGGCGCTGGGCGCTATGTGGCGTAACAAGGCTATCGCCGATACATACTATCCAGGTTCGGTATTCAAGATGTGTACAGCCTCAATGGCTCTCAACGAGGGTACCGTCAGCGACAACTCCTCGTTTGACTGCGCGGGCTCGGTTACGATTTATGACCATACTATCCACTGCCACGAGCTCGGCGGTCACGGTACCCAAAACCTGTTCCAGGTGATTACAAACTCCTGTAACCCCGCGTTTATCGCTATAGGTCAGTCGCTTGGCCCCAAGAGATTCTATAAATATTATCAGGCGTTCGGCTTCTCTGAAAAAACGGGAATCGACCTCCCGGGTGAATCCGACGACCTGTTCTTTAACGAGGACGGCACAATGTCCGAGACCGACCTCGCGGTTGCCTCGTTCGGACAGAACTTCTCGATCACGCCTATACAGATGGTTACAGCCTGCGCGGCTGTATGTAATGGCGGCAAGGTTGTTCAGCCATATGTTGTCAAGTCGATAACAGACACCAACGGCAACGTTATTCAGACCAACGAGACCAAAATCAAGCGTCAGGTTATTTCGCAGAGCGTCTCAAAGCAGATGAGCGATTACCTCGAGCGCAACACAACAAAGGGCGGCAAAAACAACGGCTATATCGCGGGTTACCGCGTCGGCGGTAAGACGGGTACATCCGAGAAGCTGACCGTAACCGACGGCAGCGAGGACTATATCGCCTCGTTCTGCGGCTTCGCTCCCGCTGATAAGCCTCAGGTAGCGTGTCTTGTATTCTTCGATACGCCAAAGGGCGCCAACTACTACGGCAGCCTTGTTTCGGCTCCTGTATTTGTAAATATTATGAGCGAGGTTCTTCCTTATCTTGAGATTCAGGCTGAGTACTCGAGCGAAGAAAAACAGTACGTTGACACTGTCGCGGGCTCGTATGTCGGGCTTTCGGTCGACAAGGCTAAATCACAGGCTAAGGCGGACGGCTTTAAAACCACTGTCAAGGGCAGCGGAGATAAGGTTATATCTCAGATTCCCGCCGCCGCTTCAAAGGTTCCCACAGGCGGTAACATTGTACTTTATACCGATAAGGCTTCAAAATCGGATAAAGTCACCGTTCCGAGCCTTGTAGGGTATTCGGTCTCCACCGTCAACTCAATCGCCTCGGCTTACGGGCTGAACGTCAGCATCTCGGGCGCGACGACGAACGCCAACGACGTTTCAACCTCCCAGAGTATCGCGGAGGGCAAAAAGGTCGACGCGGGCACGGTAATCACCGTAGAGTTCGGCGGCTCGACAGTTGTACATGACTAAATGAGAAAAAGCCTTCCCCCTGTGGGGGAAGGTGGGCAATTCGCCTATGAGGCGAATTGGTCGGATGAGGGCAACAGTAGTATGGAATTGTTTGATAAAAAACCCGATTACATAAAAGACTTAACAAAGGTTGCTCAGGAGTTACGAAAGAATCCGACTAAAGAAGAAAAACATCTGTGGTATGATTTCTTAAAAGATTTGCCTTGTAATTTTAACAGACAAAAAGTAATAGGAAGTTATATTGTTGATTTCTATTGTTCTTCGGCAAAACTGGTAATTGAATTAGACGGCTCTCAACATTATGATGATGATAATCAGATTAATAAGGATACTGAGCGAGACTGTTTTTTAAAAGAAGTATTTGGTTTAACGGTACTAAGATATACGAATTTAGAGATTAACACAAATTTTAGAGGAGTATGTGAGGATATATACAAGCATTTAGATTTGTAATGCCCTCATCCGTCACGCCTGCGGCGCGACACCTTCCCCCAACGGGGGAAGGCATATAAATAGAAAGGAATGATAATATGCCGTTTGGTATCTGGACATTTATTACCGCGATAGTCGCGTTTGTGATTACCGCGCTTATAGGAAAGCCTATAATAAAATTCCTGCACAAGCTCAATTTCGGACAGACGATTCTCGACATCGGTCCGTCGTGGCACAAGGATAAGCAGGGCACTCCCACAATGGGCGGAATTATGTTTATTATAGGTATTTCGTTCGTGACGATTGTCAGCGTAATACTCTATAATATGTTTGGTTCAAGTGTCATCGGCGTATATCAGGGCGACCCGTATAAGCTCTCAACCCTCGTGTTCGCGGGTCTGGGACTCGCGCTGGCTCACGGCGCGATAGGCTTTATCGACGATTATATCAAGGTTGTCAAAAAGCGCAACCTCGGTCTGACAGCTATCCAGAAGCTCGCGCTTCAGTTCGCGGCTACAGCGGCTTATCTCGTCGTTTTAGGCTTCACGGGTAGCGACACAAAGACGGTGATTCCCTTTGTCGGTCAGGTAGAGCTCGGCTGGTTCTATTATATTATTTCAGCGATTGTGATTGTCGGCATAGTTAACGCCGTCAATCTTACCGACGGTATTGACGGTCTGGACGGCTCGCTCACATTCTTTGTGGCGCTGTTCTTTATGCTAATCGCGAGCCTGCTCGGATATATGGGCGTTACCTTCCTCGCGGCGGCTGTCGCGGGCGGATGTCTCGGCTTCCTCGTGTGGAACTTCCACCCCGCCAAGGTGTTTATGGGCGACACGGGCTCGCTGTTCCTCGGCGGAATTGTGTGCGCTATGGCGTACGCGGTTGATATGCCGATTCTGCTTCTGCCTTTGGGGCTTGTCTACCTGTGCGAGATGTTCTCGGTTATACTTCAGGTCGGTTACTTCAAGCTCACCCACGGCAAGCGCCTTTTCAAGATGAGCCCGATTCATCATCACTTTGAGATGAGCGGCTGGTCTGAAGTCAAGATTGTATCCGTGTTCAGCGCGGTTACTGTTCTGTTCGGCGTCGGCACATTTTTGCTCGTGTATTTCGGAGTTATCAAATTTGGAATTGTGATGTAAATATAGCATTTAGTATGTTGTACCCCTTTTTAAAGGGGTCAAAATTGATACGCCTTTCAGGCGTCAATTTTGGGGGATTATCTTTCCTTTTTATGAACGTTTCTATTGAGGACCGCTACGCTAAATAACCCCCAAAAATCGAAGCGTAGACGCTTAACGATTTTTACCCCCTTAAAAGGGGGTATGAAAAGTAGGAGAAACTATGTTACCTTTTGTTCAGGTTATGCGTGAGGCTGATTATAACAAGCTTTATGACGAAAAACTTAATAACAGCCGCAAGCGTGAACAAGAGCGCGAGAGGCGCCGTCAGGAGCGCCGTTCGACTCCGAGGAGCGAGGCGCCGTCTCCGCGCCGCAAGATAAAGCAGCGTATGTTTGACAGGGGAATGGGCATCGACCTGCCTTTCCTTCTGCTTGTGCTGGTGCTTCTCGTAATCGGAATGATTATGATGTTCTCGGCGAGCTTCCCTGTCGCTTATTATAATATGAACGACAGCTATTACTATATTAAGCGTCAGGCGATTTTCGCGGCTTTAGGTATTGCCGCGATGATACTGATGTCTGTGTTCAACTACAACAAGCTCCACAAGGTCGCGGCGTTGTTTATGTTCATTTCCTGGGGCTTGCTCGTTGTTGTTCTGTTGGTACCGGGCGACATCCACCGATGGTTCGCCATAGGTAACTTTAACGTTCAGCCCTCTGAGATAGCCAAGTTCTCGATTATCCTGTTCTTGGCTCACTGGGGCAGTCTTTATTACGACAAAATGCAGTACGCGAAATACAGCGTCCTTCCGGGACTTGTCATCTTCGGCATTACCGCGGGGCTTCTGATTCTGGAGCCGCACTATTCGGGTATTGTTATCATAGCTATACTGACCGTATTGATGCTTTATGTCGGCGGAATGAAGGTCAGGTATCTTGTAATCGGAGCGGTCGCGCTCGGATTAATAATCCTTGTGCTCGCCGTAACGGGCGGTCTCAGCTACGCTATGGAGCGTATGGACGGCTGGGGACAGGCGCTCAACTACACCAGCTCCTCTGACCCCGAAATGTGGAATACAACATGGCAGACGAGAAACTCCCTCTATGCCATCGGTTCAGGCGGACTGTTCGGACTTGGACTCGGCAGCTCAAGACAAAAATTCCTCTACCTGCCCGAGCCTCAGAACGACTTTGTGTTCGCCATTGTATGTGAGGAAATAGGCTTAATCGGCGCTCTGATTATTCTGATTATCTTCGCGCTTCTGGTATGGCGCGGCATAACGTTGAGCCTTCGCTCAAAAGACCGTTTCGGCAAGCTTCTGGGCATAGGACTTTCGGCTCAGATAGGACTCCAGGTTGTGCTAAATATACTGGTTATTACTGACTGGCTGCCCAATACGGGTATCAGTTTGCCGTTCTTCAGCTACGGCGGCAGCTCGCTTATAATGCTGCTCGCCCAGATGGGTATAATCCTCTCAATTTCACGAACGGCGAATATTGAAAAACAGTGATCAGTGGTCAGTTGTACCCCTTTTTAAAGGGGTGAAAATTGTTACGAACACAGTGAGTCAATTTTCGGGGATTATCTTTCCTCTATTAGAACGTTCATATAGAGGACCGTTACACTATATAATCCCTCTAAATTGAAATGCTACGCATTTAACAATTTAGGTCCCTTTAAAAAGGGACACAGATAGGTTGTGATTTATATGAAAATTCTATTTGCTGGCGGCGGCACCGCGGGCCACATCAACCCCGCTCTGGCTGTCGCGGGATATATAAGAGAAAAAGCTCCCGACACAGAGATTCTCTTTGTCGGCAACCGCGGCGGAATGGAGGAGACTCTCGTTCCAAAGGCGGGCTTCAGAATTGAGCTTATCACAATCAGCGGCTTCAGGCGTTCGCTTTCGCCTCAGGCTGTCGCGCATAATTTTAAGACAGTTAAGCGCACCTTTTCTTCTTCAAAAGAGGCTAAGGCGATTATACAGGATTTTAACCCCGACATCTGCGTAGGTACGGGCGGCTATGTCAGCGGTCCCGTGCTCAGAACCGCTGCGAAAATGGGTATTCCCACAATCATCCACGAGCAGAACGCCTACCCTGGAGTTACCAACAAAATGCTCGCAAAGTCCGCCAAGCGCGTTATGCTGGCTGTCAAGGACGCCGAAAAGCATTTTGACAAGAACACCCGCATAGTTGTCACGGGCAACCCTGTCCGCGGCGAGGTTATCTCGGCGGATAAGGCTAAGGCGAGAGAAAAGCTCGGCGTTGACGACAGACCGCTTGTGCTCTCGTTCGGCGGCTCGTTGGGCGCCAAGATGATTAACGAAAATGTAGCGGCGCTGATTGCACGAAGCGGCAGGGATAAGGCTTATCAGCATATCCACGGCTACGGCAGAAACGGCAGGTGGTTCCCCGACCTCGTAAAGGAGAAGGGAGCGGATATTGACGAATGCGATAACCTCGATGTAAGAGAATATATAGATAATATGGCTGACTGTATGGCGGCGGCAGACCTCGTAATCTCGCGCGCGGGAGCTATCACGCTCTCTGAGATTCAGGTTCTGGGCAAGCCCGCCGTGCTCATTCCTTCTCCGAATGTAGCCGAGAATCACCAGTATCACAACGCTATGGCGCTTGTGAATAACGGCGCGGCTGAGATTATTGAGGAAAAGGATTTGACCGAGGATTTACTCATCGAAAAGGTCGACGGTCTGCTAAAAAATCCCGAAAAGCTCAAGGCGTATTCCGAGGCGTCAAAAAGAATGGCTATCTCGGACGCCAACGAGAGGATTTATTCCGTAATCCGCCAGATAGTAGGGAAGATATAGAGCTATGCGTGTGTACCCCTTTTTAAAGGGGTCAAAATCGTTAGCCCATTGGGCTCGATTTTGGGGGATTATCTATCCTATCTATTAACGTTTATAAAGAGGACCGCCTCTAAAGGGCTTGACAACCCCTCGAAATCAAAGATTTCGGTCCCCTTAAAAGGGGACACATCCGATATTTGTTTTTACTCACATTTTAATAAGCTCCCCATAGAATGTATCGGTAAGATATTCTGTGTCAGGGGTGCTTATGGTGTCAAGATTTGTGGTATGCGGCGGAAATAAACTCAGCGGAAGCGCGGAGGTACAGGGCTCAAAAAACAGCGCCTTGCCGCTTTTGGCGGCGACTGTTCTCTTAAACGGCGAGAGCGTGCTGTATAACTGTCCCGATTTGTCCGATGTGGACGCGTCAATGCGTATTCTGCGCTATCTGGGCTGTGAGGCTAAGCGCGAGGGCAGCGCCCTTGTGATAAAAAGCTCGGGCGTTTGCAGGGATGATATTCCCGACTGTTTAATGCGTGAGATGCGCAGCTCGATTGTTTTCCTCGGCGCGGTATTGTCGCGCTGCGGCAGGGCGGCTATGACCTTCCCGGGCGGCTGTGAGCTGGGACCGCGTCCCATAGATTTGCACCTCAAGGCGCTCAGAACGCTGGGAGCCGAGGTCGTGGAGCGCCATGGCGTTATCGAGTGTAACGCCCGAAACGGTCTGCGCGGCGCTAAGATAGCGCTGTCGTTCCCGAGTGTGGGCGCTACCGAGAACATAATCCTCGCGGCTGTTACGGCTGATGGCACGACTACCGTTACCAACGCCGCCCGCGAGCCCGAAATCACCGACTTGTGCGAGTTTCTCAACAGCGCCGGAGCGCGTATCTACGGAGCTGGCGAGGGCGTGATTGTCATCGACGGCGTAGAATCTCTTTCGGGCGTAAACCATACGATAATACCCGACCGCATTGTCGCGGCGACGCTGATGTCCGCGGCGGCTGTGACGGGCTCTGATATTGAAATAGAAGGTATAATACAGGCGCATCTCGGCTCAATTATTCCGATTTTTGAGGAGAGCGGCTGTGATATAAAGTGCGAATGCGGCTCAATGCGCGTCAAAGCCCCCGAAAGGCTCGGCGCTATGCCGTATATAAGGACGATGCCCTACCCGGGGTTTCCGACCGACGCTCAGCCTCCCGTTATGGCGGCTGCCGCGCTGTGCGACGGAACGAGCGTGTTCGCCGAGAGTATTTTTGAAAACCGATTCAAGCACGCTGACGGGCTCATAAGGCTCGGCGCGGATATAAAGGTTGAAAACAAGGTTGCTGTAGTAAAAGGCGTAAAGTCGCTCTATGGCGCCAGGATTGAGGCGCAGGATTTGCGCGGAGCCGCGGGACTGATTGTCGCCGCGCTCGCCGCCGAGGGCAAAAGTGAAATCGGCGGTATAGAGTACCTCGAAAGAGGCTACGAAAATTTTGAAATCTTACTAAGCTCACTCGGAGCGGAAGTATTGAAGGTATAGGAATAAGTAGGAAAATCAGTGGACAGTGATTAATTGTACCCCTTTTCAAAGGGGTGTGAATTGTTACCGCCTCAAGCGGTCAATTCACGGGGATTATTTTTCCTCTTTATGAACGTTCATAAGGAGGACCGCTACGCTATACAATCCCTCTGAATTGAAATGCTACGCATTTAGCAATTCAGGTCCCTTTAAAAAGGGACACAACTTACCACTTACCACTTACCACTCAAAAAAAGGAAGGAGGGTTTAAAATGGACGAACAAAGACCTAGACGCAGGCGCAACCTGTCGCCTGAGGAAAAGAAGAACCTCAGCCGTCAGCAACTCAAGGAGCGCGAGCAGCAGCGCAAAAAGGCTCGTCAGGAAGCGCGTATGAGAGAACAGGCGAGAGCCGAGGCGCGCCGCAAGGGCGAGGACTCGCATATTGTCATCGAGATTCCCACTCAGCCCGAAAAAAAGACTCTGCCCAAGCGCCCGCCGAAACGACCAAAAAAGAAAACCCTCCCCGAAATCATCGAGAAAGAAACCGACAAGAAGGTGCGCGACCTCGAGCCCACCGACCATCGCGACGGCTACTATGTCAACGAGGTAGGCGTTCGCCGCAAAACAGCCGAAAAACAGCGCGTTAAGCGCAGAAAAGCCCAGCCTAAGCCGCTGTCGCCCAAGCAGCGCCGCGCAAGGCGTATAATCGCCTATGTATCGCTTATCGCGGTTGTTATTATTGTCGGCGTTATTCTCTCTCTGACGGTTCTGTTCAAGACCGAGAGCATTGAGGTCAAGGGCAACAAGTACTATGACGAGAGCAAGATTATTCTCCTCTCGGGCGTCAGCGAGGGCGATAACATCTTTATGGCGAGTATGTTCGCCAACACCGATAAAATTGTGCAGACGCTGCCGTACATAAGAGAAGCCGACGTCAGCTTCAGTATTCCAAACGGTCTTATTATCACCGTAAAGAATCAGGCGCCGTATTACTCGCTGAAGAGCGGCGACGATTATTTCCTCGTCAGCAGGGACAACCGTCTGCTCGAAAAGGTTGACAAAAAGCCCGAAAAGCTGATGTTTATCGAAGGCCCCAAGCTCAAGTCCGACAAAATAGGCGACTATGTTGAGTTCGAAAAGCCGCGCTATACAAAGGCGCTTGACGAAGTCACCGAGAGCCTCAAGAAGAATAAGGTTAAGGACATAACGAGCATCAGCGTAAAGGATATAAACAATATCACTATTACCTATGATGACCGAATTTTAATAAAGCTCGGGCTGCCCGACGATATTGATTATAAAATCCGCACGGCGTTCGCTATAATAAATAATAAGCTCGACCCGAATAATACCAAGACCATTATGGGTATACTTAATGTATCTAACTGTAACACAGGCGCTAAAAAATCGTACTTCCAAGAGGTTGAGATAAAGAAAGAGGAGCCCAAAAAGACCACTAAAAAGACTACCGAAAAGTCTACCACTAAGAAAAAGAAAACTCAAAAAGCGACCAAGGCGACCACCGCCCCGACAACCGAGGCTACGACCGCCGCGCCGACAGAGGAGTGGAGCGAGGCTCAGACTTATACCGAGGAGTTCCCGACCGACCCGACCTCAGCCGAGAGCACCGAGGCGGTCACATACTACGACGATGTATTCGGTTACTATAATGAGGAGCAATCCTTGCAGCATTTCTATGAAACAAGTGGGGCAGACGGCACCTGATAACGTTAAAATCGCCAAAAATAAGTTTTTTTCGAGAAAAAATTTCGTTTTTAGGTAAAACTTTAAGAATCCGTGTTTACATTTGGTTAAAAATATGTTACATTTATAAGGTGATACTACGACTACAGATAATTATTAATTGTACATAGAAACAAGGAGGACGTAAAAATGGCTTTTGCATTAGAGTTGGAAAGTGAGTATATGCCTGTTATTAAGGTTATAGGCGTAGGCGGAGGCGGCGGCAACGCCATCAACCGCATGGTAAGTATGGAAGTAAAGAACGTTGAGTTCATCGCTATCAATACCGATGACCACGTTTTGAGATTATCAAAGGCTTCGCAGACAATTCAGATCGGCGAAAAGCTCACAAAGGGTAAAGGCGCGGGCTCAATGCCTGAAATCGGCCAGAAAGCCGCTGAGGAGAGCAAAGACGAAATCGCCGCTTTGTTAAAAGATACCGATATGGTATTCGTAACCGCTGGTATGGGCGGCGGCACAGGTACAGGAGCCGCTCCCGTTATCGCTAAGATTGCCAAGGATATGGGCATTCTTACAGCCGCTGTTGTTACAAAGCCCTTCGCTTTTGAGGGCAAGAGAAGAATGGCTCAGGCTGAGCAGGGCATAGAGGAGCTCGCCGCTTGTGTTGACTCTCTCATCATCGTTCCCAACGAAAGACTTAAATATGTTTCAGAGACTCCCATCACTCTCCAGAACGCGTTTGCTATCGCCGACGACGTTCTCAGACAGGGTGTTCAGAGCATCTCAGACCTCATCCTCGTACCTGGTATGGTTAACCTCGACTTCGCCGATGTTACATCCGTTATGAAGGACGCTGGCTACGCTCATATGGGTATGGGCTTCGCTACAGGCAAGGACAAGGCTACAGACGCAGCCAACGCCGCTATCTCAAGCCCGCTGCTCGAGACTTCTATCGACGGCGCCAAGGGCGTTATCATCAATATCACAGCCTCTCCCGACATCAGCCTCGACGATATTGACGCGGCTTCTACAATGATTAAGGATAAGGTTTCCGATGACGCCAACATCATCTGGGGTGCTGTTATCGACGAAAAGCTCGAGGACGCTATCAACGTTACTGTTATCGCCACAGGCTTTAACGGCGACGGCAAACCCGCCGTTCCCGCTTCGGCTGACGAGCACATTATCAACGAGCCCGAAGACGAGAAAGACAAAGACGATGACGACGACGATTCGTTCTACGACATTATGTCTATCTTTAATAAATAATTGAGTTTAAAAGGACTGCTTCGGCAGTCCTTTTTTAGTTGTCAGTAGTCAGTAATTAGTAGTCAGTTGTACCCCTTTTTAAAGGGGTAAGAATTGGTACACGCTTGCGTGTCAATTCTTGGGGATTATCTTTCCTCTAT
>JAHLAX010000006.1 GCA_020625875.1 bacterium | reverse complement strand
GAATTAGTATCTACTCTGTCTTTCTGCTACCTCTATTGTAGCACATCGTCAGAGTTCTCGGATTACTTTACCACTTACTTTTTATCATGCCTCCTAATCATAGAGATAATTTATTATACCATAAAAGCAATCGTTTTTTCTATTGCCATTTTCGCTATAAATGCAATTTAGATTTTGTACAATTAAACGGTTTTGTGATTTATATATACATTTACATAATTTTATCGGTTGATAATTTTTTTTTGGTGTGTTATTATTGCTATATACAAAGAAAAGAAAGAAGTTTTAATATGAAGAAAAAACTGACAAAAAAAGATAAAACCCTGCTGGGCGTTCTTATTGCTCTTATTATAATAGTAATCGGCGTAGGCGCTTTTCTGATAGTAAATAACGTTAACTCCGCGAACGAAGACGCGAAGAAGATTCTTTCAAGCGCTTCGGGAGATAACAAATCCTCAGAAAACGCGGACAATAAATCCGATAAAACAAGCTCATCCAAGACCGACAAAAGCTCAAAAACTTCCGTGACCGACAACGCCGCGGTAACGGACTCTACAGAAGGCGGCAACTCGCAAAACAACTCATCGAACAGCTCCGCTTCTAAGACATCGGGCTCTGATAAAAAATCGAGCAGCACCTCGTCAAAAACCTCCTCTCAGAAAAGCTCGTCAAAATCTTCTTCGTCAAAAGTTAAGGGCGATAAGGTGAAGCGTGTTGTCCCTGAGGAGCACACCAAGCACAAGAGCACAAGCACGCTTAAAATCAACGGAAAAACCTGTTATGTGGGCGACACTATCAGCGTTGTTCTCAACCTCACATCCCAAAAATCCCTTATAAACTATCAGGGCACAACAAAATTTGACAATCAGTATCTGAAGCTGAAAACAGTTAAGTCAAACAGTATCGGTCTCGCGAGCGCGAAGGACGCCGAGATTATGTACAACGCCTCTACTCTTAACGGTATGAACTTCTCAGAAACAGGCACAATCTATACGGCGACGTTTGAGGTGCTCAAGAGCGGCTCGACCAACATCAATAATGACCTCGAAATTATCTCGGAGCTTGTTGACAACAACATTGTTCAGCTTTCGCCCTCAGATTATAAGGTTACTGTTGATATTTATGATTAACAATTGACAAACAACAAAGGAGCTGTTCAAATGAACAGCTCCTTTTGATATGTATAATTGTATTACGCTTTGCCTACAGAACCGAAAAGTTCCATCTTCTCTTTTACTGTGTCCTTGATTGCCTGAGCGCCGGGAGCAAGTAACTTTCTGGGGTCAAAACCTTTACCCTCAAGGTCTTTGCCCGCTTCGATGTACTCTCTTGTAGCAGCCGCGAAAGCAAGCTGACACTCTGTGTTAACGTTAATCTTAGAAACGCCGAGCTCGATAGCCTTTTTAATCATATCAGCGGGGATACCTGTGCCGCCGTGAAGAACCAGAGGCATATCTCCTGTGAGCTGCTGGATAGCGTCGAGAGTCTCAAAGGAGAGTCCCGCCCAGTTCTCAGGATATTTGCCGTGGATATTACCGATACCCGCCGCGAGCATTGTAACTCCTAAGTCGGCAACCATCTTGCACTCCTTGGGATCAGCGCATTCGCCCGCGCCGATAACGCCGTCTTCCTCGCCGCCGATTGAACCTACCTCAGCCTCGATTGAAAGACCGAGCTCGTTACATGTAGCTACGAGTTCCTTTGTCTTGGCAACGTTCTCGTCGATTGGATAGTGAGAACCGTCAAACATAATTGAGCTGAAGCCCGCTTCGATACATGCCTTGGCGCCCTCGTATGAGCCGTGGTCAAGGTGAAGCGCTACAGGAACAGTGATGTTAAGCTCCTCGATCATAGCGGTAACCATACCTACAACAGTTTTGTAGCCGCACATATACTTGCCCGCGCCCTCGGATACACCCAGAATTACAGGTGACTGCAGCTCCTCGGCAGTCTGAAGAATAGATTTTGTCCACTCAAGGTTGTTGATGTTGAACTGACCGACCGCGTAGTGGCCTGCTTTTGCTTTTGTAAGCATTTCTTTTGCGTTTACTAATGGCATAATTAAGCCTCCTTTAGTAGAAAATTCCATACGGTGTACGTCTACACACATATGCTTAGGTATATTTTAACATAAAAAACAGCTAATATAAAGCATTTTTCAAAAATTTTTTCAATTTTCTTGTTTTTATTTTAATTAGATAGTATAATGTTTTGGTAAGTATGATTTGGAAAGTATATTTTAGTAAAGGAGATTTTTAAATGTCCGATTATTATAACGACAACAATAACCAGCGCTATAACGGCTACGGCTCTTATCCTCAGCCCTCACAACCTCCTCAGCCCCCTCAGGCGCCTCAGGTTCCGCAGCAGCCTCAGATTCCCCAGGCGCCTCAGCAGCCTCAGCAACCGCCGCAGGCTCCGCCGATGAGACCGCCGTTTAATCCCACTCCCCCTCCCTCATATACTCCGCAGTATAACAGCGCGCCTCCTGCTCCTCCCGCTCCGCCTCAGGCTCCTGTTATGAATACTTCTCCGTATAATCAGCCGCAGCAAGCTCCCGCGGCTCCTCAATATCAAACCCCGAACACTCCGCCTCAGCCCCCGAAGCAGACCTATAACGCTTCGCCGTACGCTCCGTCGTATCCGCCGAAGCGTCCGATGGGAGCGGGCTTAAAGGCTTTGCTTATCATCATAATCACCATACTGTTCGTCAGCTTGTTCGGCTTTATTGCTTATGTCGCTTTGTCATCAGGCGGTTCTTCGGGATTCAAGCCGTCTACTACAGAGGCTACAACCGTTACCGAGAGCATCCCGTACAGCTCATATAGCATCGGAGACGAAACCGAAGAAACTACAGAGCCCACGACAGGCAGTTATGAACAGTCCGACGCCAAAGACAAAACCGACAAGGATTATAAAGGGCTCAAACTGAACAAAAAACCCAAAAAGGCTTCTTCAAACAAAAAAGGTTCCTCCTACGCGTTCTCAAAGGTTGAAAAATCAGTAGTCGGCTTAATTATGTATGTTGACGGTCAAAAAGGAACCTCAAAGAGCTACACAAAGATGGGCACGGGTATTGTAATATCCTCTGACGGATATATCGTAACAAACGCTCATCTCACCAACTACAGCCGCACCGCGTATTTATACAAGGTAATTACAGGCGACAACAAGGAATACAAAGCTGGCGTTGTAGGCTACGACAGCCGCTCTGACCTCGCGGTTCTTAAAATTGACGCCAAGAAACTGACTCCAGCCTCTTTCGGCGACAGCTCTCAGATTAAAGTAACCGAGGACGTTATAGTTGTCGGAAATCCGCTGAGTATGAATTATCAGAACTCTGTTACCAAGGGTATCGTTTCGGCTGTGGACCGTCAGGTCAGCATTATGAACAACGCTAAATGTATTCAGACCGACGCGGCAATCAACCCTGGCAACAGCGGCGGACCGCTGTGTAATATGTACGGTCAGGTAATCGGTATCACCAACTCCAAAATCGCTCTCGACGATTACGAGGGTATGGGCTTCGCTATACCAAGCAAGCTTACAAAGTCTGTTGTCGACGACATCATAAAATACGGTTACGTCAAAGGTCGCGTAAAAATCGGAATTCTCGGCGAAGTTAATTATATCGACAGTTATTCTCTCGACACGGCAATCGAAATCAAAGAGATTAATAAAGGCGGTCCTTTGGAAGGCACAAAGGCTAAGGTCGGCGACTTTATAACCAAGATTGACGGCAAAAAGATTTCTAATTTCTCTGATATTTATACCTTGCTCGCGAAATACAAAGAGGGCGACAAGGTAAAGGTGACGTGTTATCGTCCGAGCACCGAGAAGAGTTTTGATATTGAAATCACCTTGCAGGCTGACAAAAGCTGATAATTAAACACTTTTCGCATAATCTGAGCCATCGCGACGCGGTGGCTCTTTTTGTGTACCAAAGCTCACATTTGTCAATTGACTTTTAGACATATTTGGAGTAAAATATATGATGAATAAATATGTATATTTCATAACCGTGCGAAAGGAGATGAATATATGGCGCTGATAATGGACATCGCGGTAGTAGCGTTAAGAGTACTGCTGCCCGTTTATACATTGGTTATCGTGTATCAATGCTTCGCGTCTATGCGCCGTCAAAGGCGTTCCGAGCGTTCTCTTGTAATGCTTCAGGATACGGAAAGCGGAGTTAAAATCCCCGTGCTTTTCTGGGAAAATTCCATAGGCAGAAGCAAGGGCTCGGATATTATGCTCGAAGACCCCGCCATATCGCGCAATCACTGTGTTCTGTTAAGGCGCAAGGAAGGCTGGTTTATCACCGACACGGGCTCCAAATCGGGAACCTACGTCAACGGCAACAGAATTCATCGCCGCACACAGGTTAAGATTGACGATGTCATAACCATGGGCAATATGGAGTTTATATTCAAGCGCGGCGACGAGTTCCACGAGGAGCTTAAATCGAGCTGGTTCTTCTCTAAGGTCAGCAACAAGCCCGCTATGAAGTCCTATAAGCTGATGATACTTATCACTCTGTTCCACTTCTTTATGGGAGTAGAGGCGTCTTTCTGCAACGGCGCGGCGAACTTTGAAAAATACGTTTTCTCGCCGATATATGACCCGCTTATACTTTGCGGCGCTTTGATCGCGGTTGAGTGGATTTACTTCGCGATTTCCTCTTTCGCTTTAAAACGCATTTCGTTCGAGATAGAGAGCCTTTGTCTGTTTTTGACGGGTATAGGCGTAATGCTTTTGGCGCGTCAGGAAATGCGCTCGGCGTTCGTGCAGCTTATCGCGGCGTCAGTCGGAATGGTTGTATTCTGCGCGCTCATCAAGTTTATCGAAAATCCCGACAGAATCGGTCGCTGGCGTTTGATTATTATGATTGCCGCGGTCGGATTCTTGGCAATTAACCTTATCTTCGGTAAGGTTACCAACGGCTCGGCTAACTGGATTCAAATCGGCTCGATTACTATTCAGCCGTCAGAATTTGTAAAAATCGCGTACATATTTGTCGGCGCGTCAACGCTCGACCGCTTGCAGACCAAACAGAACTTAATCGAGTTTATTATATTCTCAATGATATGTGTCGGAGCGCTCGCTCTTATGGGCGACTTCGGAACAGCTCTCATCTTCTTTATGAGCTTCCTTATCATTTCGTTTGTGCGCTCGGGCGACTTCAAAACCCTTATTCTCGCGATAGCGGGAGCGGGATTCGCGGGCATTATCGTGCTTCGATTCAAGGCGTACGTTCTCGACCGTTTCAAGGCGTGGCGTCACGTATGGGAGCATACACAGGACGCGGGCGGATACCAGCAGGCTCGTACCCTGACATACATCGCCTCGGGCGGACTGTTCGGCGTAGGTATCGGCAACGGCTGTCTTAAATACGTAGCCGCTTCCGAATCCGACCTTGTTTTCGGTCTTATGAGCGAGGAGATGGGCTTTATCGTAGCGATTACCGTCGCTATAGCGGTAGCTATGCTCTTTATTTACGCCCGTTCGGTTACTACCAGAGCACGCAGCACCTTCTATTCGATTTCGGCTTGCTGCGCCGCGGGTATGCTCGTAATTCAGATGTCGCTCAACATTTTTGGCGCGACTGATATTCTTCCGCTCACAGGCGTAACCTTCCCGTTCATCAGCGCGGGCGGCTCGAGTATAATCTCGTGTTGGGGGCTGCTTGCCTTTATCAAAGCGGCTGACGAAAAAACTTACTCACTCAAGGTAAAACAAAAGTGATTAATTGCGAATTTACAATGCCCTCATCCGTCTGATGAATACAAATTTGTATTCATCAGCCACCTTCCCCCAACGGGGGAAGGCACAATAGGTTTTTGAAAAAATTTGAAAGTGGTGATTGTATGAAACGAACACTGCAACGCTCATGGCTTATTTTTATAATTGTAATAGCTTTTCTTATCGGAATGGCTTTTCTGATAGTCGAAACGATTTTCGGCGCGTCCGACTGGGTTGACAAACCCTATAACGGTCATATCGCGGGCGCGGGCGGACTTCAGGAAGCGGGCGTAATATCTGACAGAACAGGCAACGTGCTCGCTCAGACAGTCAAAAACAAGCGAGTCTACAACAAAGACGCCGATGTCAGAAAAGCTCTGCTCCACGTTGTCGGCGATGATTCACTCAATATTTCGACATCTATCCAGAGCCAGTTCCGCTCTCAGCTAATCGGATACAACTTCATCTGGGGTTTGGATTTGCCTGAATCGTTCAGAGGCGGACGCGACGTAAACCTCACGGTTGACGCCGATACCTGCAAAACAGCGTACAACGCGCTTAAGGATTATGACAGCGGCGCGTGCGTTATCTATAACTACAAGACAGGCGAGGTTATTTGTGACGTAAGCGTCAAGACCTACGACCCTGTTGACCCTCCAAAGATTACCAAGAACAACGAAAAAGAATACGACGGCGTTTATCTTGACAACGTAGTTTCATCCACCTATACTCCAGGTTCGATTTTTAAAATCGTAACCGCCGCCGCGGCTATCGAGAACATTCCCGACATCTGGGAAAGAACGTGGACCTGCGAAGGCAAAAAAGAAATTGACGGTGGCGACGTAACCTGTGTTGAGGCTCACGGCACAGTCAACCTTAAGCAGGCGTTCGGTCACTCCTGCAACATCGTTTTCGCGGAACTCGCGGTTGAGCTCGGCGAGGATGTTATGACCAAAACCGCCAAAAAGATGGGTATTAACGCTTCTTTCAAAATCAGCGGAATAGATACCAAGGCAGGACACTATGATGTATCAAAGGCAACCAAGCATCAGCTCGCGTGGTCAGGCGTTGGTCAGTACGAGGATAAAGTCAATCCTATGCAGATGGCTATTCTCTGCGGGGCAATCGCTAACGGCGGAACCCCCGTTAATCCCTATCTGGTAGACGGAAGCTCTGGCTCAATGCTCAAGGATTTGGGCATAACGGGCACTAACTCAAAGGGCAAGGAGCTTTTAAGCTCCGACACTGCCGAGAGCGTAAAGGGGCTTATGCGCTACGCTGTTGAGAACGATTACGGCGACGATATGTTTGGCGGGCTGAAGGTCTGCGCCAAGACAGGTACAGGCGAAACCTTAATCAGCGACGAAGACGGCAACGACAAAAACGACGGCTGGATGGTAGGTTTCTCTACCGATGACGACGCTCCGCTCGCGTTCGCGTGTATTGTAAGAGGCTCAAGCCAGTACGGCTACTCCACCGCGGGTCAGGTCGCCAAGGTGGCTATGATTCAGGCGGCTGAGAGTTTAAAGAAGGAAAAAGATTAGTATTTTAAGATGCTGTCATCCTGAGCGTCAGCGAAGGATCTTTAAGATTCTTCGTCGCTTCACTCCTCAGAATGACACGTTTCAACCGAAAGGATAGATATAAATGAACCCATTAAAAGTTTTATTCGGAAACTACTCAAAGCGCGAGGTAAAGCGTGTTCAGCCTATCGCTGACAAGGTGCTCGCGCTCGAGAGCAAGTACGCGGCTATGAGCGAGAGCGAGCTCAAGTCTCAGACCGCTATTCTCAAAGAAAGACTCAAAAACGGCGAAACCACCGACGATATTCTGCCCGACGCTTTCGCGGTATGCCGTGAGGCGTCGTGGAGAGTGCTCGGAATGAAGCACTTTCCCGTACAGGTTATCGGCGGCATCGTTCTGCATCAGGGACGTATAGCCGAAATGAAAACAGGTGAAGGTAAAACTCTCGTCGCAACCCTGCCCGCCTACCTCAACGGTCTTACCGGCGAGGGCGTTCACATCGTTACGGTCAACGATTATCTTGCCCGCCGTGACTCGGAGTGGATGGGCAAGCTCTATCGCTTCTTAGGCCTTAGCGTAGGTCTTGTTATTCACGAAATCGAGCCCGACGAGCGCAAAGCAAGCTACGACGCCGACATCACCTACGGCACAAACAACGAGTTCGGCTTCGACTACCTGCGCGACAATATGGTAGTTTATAAAGAGAACAAGGTTCAGCGCGGTCACGCGTTCGCCATCGTCGATGAGGTCGACTCGATTCTCATAGATGAAGCCCGTACTCCGCTCATCATCAGCGGCAAGGGCGACAAGAGCACCGAGCTCTATACTCAGGCAAACCGCTTCGCCAAAACCTTAAAGGTTCAGCGCTTCGCCGAACTCAACTCCAAAGAGGATATGGAGGAATACTACGCTGAAAACGGCATCGACTACGTTGTAGACGAAAAGGCTAAATCCGTTACCCTCACTCAGAGCGGCGTCAAGAAGGCTGAGGCGTTCTTTAATATTGACAACCTCACCGACCCCGAGAATCTTACAATCCAGCACCACGTCAATCAGGCTATCCGCGCCAACGGTATTATGAAGCGCGATGTTGACTATGTTGTCAAGGACGGCGAAATTATCATCGTCGATGAGTTTACAGGTCGTCTTATGTACGGCAGACGCTACAACGAAGGTCTGCACCAGGCGATTGAGGCTAAAGAGGGCGTAAAGGTTCAGAACGAGAGCAAAACTCTCGCGACAATTACCTTCCAGAACTACTTCCGTCTATATAAAAAGCTTTCGGGTATGACGGGTACCGCTCAGACCGAGGCTACCGAGTTCCAGGAAATCTACAAGCTCGATGTTGTAGAAATCCCCACAAACAAACCCCTTGTCCGTGAGGATTTGCCCGATTCAATCTACCGCACCGAAAACGGCAAGTTTATGGCTGTAATCCGCCAGATTGTCGAGGCACACGAAAAAGGCCAGCCTGTACTGGTCGGTACAATTTCAATTGAAAAATCAGAAATCCTCTCAAAGATGCTCAAAAAGCAGGGGATTAAGCATAACGTGCTCAACGCTAAACAGCACGACAAGGAAGCCGAAATCATCGCTCAGGCGGGTAAGCTCGGCGCGGTAACAATCGCCACCAATATGGCTGGTCGTGGTACCGATATTATACTCGGCGGTAACGCCGAATACCTCGCCAAGGCTCAGATGCGCAAGCAGGGTATCGACGACGATCTCATAGCAGAGGCTACGGGCTTTGCCGAGACCGATGACGAAGAAATCTTAGAAGCGAGAAAAATCTTCTCTGAACTCAACAAGGGCTACAGCGAAGAAATCAACGAGGAAGCCGAAAAGGTAAGAGAAGCGGGCGGACTGTTCATCATAGGCACAGAGCGCCACGAGTCACGCCGTATCGACAACCAGCTGCGCGGTCGTGCGGGACGTCAGGGTGACCCCGGTTCAAGCCGTTTCTACCTCTCAACCGAGGACGACCTTATGCGTCTGTTCGGCGGCGACAGAATGAAGATGATGCTCGACAGGCTCAATGTCGAGGAGGATATGCCGATTGAGAACAAGATGCTCACCAATATTATCGAAAACTCTCAGGAAAAGGTTGAGCTTCGCAACTTCGGCATCCGTAAAGACGTGCTCCAGTACGACGACGTTCTCAACCGCCAGCGTGAGATTATCTATACTCAGCGTGACCAGGTACTTGACGGCGAGAACCTCCACGACACAATCATCAAGATGATCGAGGACCACGTAGCGGAGACTGTCGCGAGATTCCTGCCCGAGGGCGTTCACGACAACTGGAATATTACAGGACTGCTCGATACTTATATGGATTGGGCTGTTACAGACCGCTCAAAATACAACTTCTCTGAACGTGATATAGAGGTAATTGAGGCTGACGAAATCAAAGAGATGATTCTCGAGGACGCTCTAAATATTTACTCAGAGAACGAAAAACTCCTTCCCGAAGAAACTATCCGCGAGATGGAGCGTGTATATCTGCTTCGAAGCGTCGACACCTACTGGATGGACCATATCGACAATATGGAACAGCTTAAGGCGGGTATTCACCTGCGCTCATACGGTCAGCACGACCCCGTTGTCGAGTATCGTCTCGAGGGCTTTGATATGTTCGATGAGATGATCGCCTCTATCCGTGAGGATACAATCAAGCTTATGCTCACTCAGCCCAGACGCATTTATGAGCAGCAGCGCCGCCGCGAGGCAATAGCCGCGGCGAAACGCCTCGCCGCTCAGAAGGCTGCCGAAAGCAGAGCCGAAAACACCGACCAGAGCGACATTGTGGCTAACGCTCTCAAGCGTGAGCAGGTGGCTAAACCCACAGCGACCTCGGGCGACGGCACCGACACAGCCAACAAGACAATCCGCAAGAGCAAAAAGGTCGGTCGCAACGACCCCTGCCCCTGCGGCAGCGGCAAGAAGTATAAGAAGTGCTGCGGAATGAATGAATAATCAGACCGCGACTGTACCCCTTTTCAAAGGTTATTCCCCTGATAGGGGAAATGTCGGCAACGCCGACAAAAGGGTTGCCGCCTCTGCAAAGAGGTCAAAATTGATACGCCCTCAGGCGTCAATTTTGGGGGATTTTCTTTCCTTTTTATAAACGTTCTGTTATAGGACCGTTAAACTAGATAATCCCTCTAAATTGAAATGCTACGCATTTAACAATTTAGGTCCCTTTAAAAAGGAACACATATTAAATTAAGGTGATTTTATGAGTATAATCAAAAAAACAAGAACTCGCTACGCGCCCAGCCCCACAGGCTTTATGCACGTGGGCAACCTCAGAACGGCGCTGTACGAATATTTAATCGCGAAATCTCAGGGCGGTAAGTTTATCCTCAGAATCGAGGACACCGACCAGGAACGTTATGTAGAGGGCGCTGTAGACGTTATCTACAACACCCTTAAGCTGGCGGGGCTTGAGCACGACGAAGGTCCCGACGTAGGCGGCGACTACGGCCCGTATGTTCAGAGCGAGCGCAGGGATATGTACCTGCCCCACGCCGAGCAGCTTATAAAAGACGGCAAGGCGTACCGCTGCTTCTGCTCAAAAGAGCGTCTTGAAAAGCTCGCCGAAACTTCCGAGTTTGGCGGCTATGACCGCCACTGCCGCGACCTTTCCGAGGAAGAAATTGTGGCTAATCTTAAGGCGGGCACACCCTACGTTATCCGCCAGAAGATGCCGATTGAGGGCGAAACGACTTTTACGGACGCTGTTTTCGGCACAATCACGGTTGATAACTCGGAGCTTCAAGACCAGATTTTGATAAAAACTGACGGTTATCCGACCTATAACTTCGCCAACGTAATTGATGACCACACAATGGCAATCACCCACGTTGTACGCGGCAGCGAGTACCTCAGCTCAACTCCGAAGTACAACCTGCTTTATGAAGCTTTCGGGTGGGAAATTCCGACCTACGTTCATTTGCCGCTGATTATGGGCAAAAACGAGGACGGCTCGGTATCAAAACTATCTAAGCGCCACGGCTCGACGGGTTTTGAGGACCTTGTAAAAGAGGGCTACCTGCCCGAGGCGATCATAAACTATATCGCCCTGCTCGGCTGGTGCCCCAAGGACAATCAGGAGATTTTCAGCCTTAAAGAGCTCGAGGAAGCTTTCTTTATTGAGGGCATTTCAAAGTCGCCCGCCGTGTTCGACTACGACAAGCTGTTGTGGTTCAACGCCGAGTATATCAAGGCTATGAGCGAGGAGGAGTTCACCGAGCGCGCTATGCCTTATTATAAAGAGGTTTTCGGCGACAAGCCTATGCCTTATGAGAAGTTTGCGGCTATCCTGCAGAAGCGCACCGAAAAATTCACCGATATTCCCGAAAAAATAAAGTTCTTCGCCGAACTCCCTGAGTATGACAAAGAACTGTTCATTAACAAAAAGAGCAAGTCAAATCTCGACAACGCTCCCGAGAATTTAAAGGAAGCGTACGAAAGATTAAAAGCTCTGCCCGAGTGGACAGCGGACGCGATTCACGACTGTCTTATCAATATGGCTCAAGAAAGGGAACTCAAAAACGGCACGGTTATGTGGCCTGTCCGTATCGCGGCGGCGGGACAGACAGTCACCGCGGGTGGCGCGATTGAGATTCTCGATATTCTCGGTCGCGAGGAAGCGCTTAGAAGATTGGAAATCGGATTGGAGAAGTTAAGCTAAAAATCCGTGTGTCCCTTTTTAAAGGGACCTGAATTGTTAAATGCGCAGCATTTCAATTCAGAGGGATTATACAGCGTAGCGGTCCTTCTTATAAACGTTCATAGCAAGGAAAGATAATCCCCCAAAATCAAAGATTTTGACCCCTTTAAAAAGGGGTACACGAAAGGTAATATACATGGAAGTAATGTCAGGCAATTTTATACACACTTTTATAGATGAAGACATAGCCGAGGGCGGCGCGTATTACGGAAAAAAGGTTCACACACGCTTTCCTCCCGAGCCCAACGGCTATCTGCACATCGGTCACGCCAAGGCGGTTTTCGTGAACTTCGGCACTGCACAGAAGTACAACGGACTTTGCAACCTGCGTATGGACGACACCAATCCATCAAAAGAGGACGTTGAGTATGTCGACGCGATTAAAGAGGACATCAGCTGGCTCGGTTTCGACTGGGGCGACAGGTTCTACTTCGCGTCCGACTACTTTGAAAAAATGTACGGCTACGCGGTTGAGCTGATTGAAAAGGGCTTGGCGTATGTATGCGAGCTCACAGGCGAGCAGATGCGCGAATACCGCGGAGACCTTTCAACTCCCGCCAAAAGCCCTTACCGAGACAGACCGATTGAGGAGAGCCTAGACCTCTTTAAGCGTATGCGTGAGGGCGAATTTGAGGACGGCAAGATGACGCTCAGAGCGAAGATTGACCTCGCTTCGGGCAACTTCAATATGCGCGACCCCGTGCTCTACCGCATAAGTCACGCTCATCATCACCGCACTGGCAATAAATGGTGCATTTACCCGATGTACGACTTTGCTCACCCGATCGAGGACGCTATCGAGGGTATTACACACTCGCTGTGCACGCTGGAGTTTGAGGCGCACCGTCCGCTTTACGACTGGGTTGTAGAGAATATCTCAGCTCCGTCAAAGCCGAGACAGATTGAGTTCGCCCGCCTCGGAATCAACAACACCGTGATGAGCAAACGCAAATTAAGACAGCTTGTTGAAGAAAACCACGTTGACGGCTGGGACGACCCGAGAATGCCCACAATCTGCGGTCTCAGAAGACGCGGCTACACTCCCGCTTCAATCCGCAGCTTTACCGATCAGATTGGTGTTTCCAAGGTGAATTCTACTGTTGAATACAGCTTTTTGGAACACTGCCTGCGCGACGACCTTAACGAGAACGCCGCCAGAGCTATGGCTGTGCTCGACCCGATTAAGCTCGTTATCACAAACTATCCCGAGGACAAAACCGAGGAATTTGAGGTTGAAAACCACCCCAACCACCCCGAGATGGGCACAAGAACCGTTACCTTCTCGCGTGAGCTCTATATCGAGAGCACCGACTTTATGGAGGAGCCGATTAAGAAGTATCAGCGCCTCTACCCGGGCAACGAGGTTCGCATCAAGAGCGCGTACATCGTAAAATGCACAGGCTGCGACAAGGACGAAAACGGCAACGTCACCACAGTATACGCCGAATACGACCCCGAAACACGCGGCGGCAATACTCCCGACGGCAGAAAGGTGCGCGGCACAATCCACTGGGTTAACGCCGAGGATTGCATAGACGCCGAGATAAGACTGTACGATAACCTGTTTACTGTTCCCGACCCTGACGCTCAGGAGGATGATTTTACAAATTACATCAACCCCGAATCGTTAACGGTTTTAAATAACTGCAAGCTCGAAAGCTCACTGAAGAACGCGGGCAAAACTGACCGCTTCCAGTTTATGAGGCAGGGTTATTTCTGCCTCGACTCAAAGGACAGCACAGACGACAAGCTCGTGTTCAACCGCGCGGTAGGCTTAAAGGACAGCTTTAAGAAAAAGTAAGTATTTGATGTTTTATAAAACACTTGATTTTTTCGAAGAATTGTATATAATATAAGTAGCCGAGGGTGGTTAGGAATAATATCCAAGGCTTACACAAAAAATCGAATCCCGAAGGAGTTGCCGCTCCTTCGGGATTCTTGTCTTTTTAATGACAGACTAGTCAAGGCTTGTTGCTGTGATTACTTGTGCCCGTCAAGCCATTTGCATATGTAGTAGCCGACTACACTTGCCAATACAGGCACAATAAGGGTGGTTAGGAAATCCAACATTGCTTACACCTCCTTCCTACCGGAAAGAGTCACAGCATTAGTATTATATCATATATCGCGGATATTGTCGATAAATTAAGCCCGATGAGGATTCCTCATCGGGCTTTAATTGCGCAATACGCATTGTGAATTTATAATTATTTCAAGGCGTCGATTGCCGCTTCAATCAGAGCAATCTGCTCGCGCTCTTTTTCAGCCTGTCCGCGCACCTTATCAACTACAGCGGCGGGTGCTTTGGCTACGAAGCCCTGATTGTTAAGCTTGCCTTCGCTCTGGGCAAGGCGCTTTTTGACGGCTTCAAGCTCCTTGTTGAGGCGCTCGAGCTCTGCCTTTTTGTCGACAAGCTCGTCCATCGGGATGTAGATGTTAGCGTCGGCGGTAACTACATTTACCGCCCCCTCGATGTCGAAGCTCGCGCCTACCTCAACCTCGCTGGCTGAAGCAAGACGGCAGATAAACTGACTGCCGCTCTCAAATACCTCGGGCAGCTTGGTGGCAATATAAACCTTCGCCTTCTTTGAGGGCGGAACATTCATCTCGGCGCGGCGGTTACGGATAGCTCGGATAGCCTCCATAACCTTTTCCATAGCGCTTACCGCCTCGGGGAAGCTCAGGCTCTCATCATAAGCTGGGTACTCGGCGAGCATTACGGTTTCGCCGTCAACAGGCAGAGTCTGCCAGATTTCCTCGGTGATATAGGGCATAAACGGATGGAGCAGTCTGAGGATTTTTTCAAGCGTCCACAAAAGCACCTGACGGGCGTTCTGAGCGGTTTCTCCCTCGCTCTGGAGTCTTGTTTTAGTAAGCTCAATGTACCAGTCGCAGAAGCAGTCCCAGATGAAGTCGTAAATCTTCTGAACGGCAACGCCGAGCTCGAATTTTTCAAGGTTTTCGTTGATTTCCTTCGCGACGCTGTTGAGGGTTGAAACAATCCACTTGTCCTCGGTTGTGAGCGTAGCGGGGAGCTCATTCTTGACGTCGTAATCATCGATGTTCATATGAACAAAGCGGCTGGCGTTCCACAGCTTGTTGGCGAAGTTCGCGCAGGCTTCAACACGCTTTTCAGAGAAGCGCATATCATTGCCCGGGGAGTTGCCCGTCGCGAGGAAGAAGCGGAGCGCGTCGGCGCCGTACTTGTCGATAATCTCGAGCGGGTCGATACCGTTGCCGAGCGACTTGCTCATCTTTACGCCGTTCTGGTCACGAACGATACCGTGGATAAATACGGTCTTGAACGGAGTCATACCCGTATGCTCAACGCCCGAGAAAATCATTCTCGCAACCCAGAAGAAGATAATATCATAACCCGTAACAAGTGTGTCGGTCGGGTAGAAATATTCTAAATCCTCGGTCTTTTCGGGCCAGCCGAGAGTGGAAAACGGCCACAACGCCGAGCTGAACCATGTGTCGAGGGTATCCTCGTCCTGACTGAGGTGAGTACAGCCGCACTTGGGGCACTTTTCGGGAGTGTCCTTGGCGACAATAACCTCGCCGCACTCGTCGCAGTACCAGGCGGGAATACGGTGTCCCCACCAGAGCTGACGGCTGATGCACCAGTCCTTGATGTTCTCCATCCAGTGATAATAAATCTTATCGAAACGCTCGGGGATAAACTCGGTCTCGCCGTTCTTTACGGCATCAATCGCGGGTCCCGCGAGCGGCTTCATCTTAACAAACCACTGCTTTGAAACCATAGGCTCAATAGTGGTGTGACAACGATAGCAGGTGCCTACGTCGTGGGTTAAGTCCTCAACCTCTTTGAGCGCGCCGATTGCCTTTAAGTCCTCAAGGATTGCCTTGCGCGCGTCACTTGTGGTCATACCCGCGTACTTTCCGCAGTCGAGAACTTCGGGCTCGTTTTCGGCAAGGTTTCCCTTAGCCTTGAGCTCTTCGTACTCGGCTACATCAGCGGCTCCCGTCATATGTCCGTCATAGGTGAAGCAGCGGACGATGGGCAGGTTGCAGCGCTGACCGACCTCAAAGTCGTTGGGGTCGTGAGCGGGGGTGATTTTAACAACGCCCGTACCCTTTTCCATATCGGCGTGCTCATCGCAGACAATCGGGATTTCTTTATTTAAAAGAGGGAGAATCGCGTGGCAACCGTGCAGGTGCTTGTAGCGCTCGTCCTCGGCGTTAATTGCTACAGCGGTATCGCCTAGCATAGTTTCGGGACGTGTTGTGGCAAGCTCAAGGTACTCACCTGTCTCCTTAACCTGATAAAGCAGGTGCCAGAAATGACCGTTCTGCTCCTTATACTCAACCTCAGCGTCCGAAATAGATGTTCCGCAGTGCGGACACCAGTTTACCATACGGTTGCCGCGGTAAATCTTTTTGTCACGATAAAGCTTTACGAAAACTTCCTTGACGGCGTTGCTGCAGCCCTCGT
>JAHLAX010000005.1 GCA_020625875.1 bacterium | reverse complement strand
TTTCGACTAGTGTTTTCTTCACTCTCTTCTAAGCAATTTCTCACTCAAAAGAATTTCGGGTTTCTTTACTTTCGTTGTTCTTTTTTCAAGGTTCGCGTCGCCACACGCATTTATGCGGCGAACATTAAGATTATATTGCAAAAGGGTAAAAATGTCAATAGGTTTTTGGCAATTTTTAAAAATTTATTTTTGTTGAATATACTTGACAAAAATCATTCATATTTATATAATGTATATTAACAACAAAATCCCTCTAAAAACTTTGAAGGGAACAAGATATAATCCGAAGCGCGAAGAGAGCCGATGGTTGGTGTAAATCGGCGGCAGAGGTTATATGTATAGCTCATCCCGGAGTTTCCCCGCTGATATGTAGGCTGGGACGTTTGGCAGCGTTAAACGCCGAAACCTTGTTGGAGGTTTTTAAGGAGTGTGTCGTAAGGCATACTTAAAATTGGGTGGTACCGCGAATTTCAGTTCGTCCCTTTGTTTTGGGGGCGATTTTTTTGTGCGATATAAAACTTATGGAGGAAAAGACAATGTATGAAGGCTACAAAAAGTACATTCCGTTCAAGCAGATAGACCTGCCTGACAGAGAATGGCCAACAAAAACAATCACAAAAGCTCCCATATGGTGCAGCGTTGATTTGCGCGACGGCAACCAGTCGCTGATTGACCCGATGAATCTCGAGGAAAAGCTCGAGTTCTTCCACGCGCTTGTTGATATGGGTGTTAAAGAAATTGAAATCGGATTCCCCTCAGCTTCGGATACTGAGTTCAAAATCTGCCGTGAGCTTATTGAGGGCGGCCATATTCCCGATGACGTCACAATTCAGGTGCTTGTTCAGGCGAGAGAGCATCTTATAAGAAGCACCTTTGAGGCTATTAAAGGCGCCAAGAACGTTATCGTTCATTTTTACAACTCCACCTCTACCCTGCAGCGCAAGGTAGTTTTCAAAACAGATATGCAGGGCGTTATCGACATAGCTGTTGACGGCGCGAAATTAATCAAGCAGCTCACTGACCAGTTCGAGGGCGACACCAACATTCGCTTTGAATATTCACCCGAGAGCTTCAGCGGCACAGAAATGGACAACGCCGTTGAAATCTGTGAGAAGGTTATGGAAGCTCTGGGCTCCACCAAAGAAAACCCTGTTATTCTCAACCTTCCCAACACGGTCGAGATGTGCACGCCCAACACCTACGCCGACCAGATTGAGTATTTTATCAAACACCTCAAGAACCGTGAGGCGGCTATCATCAGTATTCATCCCCACAACGACCGCGGCTGCGGCGTAGCGGCGGCTGAGCTCGCTATGCTCGCGGGCGCCGAGAGAGTTGAGGGCACGTTGTTCGGCAACGGCGAGCGCACAGGTAACCTCGATATGGTAACAGTCGGTCTGAATATGTATACACAGGGCGTTGACCCAGAGCTCGATTTCAGCAATCTTCCCAAGCTCAAAGAAATTTATGAGCGCTGCACTAATATGAAGATTGACCCGCGTCAGCCGTATATCGGCGAGCTGGTATTCACCGCCTTCTCAGGCTCGCACCAGGACGCTATCAATAAAGGTCAAAAATATATGAAAGAAAGCGGCACAAATTATTGGGAAATCCCCTATCTGCCGATCGACCCTGCCGATGTAGGCAGACAGTATGAGCCGATAGTTCGAATCAACTCCCAGAGCGGCAAGGGCGGCGCGGCGTTCGTTATGCACAATAACTTCGGTTATGACCTGCCCAAAAAGATGCACCGCGAGTTCTACAACCTTGTTCAGGCGGAATGCGAAAAGCTTGGCAGAGAGCTCATCCCCAAAGAACTTTTACAGGTATTCGAGGACAACTACCTCAATGTTAACGAGAAATACAAGCTCATAAGCCACAAGGTTTATGAGGAGAGTGAGGACGGCAAGGATTACGTTCATTTCAAGGGCAAAATGCAGATTGACGGCGACTCAATCGTTAAACTCAACGCTGTCGGCAACGGCCCGATCGACGCGTTCTTCAAGGCTCTCAAGCCGATTAATATGAACAAATACAAGTTCGTCAATTACAGCCAGCACGCGATTTCCGAGGGCAGCGACAGTAAAGCTGTGTCTTACATCGAGCTCAGAAAGCCCGACGGCAAAAACATTTTTGGCGTGGGTATTGACTCTAATGTAAACTTCGCCTCTATCCTCGGCGTGCTCAACGCGATTAACAGAGCGGAAGCGGAAAACGAATAATAACAAAATGAAAGCGGCTCCCAAATGGGAGCCGTTATTTTTATTTCTTTAATGGAATATAAAAGTGTAAGCTATATAACCTATATACAACACAAGCAGCACTACACCCTGCCATCGCTGGAATTTTTTTGTAAAGAATGTGGGCACAAAGCACACCATTGACAACACAAACAGTATCGGCAAATCTACAAAGAGCGTTTCGTTCTTTACAGGCAGAGTGCCTCCGTGAACAAGAATACAGGGTGGGAGAATAAATGTAAGGTCGATTATGTTTGAACCGAGAATATTACCAACCGAAAGCGAAGCCTGCTTTTTGGTTATAGCGGTAATGGTGGTCACAAGCTCAGGCAGCGATGTGCCAATCGCCACAGCGGAGATACTGATGATTCTCTCTGGCACGCCGAGCGATGCCGCTATAGCCGAGCCGTAGTTGACAAGCAGTTCAGAGCCGCCGACGATACCCGCGCAGCCGAGTATAAAAAGTACAATATTCTTAGCGACAAGAGTCTTTGTAACGTCTTCCCGTTTGACAGCCGCCTCATCAGAGTTGACAGTTATTTGCTTTTTGGCGTTTGTGACATTCAGATATACAAACACAGCGAAAAGTACCAGCAAAACGATTGCTGCAATTATCGAAAGATTGCCGGACAATCCGAACAGCCAGATTGCAATAATAGTAACGGTAAGCAGAATAATCTGCGGAAAATACTCGCGCAGACGAATCGCCATCGGCATAAATATAAGGCTGATGCCGAGGATAAGTCCCGTGTTGGCGGTGACTGAACCGACGGCGTTACCTGTCGCCATATCGACATTTCCTCCCGCCGCGGCTATAACAGATACAATGACTTCAGGCAACGAGGTGGCAAAACCAACGATTGTCGCGCCGACAATAAAATGCGGTATTCCCGACACCTCGGCGAACCATACCGCCGCGTCAACAAAGAAATCGCCGCCTTTTATTATTAATACCAGACCCAGCGCGAACAGCAGGTACATTAAAACTGTTTCCATATAATTCTCCTTTAGAAATAAAAAAGACTTCTGGCACACCTACAGTGTGCTAAAAGTCTTGTTCCTCATAAAAAGGTATGTGTCCACCGATTTCTTCGGGGGTATGTTGAGACACATAATTATAACTACTCCCTTTTAACAAATGTATGGTATCACATTATTCAGGTTTTGTCAATGTCTTTTCTCGAGAACACACAACCGCAATAATTCTGTCTATACAGATTATACTCTTTTGAAAGTTCAATCGAACGCTTATAGCCGTTCTTCTTTTTAAAGTCAGACGGCAAGTATTTTACGCCGTACTCCTCAGCGACTTTTTCGCCGATTTCGTTAATTCTATCGGCGTTTTTAAGAGGCGATATTGTAAGCGTGGTTGTAAAATAATCAGCGCCGAGCTTTTTGCAGTATTCGGAGGCTTCGCGAAGTCTGAGTTCAAAGCAAACCGCGCACCTCTCCCCGCCCTCGGGCTCGTCCTCAAGACCTTTTACCGCGGACAAAAAAACGTCGGGGTTGTACTCTCCTTTAACAAGCTCAATCGGGTATTTATGAGGCTGTTCATTTATCAGCCGTTCAACTTCATTCAATCTGTAGCCATATTCATCAGGAAAGGTAATGTTGGGATTATAATACAATAAGATGATATGAAAGAACTCGGACAGATATTCCAGCACATAACTTGAGCATGGAGCGCAGCACGCGTGGAGCAGAAGCGTCGGCACTTTGCCCTCGATTTGGTTGCGCTCTATAAGCTCGTCCATATTCTTTTGAGCGTTTTTATCTATTCTCATTTATGTACTCCAAAATCTGTTCGGATGTTTCAGCCACAAAAGGAGCGCCCGCTTCAACAAGCTCGGCTCTGCCTCTGAAGCCCCACTCTACTCCAATCATTTTTACTCCAGCGTTCTGCGCGGTGTACACATCAACATCACTGTCGCCGATATAGAGACACTCATCGGGCTTTACGTCAATTTCATTCAGCAAAGCCAAAAGAGCGGACGGATTCGGCTTTGTGGGATAGCACGCCTTTTTGCCCCACGCGGCTGTAAAAATATGGTTTGGATAGACGTTTTGTAATATTTCGTCAACAAACTCATCGGGTTTGTTCGAGAGAACCGCGGTTTTTATCCCCGATTCGCTGAGCTTCTTAAGCATTTCGGCGCAGCCTATATAGGCGCTGACATTGTCGTTGCAGTGCGCGGCGTAATAGCTGCCGAATGTTTCGCTGACAAGCTCGGCGTCTTTTTCGTTAAAGCCGTCACCCATAGCGCGCTCAACAAGCTTATCGCGACCGTTACCGACAAAATGCTTGTATTCATCTATGCTTCGGGCAGACAACCCGACTTTTTTCAGCCCTTCGTTAGTAGCGTTGGCAAGGTCAATTATGGTATCGACAAGAGTTCCGTCAAGGTCAAAAACTACCGCGTTAATCATCAGAATCCCCGCTCCTGTTCAAAAAGCATAGCGCGGCAGGGAGCCGCCTCCAAGCCGTCTAGCCTTATCGGGAAAGCCGACAGAGTGTAGTCGTCGCCGTCGTCAATATCGCTCAAATCAAGGTTTTCAAGAATCGCGACGTCGCCCCGAGCGAGCACAAGATGAGCGCGCTCATTATCAAAATCAGCGCCGATTGACTGGCGGTCTATGCCGATTAAAACAAGGCTGCTGTCGGCGATAACATGAGCGGCGGAGCTTTCTATTCCGCCGTCGCCCTTAGTATGAATCAAAAGGCGCTTGCGGCATTTGGGCAAAATCCGCTCCATATCCACACCCGTCAGGATTCGGTCGGTTGTAATCACGCTGCATTTTCCATAAAAGACGGCGGGGCGGATTTCGTTAATCTTCTTTCCGCTAGGATAAAAATGAAAAGGCGCGTCAATATGTGTACCCGTATGAGCGCTCATCGAAAACAGGCTGAGGTTATACTCGTCGCCCTTTTCGATACTTTTGACATATTCGCTGTAGGTTTCGGGGTCACCCTCGTACGGAGGTGTATCAAAAATATTTCTGCTGATGTCATAAATATACATACCTTCACCGCCTTTACAAAGCATTATAGCACAAGTTACATACTTTTACAATATAAAAAATGCTCCCCTTTGGGAGCAAAAAAGAAAGGCTCGGAAAACCGAGCCTTTCAAAAAGCTAATGTTTAATTATTTAACCTTAACCTTTACAGCGATTGTCTTAGTAGAAGCAGCGTACTTAGCGTTACCAGCAGCTGTAACCTTAACCTTAACTGTGAAAGTCTTGCCCTTCTTGAGGCCCTTATTAACAGTCATCTTACCGTTCTTAGCAACAGTAATCTTCTTGTCGCCGGAAGCCTTCTTGTAAGTAACCTTACCTACAGCCTTCTTAACTGTAGCATACTTAGAAGCAGCAAATGTTTTCTTAGCTTTAGCGCTGGCTGAGATGTTCTTAGCCTTAGCTGTCATTGTGTTAGCGAGCTTCTTAACTGTGATAACAGCGGTAGCTGTAGCAGGGTATCTGCCTGCTTTAGCTGTTACAGTAACCTTAGCTGTTCCGCCTGCAACGCCCTTAACAACGCCATTCTTGTCAACTGTAGCAACCTTTGTGTTAGATGACTTATAAGTAACACTTACGCCATACTTAACTGTGAAAGGCTTAACAGTCTTGCCAACGTTAACAGTCTTCTTAGCGGCTGAAGCCTTAGGTCTTATATAAGAAACAGACATAAGAGCTGTTCTGATAGCCTGCGAACCATCTGAGCCAGTCTGTGTGAATGTAACAATTACATCGTCAGCTTCCTTAAGACCTGTAATCTTAACCTGAGATTTCCACTTTTCTCCATCCTTGCTGTAAGCGGAAACTTTACCTACTGAAACAGCTTTAGCATCAGCTGACTCAACTGTGAGCTCGGAAGGATCAGCTGTTGTCTTAACAGTTATGGTATTCTGTTCGTTAGCGTAGAGGGTTGTACCTGTTGAGCTGATGTCGAGGTTTGACGGGAATTCGCCGTTTGAGAAAGCAACTTCGCCCTTTTCGGGAGATGTGCCGTATGTGCCGTCGCCATAATAATAGAACCAGTCACCCTTTGTTGTTAAAGCGCCACCGTAATCGTTAGTTTCTGTGTCAGCAGGATTAACAACATAAATCATGTTATCAAAAGTCATGGGATTCTCTTCGGTCATGCCCTTATAGAAACCGTAAGTATCATCCAAGTCCTTTGTGTACTTAGTATTGATGTTTATTGTCTGAGCGTTATAGCCCCAACCGGGAGCAGAAGGAGCCTCACCGCCATCAACAGTGTTGTTGAAGATGATTATGTCCGCTGTAGTTGGAACATCACAATAGAAGATGTTCGGGAAACCTTCGTCAGCAAGGTTGTTGACAATACGGAATCCAGGCCAACCCTGAGCGTTATCGCCCATGTAGTCGTTTGCATTGTAAGCGGTTCCCCACCAGTAGATACCGGCAGCGCAGGACTCAAGGCTATTACCATCATAGTTGTCGTTCTTCTCGTTGTACCAGCTGTCGGGCATATAGAAGTAATATCTACGAGTAGCTACGTTAATCTCAGGATCAGAGTTTACAACATAGCCTGTGAAATTACCATTATCCGCATCATAAGGCTTGTAAGTCTCATCAGCATTCTCATACTTATAGACTGTAATAGGCTGATCTTCTTCGTCAACATCGTCAACAGCTACTACTCCGCCTGTGCTGTCATTGTACAGGGGGTTAACGATAGGTCTTGTGCCGTAGCCATAATCGACCTCTTCTGAAACTGCCTCGCTTGTTTCGGGATCAGTATAATTTACTGTTACCTTTTCAGTTCTGCGAGCTGTCATTGCAACAGCAGACGCCGATACTGTAGCGATTACAGCCATAGAAGCGAGCACGCATACAGCGAGTACTAAGCTTAAAGTTCTTTTGAAAGTTTTCATGTTTCAAATTCCTCCTAAATTTTCAATTTTCCGTAATAACGGAATTTAAGCTTGTATATATTATAATTTATATCGAACAAATTTGCAAGCAATTTATAAAAAAAATTTGTTTCAAATGTATTTTTAGTAGGTTATACAAATAAGTGACCTGTTTTTTATGCACATAGTCTATTGAATGTGAAGAGCGAGTGAAAAAATTCTTGACATTCAAAGTGAATTTTATTAGTATAATATATATGTTTTTGGAGGTAATATTATGGATAATACAAAAAAGAGTATGGAAAGTCTGGTAGCGCTCTGCAAAGGCAGAGGCTTTGTATACCCCGGCTCCGAGATTTACGGCGGACTCGCCAACACATGGGATTACGGTCCGCTCGGCGCGCTGCTTAAAAACAACATCAAAAACGCGTGGCTCAAGAAATTTGTACAAGAGAATAAATACAACGTAGGTCTTGACTCCGCTATACTTATGAACCCTCAGACATGGATTGCTTCGGGACACCTCGGCGGATTCTCCGACCCGCTTATGGACTGCCGCGAATGCAAAACCCGCCACAGAGCCGACAACCTCATCGAGGACTTTGACGGCACAAACGTAGCGGGCTGGTCTAACGAGCAGATGATGGATTATATAAACGAAAAGAACATCCCCTGCCCCGACTGCGGCAAGCACAACTTCACAGATATCCGTCAGTTCAACCTTATGTTCAAGACATTTCAGGGCGTTACCGAGGACACAAAGAACGAGCTTTACCTTCGCCCCGAGACCGCTCAGGGTATTTTTGTAAACTTCGCCAACATTCAGCGCACAAGCCGCAAAAAGGTTCCTTTCGGCGTTGCACAGATTGGCAAGAGCTTCAGAAACGAGATTACCCCGGGTAACTTTATCTTCCGTGTAAGAGAGTTTGAGCAGATGGAGCTCGAGTTCTTCTGCAAGCCCGACACAGACCTTGAGTGGTTTGAGTACTGGAGAGGCTTCTGCCGCGACTGGCTGTACTCGCTCGGCATCAAGCCCGAAAACCTCAGACTGCGTGACCACGATAAAGAGGAGCTCAGCTTCTACAGTAAGGCTACTACCGATTTTGAGTACCTCTTCCCCTTCGGCTGGGGCGAGCTCTGGGGTATTGCCGACAGAACCGACTACGACCTCACTCAGCATATCAACACCAGCGGAAAGTCCCTTGAGTACTTTGACCCGACAACAAACGAGAAGTACATTCCCTATGTAATCGAGCCGTCGCTCGGCGTTGAAAGACTCTTCCTCGCGATAATGACCGAGGCTTATGACGAAGAAGTTATCAACGAGAAGGACACACGCACAGTGCTCAGACTTCATCCCGCTCTCGCGCCGTTCAAGGCTGCTGTGCTCCCGCTCTCGAAGAAGCTCGGCGACAAGGCTGAGGCTGTGTTCGAACAGCTCAGCAAAAACTTCAGCGTTGACTATGACGACGCGGGCTCAATCGGCAAGCGTTATCGCCGTCAGGACGAAATCGGTACACCCGTATGTATCACATACGACTTTGACTCAGTAGACGACGGCTGCGTTACAATCCGCAACCGCGACACTATGGAGCAGGAGCGTGTAGCGATCGACAAGCTGAACGACTACCTCGCGGACTTAGTAAAATTCTGATAAAGAATAATAAATAGTAAAGGGGCTGACTTTTGAGTCAGCCCCTTTGATTTACTATGTTATTTTTGGATTAAATCTCAATCTCACCGTCGAAGATTCTTCTCGCCTCGCCTGTCATATAGACAGTGTCGTCGGTGTAGTTGATTATAAGGTCGCCGCCGCGAAGCTTGATTGTTATATCCTCGCCCTTCTTGCAATAGCCGTTCTCACAAGCCGCTACGGCTACCGCGCAGGCGCCTGTGCCGCAAGCCCAGGTTTCGCCGGAGCCTCTCTCCCACACTCTCATCTTAATTGTGTGGTCGTTGAGAACCTTTACGAACTCGGTGTTGACGCGCTCGGGGAAAATCGGGTCGTGCTCAAACACGGGACCTACCTTCTCTATCTCGAGGCCGTCTACGTTATCGACAAATACTACACAATGAGGATTGCCCATAGATACGCAGGTCACGTTGTAGTCGTTGCCGCCGATGTTGACTTGCTCGTTAATCATTCTGTCCTTGTCGAAGTTAACGGGGATAAATTTCGGGTTGAGCTCAGCCTTGCCCATATCAACTCTCAGCGTAGTAACTTCGCCGTCCTGAGTATATGCCTTGAGACTCTTGATACCGCTGAGGGTTTCGACCGTGAACTCATCGCGCTCCTTGATGTCGAGCATACCGTGGTCATAAAGGAACTTGCCGACGCAGCGGATACCGTTGCCGCACATCATACCCTCAGAGCCGTCAAGGTTGAACATTCTCATCTTCGCGTCAGCAACATCAGACGGACAAACAAGGATAATTCCGTCGCCGCCAATGCTGAAATGACGATCTGAGAGGCGAACCGAAAGCGCCTCGGGGTTGTTAATCTCCTGGTCAAAGGTTGAGCAGTAGATATAGTCGTTGCCCGCGCCCTGCATCTTCGAGAATTTCAGTCTCATCTTTTCGCTTCGCATATTGTTGATGTCGACAAGCTCTGTGCTGACCTGAGAATAACGGCTTCTCAGGCTCTCGGCGAGAGCGTTGGCTGTATCGAGCGAAGTAAGACAGGGGATGTTCCTCTCAACGGTCTTACGTCTGATTTTAACCGAATCGCGCTCGGGCATTCTGCCCTTTGCGGATGTCGAAATTACATACTGAATTTTGCCGCTTTCAATGAGAGTAAGCGAGTTGTGCGACTCGTCCTCGTGGATTTTCGGTACAACAACAGATTCAATATTATATGTTTCAAGCACCTTGGCTGTGCCGTTTGTCGCGTAGATTGTGAAGCCCATATCGGCGTACTTCTTGACAATATCGCCGATTTCAGCCTTGTCGCTGTCACGGACGGTTACAAAAACACCGCCGCCGTGGTTCATCTTGTAACCCGCGGCGATAAGTCCCTTGTAGAGAGCCTCCTCGAGAGTGCCCGCTACGCCGAGAACCTCACCCGTCGACTTCATCTCGGGACCGAGATGGTTATCAACGTTGATGAGCTTTTCAAAGCTGAATACGGGAACCTTAACAGCGAAGTAAGGCGACTTCTTATAAAGTCCTGTGCCGTAGCCCATATCTTTGAGCTTTTCGCCGAGCATAGCCTTTGTCGCCAAATCGACCATAGGCACGCCCGTAACCTTACTTATATACGGAATTGTTCTGGACGAACGCGGGTTAACCTCAATTACGTTGAGCTCGCCGTTATATACAATATACTGAATATTTACAAGTCCCTTTGTCTTAAGCGAAAGGGCAAGATTTCTGGTAGCCTCTATAATGATTTCAACCATCTCATCGGTAACATTCCACGCGGGATAAACGGCAATTGAATCGCCCGAGTGAACGCCTGAGCGCTCAACGTGCTCCATAATACCGGGAATGAGAATATCCTCGCCGTCGCAAATCGCGTCAACCTCGAGCTCGGTACCCATAAGGTACTTGTCTATCAGAATCGGGTTCTCAATCTCCTGAGCGAGAATGATGTCCATATACTCGTCGACGTCAGCGTCGTTAAAGGCGATAATCATATTCTGACCGCCGAGAACATAGGAAGGACGCAGAAGCACGGGATATTCAATCCTGTTGGCGGCTTCGAGCGCTTCTTCTTTAGTCATAACGGTAACACCCTTGGCGCGCGCGATATGATGCTGCTCCAGGAGCTCGTCAAAACGCTCTCTGTCCTCAGCCATATCAATAGCGTCGTAGGATGTACCGAGAATATTCACGCCGTTTTTGTCGAGATACTCAGTAAGCTTGATAGCCGTCTGACCGCCAAACGCCACAACCACGCCATAGGGCTTTTCTGTAGCGATAATACCCATAACGTCCTCGGTTGTGAGCGGCTCAAAGTAAAGCCTGTCGGCAGTGTCGAAGTCGGTCGAAACTGTCTCTGGGTTGTTGTTGACGATAACGACCTCAAAGCCCGCTTTCTTGAGCGCCCATACGCAGTGAACAGACGCGTAATCGAACTCGATACCCTGACCGATACGAATCGGACCTGAGCCGAAAACTATAACGGTCTTTTTGTCGCTGTTTCTTTCGGCGATAAACTCAGCCGCCTCGTTTTCCTTGTCAAATGTCGAGTAGAAATAAGGCGTTTCGGCGTTAAACTCAGCCGCGCAGGTATCAACCATTTTATATACGGGAACAAGCGGATTCTCAATTTTCTTTCCGCTCAGTTTTTCGATTGTACGGTCAAGGTAGCCCATATCCTTAGCGCGCTTATAAAGGTCATCGGTAAGCGGCAGGAGCTTGAGCATCTCGCCCATCTTATAAACATTAACGAGCTTTTCGAGGAACCACTCGTCAATGAGAGTTATTCCGTGGATAGTATCTACAGTAACTCCGCGCTTGAGCGCTTCATAAACACAGAAAAGTCGAAGGTCGTCACATACAGACAGTCTTTCGACCAGCTCAGCGTCGCTCATTTCCGCGAACATCTCATCATCCATCGTGTCGTGCGAAATCTCAGCGCCGCGGACAGCTTTCATTATAGCCTGCTCAAAGGTCGGCGCGATAGCCATAACCTCGCCTGTCGCCTTCATCTGGGTTCCCAGAGAACGCTTGGCGTATACAAATTTATCAAAAGGCCATTTCGGCAGCTTTACAACAACGTAGTCCAGCGCGGGCTCGAAGCACGCGTAAGTGGAGCCTGTAACGGCGTTTTTAATCTCATTCAATGTATAGCCGATCGCGATTTTAGCCGCGACCTTAGCTATGGGATAACCCGTAGCCTTTGACGCGAGAGCCGATGAACGCGATACACGGGGATTAACCTCGATAACGGCGTACTCAAAGGTCTCGGGATTCAGCGCGAACTGGCAGTTACAACCGCCCTCTACCTTGAGCGCGGATATGATATTGAGCGCGGCGCTTCTCAGCATCTGGTACTCTTTATCGGCGAGAGTAACCGCAGGAGCGATTACGATTGAGTCGCCCGTATGAACGCCGACAGGGTCAAAGTTCTCCATCGAGCAGACGGTGATAACGTTGCCGAGGCTGTCGCGCATAACCTCAAACTCGATTTCCTTCCAGCCTGAGATGCACTTCTCGATAAGACACTGAGTAATCGGCGAAAGCTCAAGACCGTTAGAAGCGATTTCGCGCAGCTCCTCCTCGTTGTTTACAATACCGCCGCCTGTACCGCCGAGCGTAAACGCGGGGCGCACGATGACAGGATAGCCTATTTCGTTGGCGAAATCCACAGCCGCCTCAACGTCAGTTACAACGGTGGACGGAATAACGGGCTGATTGATTTCAAGCATAGTGTCCTTGAACATCTGCCTGTCCTCAGCCTTGTCGATTGTTTCGGGAACAGCTCCCAGCAGCTTTACGCCGTACTTGTCGAGGAAGCCTTCCTTGGCGAGCTGCATACTGAGCGTCAGTCCTGTCTGACCGCCGAGAGTTGAAAGCAGCGAATCGGGACGCTCTTTTATTATTATTCTTTTTACTATTTCAAGAGTTAACGGTTCGATATACACCTTGTCCGCCATAGCGTTGTCGGTCATAATTGTAGCGGGGTTGGAGTTGACGAGGATAACCTCGAGCCCTTCTTCCTTTAAGGCACGGCACGCCTGTGTGCCCGCGTAGTCAAACTCGGCAGCCTGACCGATTACAATCGGACCCGAGCCGATTACCATTACTCTTTTTATATCAGATTTAAGCGGCATATTTATCAATCCTTTTTCCTTGTTGCCTTCCCCCGGGGGGAAGGTGGTTTTTGTGTCAATTTATTGATACAAAAATCGGATGAGGGTAGGCGTTAGCAAGTATCATATCAATATTGATACTTAAGTGCACCGACTTTTGTTATAATCCGACTTTGTTCAAACCTTGTTACAGTCTGTTTATCAAGCGTTCGTTAGAGAGGTTTTATAATAATGGACCCTCTCCCGACCAAATCGCCTTTAGGCGATTTGCCCACCCTCCCCCAAGGGAGGGCTTTTTTATTTATTCTCTACTATCAAGCTGATAAATCTATCAAACAAGAACGCTGTGTCCTTGGGACCTCCGCAGGCTTCGGGGTGGAACTGCACAGAGAAGGCGGGCATATCCTTATAATTGACGCCCTCGCAGGTGCCGTCGTTTCCGTTGACAAAGCTCACTTCGGCGTTTTCGGGAACAGAGTCGTTTATTACGGCGTAACCGTGGTTCTGTGAGGTAATAAACACCCTGTCTGTCGCGATTTCCTTCGCGGGCTGATTCGCGCCGCGGTGTCCGTAGTGGAGCTTTTCGGTTTTCGCGCCCTGTGACAAAGCGAGGAGCTGATGTCCAAGACAGATTCCGAAGGTCGGGATTTTATGAGCGCAAAGCTCACGCAGCGTAGCGATAGCTTCAGTATTTTCCTCAGGGTCACCGGGGCCGTTAGACAGCATAATGCCGTCGGGATTCATCGAGAGGATTTCCTCAGCGCTTGTATTGTACGGAACAACCGTCAGGTTGCAGCCGCGCTTTACGAGCTCTCTGCCTATGTTGTGCTTGGCGCCGTAGTCGATTAAAACAACATTGTACTTAGGCTCAGCGGCCTCGAAAAACTCCTTCTCGGGAGTTGAGGTCGAGCTGACCGCCTCGGTAACTTTATAAGGCTTAATCTCCTCAACATCCTTTTCAAGGTTATCGAGAGTATATGTAAGCTTACAGTTCATAACGCCGTACTCGCGCACAATACGCGTGAGCGCTCTTGTATCAATGTCGTAGAGTCCCGGTACACCGACGCTTTTTAAAAAAGTGTCAAGATCCCCCTCACAACGGAAGTTGCTGGGAGCTTGGCACCAGTTACGAACAATATAGGCTTTTAAAGCGGGAGTTTTACTCTCAAAATCGGCGGGAATAACGCCATAGTTACCGATAAGCGGGAACGTCTGAATAACTACCTGACCATAATAGCTGGGGTCGGTAAGTGTTTCAAGATAGCCCGTCATAGCAGTAGTAAACACGAGCTCTCCCGTTGTTTCCTTTTCGGCTCCGAAGGACTTGCCCTCGAAGTATGTGCCGTTCTCCAGAATCAGATATGCTGTTCGGCTCATAGGATCATCCTTTCCTCTTTTTCAATGTATATCCTTCTTATTATACCATCATAACATTTTACTGCATTTTTATAAAAAAGTTATTGCGTATTAGAATAATAAAAATTTTATTTTTGAAACGGCTTTATTTAATTCACATATTATTCTATTGACTATTTTTTTATATCGTTATATACTTTTAATGTGTAACAACTATGACGTTGGGCAAAAGCTCAATGTCATCAGTTTCAAAAGGAGAGTTACGATATGGTAAAAGTACCCGAAATATTCGGAAGCAAGGTTTTTAACGACGATGTTATGAAGGACAGACTGCCCAAGCCCGCCTACAAGGCGCTTAAGTCTACGATTGAGAACGGCGAAACGCTCGACTCCAACATAGCGAACGCTGTCGCTCACGCGATGAAGGAATGGGCTATTGAGATGGGCTGTACTCATTACACCCACTGGTTCCAGCCTCTTACGGGCGTAACCGCCGAAAAACACGACAGCTTTATTACCCCTGACGGCGACGGCAAGGTCATTATGACCTTCGGCGGAAAAGAACTTATAAAAGGCGAACCCGACGCGTCGAGCTTCCCCTCAGGCGGTATCCGCGCGACATTTGAGGCGAGGGGCTACACCGCTTGGGACCCCACCTCCCCTGCTTTCGCTAAAGACGGCACTCTGTATATTCCTACCGCGTTCGCTTCATATACGGGCGAGGTGCTCGACAAAAAGACGCCGCTTCTGCGTTCTATGGAGAGAATCTCAAACGAAGCTATACGTATATTAAAACTGTTCGGAAAAGATGACGTTAAGCGCGTAATCACAAACGTAGGTCCCGAGCAGGAATACTTCCTTATAGACAAAGAAATGTACGACGCCCGCCCCGACCTTATTTATACGGGCAGGACATTATTCGGCGCGAAGGCTCCCAAAGGTCAGGAGCTCGACGACCACTACTTCGGCTCAATCAAAACAAGAGTAAAGCAGTTTATGGCTGAGCTCGACAAGGAGCTGTGGTCATACGGCATACTCGCCAAAACAAAGCACAATGAGGTTGCCCCCTCACAGCACGAAATCGCGCCTGTATTCACAACAACAAACATAGCCGTTGACCAGAACGAGCTTATGATGGAAATACTCAAAAAGACAGCCGAGAAGCTTGACCTTGTCTGTCTGCTTCACGAAAAACCCTTCGCCGGCGTAAACGGCTCGGGCAAGCACAACAACTGGTCGCTCGTTACAAGCGATGGTGAAAACCTGTTAAAGCCTGGCAAAAAGCCCGAGGAGAACATTCAGTTTTTGCTCTTCCTCGCCGCGATTATCAAAGGCGTTGACGAATATCAGGATTTACTCAGGCTTTCTGTAGCGTCGGCGGGCAACGACCACCGTCTCGGCGCCAACGAGGCTCCTCCCGCTATTATGTCGGTATTCCTCGGCGACCAGCTCGACGCGGTTGTTCACTCGCTTGAATTCGGCGAGGATTACGAGAGCGAAAAGCTTGAGAACATGGAGCTCGGTGTTGAGGTTCTGCCCACTCTCAGGATGGACACAACCGACCGCAACCGCACCTCCCCCTTCGCCTTTACTGGCAACCGATTTGAGTTCAGAAGCCTCGGCTCATCAGAAAACGTCGCGGGCCCCAATATTATGCTGAACACAATTGTCGCTCAGGAGCTTAAGGAATTCGCTGACCACCTTGAGACAGTCAAGGACAAGAAGAGAGCTATTAAAAGACTCATCGTCAGCACTTTCAAAAAGCACGACCGCATCATCTTCAACGGCGACAACTACTCTAAGGAATGGGAAGCCGAAGCCGAAAGACGCGGACTGCTCAACCTCAAGTGCGTACCGCAGGCGTTGAAGTACGTTATAAACGAAAAAAATATCACTCTCTTTACCGAAAACAACGTACTGACAAGAGAGGAGCTCAAGGCTCGTTACGATGTTGAGCTCGAGAACTACTCCAAGATTATCAACATCGAGGCTCTTACGATGATAGATATGGCGAAAAAGGATATTATCCCCGCCGTAACCGAGTACATCAAAACTCTTACCGACACGGCTCTGGCAAAGCAGGAGCTTTCGACAGACATCCCGATTGTACTCGAAAAGAAGATTATTACAGACCTCAGCCAGAATCTTGTATGCTTCGGCGACAAGGTTATCGAGCTTGAGAATGACCTCGAAAAGGCGGGCGAGCTGTCCGAGGACATTCAGGCGTACGCGGACTTCTACCACGACGTTGTTTTAGCCGATATGGAAGCTCTCAGAGCTATCGGCGACAAAATGGAATCTCAGACAGGCTCCGAATACTGGCCCTATCCCTCATACGGCGAAATGCTGTTCGGCGTATAAATAGCAGTAGTCAGTAGTTAGTATTCAGTTGTTCACGCGAATAAGCTAAAATAAAAATCAGCAGAACTTCTCCCGAGTGCGAGATGTTTCTGCTGATTCTTTTTGTTTTATGATAACATTTTAATGACTGCTATTAAACAAACTTAACCGCTGTACCCGATACCATAACCTCGGAAGCGCCCTGCATAATGCCTGAGCTTGAGAATCTGATACATACTATAGCGTCAGCGCCCATTTTCTCAGCCTGCTCTACCATACGTTTAATGGCTATATCACGTGATTCCTGCATCATCTTTGTGTATGAACGGAGTTCTCCGCCGACTATATTTTTGAAGCCCGCGCCGATATCCTTGAACATATTTTTCGACTGAACCATAGAGCCCATTACCATACCGAGGGTTTCAAGGCTTTTGCCTTCGATTGTTGATGTTGTCATAAGTAACATAATAATACCTCCAATTCTTAATCCTTATTCAAGGCACATTTAATATAACATAAATCATAAGTAAAAATCAAGCGGAGCTTTTAAAATGCCCCGCTGTTACTAACACTTTCTATCACTAACAAACAATATCCGCGCAGTCCGCTCGCAGATACTCGATTACCTCTTTTGGGTTAACCTTGACCTGCGTTCCGATTTTGCCGCCGCTGATATAAATACGCTCAAAACCCAGAGCGCTGTCGTTAAAGACAGTTTTAAAGCTGCCCCTCATACCCAAGGGCGACACGTTGCCGCGCTCATAGCCGCAGATTTTCTTGAGGTCTTTGACGTGCGTCATCTCTATGCTCTTTTCCCCTACAGCCTTCGCAGCCTTTTTGAGGTCGAGGGTTTTGTCGACGGGAATATCAAAAACATAGTACTCGCCCGACTTGCCTCTTGCTACGAGCGTTTTAAAAACCGACTCGGGATTCTGACCCATTAAAGCCGCGACCTCTCCCCCTTCAACAGCCTCATCACCGTGGGGATACTCAAACGCTTCGTACTCAATTTTCGCTCTGTCGAGTATGCGCATTACATTCGTTTTAATCTGCTTCGACATTTTTGATAACCTCCCATTCATCAATCAGTCTTTCGAGCGAAAACGCCGCGTTGGCTGGACTGGTCGATGGCAGCTTAATCGCTTTAATATTCGTTAAAGGAAAAATAAACTTCATATACATCTTATGCGACAAAGCGCCGTTGCAAAAAATCCTGTCCACCCTGCTGTTATTAATAATCATTGACAAATCATTCGGCACAACGTCCTTTACAGAGCTGTCGCTCGAGCCCGTGATGGTGCAGGACTGAATAGAATCCCACAGCGCGAGGTTATGGCTGAGAATCAACTTTTTCTTTTCATCTATTGATTGAGGAATTTCTTCATCATACAGCGCCGCGATAACTTTCCAGAAACGGTTCTGCGGATGCCCGTAAAAGAACATCGCCTCGCGCGATTTAACGGACGGAAAGCTGCCGAGTATCAGAGTTTTTGAGTTCTCGTCATAAAGCGGCGGGAACGGATGAACTATATTTGAGGTTGTACTCATACTATCACCGTGTAAAGTATAGAACTTTTTAAAAATTTTTTCAAGAAATATTAAAAAAAGTGTCACAAAAACAATTATTACAAGGTTATATATATAGAAGCATTGAAAAAACTTCACAACGGTTGTATAATAAAAGCATAGGAGTTGATTTTATGAAAAAGATAATTTCAATAATTCTTTCAGCAATCATAGTCGCGAGCGTATTCACGGTTGTTCCGCTCGAGTCAATGGCGGCTAAGAAAAAGGTCAGCCTTAAGAAAACCTCGGCGACCTTGAAGATTTCGAAGAAAAACAATAAGAATGTTTACGGCTCAACAACAATCAAGGTTAAGAAAGCCAAGGGCGTTACTATCAAAAAGAAAACCTATAAGAGCTTGAACAAGAAGATAGCGAAGGTAAGCTCAAAAGGTAAAGTAACCGCCAAGAAAAAGGGCAATACTAAGATTAAAGTTACGGTTAAATACAAGTATAAAAAGAAAACATATACCAAAAAGCTGTACTTTAAGGTTAAGGTACAAGACGTAAGAAAAAAAGCTGTTACTCCGTCTAAACCTGATAACAAACCCACTTCATCCGAAGCCGCTGCTGTTTCATCAGAAGTTGCTCCTGTTTCATCCGAGGCCGAGCCTACATCTTCCGAAACTGAACCTGTTTCATCCGAGGCTGAACCCGCTTCGTCAGAAAGCGAACCTTCTTCATCTGAGATAGTGCCTGAAGCACAAGCAAAAGCCCTTAACAATGTATCCGCGCCCACAGGCGATGTCTACAGCTTCAGCGACAAGAATATGCTCAAAAAACTGTCCGAGTTTTCAAACAAGCTCTACGAAATGTCATCAGCGGATGAGGGCGACAACTACGCTATGTCACCTGTTTCGGTATATATGGCTCTGTCGATGCTCTATTCAATCGGCGACGACGGCGTTAAGAGCGACATAGCTCAGCTCACGAAAATGAACGACGCTGACATCGCCAAGACAGGCGAGCTGTTCAACTATCTCTCAAAGCAATATAAAGATTATTTCAGCGATGATATAATCGCGCAACTCAATCTTACCAACTCAATCTGGATAAACAACGGCACACAAACCGACGCCGCAACATTAAAAACTCTTGCCGACAACTTCTACTGCAACGCCTTTGAGGCTCCGTTCGCAACAAACAACCAGGCGGCGAATCAGGCTGTCAGAGATTTTATAAAGAAAAACACCAACGGTCTTATCGACCAGGATTTCAAGCTTTCAGACGCAACTCTTTTCGCGCTGATTAACACATTGTATTTCAAGGACGGCTGGGAGGACAGTGAGCTTCAAAGTGAGCAAAGGCAGTTCAAGCTCTCAAGCGGGAATGTAACGACAGACTTTTTAATTGGCAAATACTTTGACGGTCAGGTTCAGGAAACCGATTGTTCCCGTTACTTCTACACCGAGACAAGCCACGGCTACAAAGTTAAGTTCATTCTCCCAAAAGAGGGTTATACTCTTAAGCAGGCTATGTCAGCCGAAAACCTCAACAAAGTTAATCAAGACAACGACTTTGACGCTTATGACGAGGTGAACAATGCAACTCACCTCACACGCTGTATATTCCCGAAATTTGAGATCAAAAGTGACACAGCCTTAAAGACAATTCTCGAGAATAACAACAGCTTACAAAACGCTTTTGAGGAATTTAATTCTCCTCTTTATAAGGAGAATTCACTTATGGTATCAGACATCAAGCATAAAGTTGTGTTCAAGGTTGATAACAAAGGCGTTGAGGGCGCGGCGGTCACCATTATACCGATGGCACCCACTTCGTGTGACCCTGGCAGTCTTGAACACCACGACTTTGTACTCGACAGCGCGTTCGGCTTTATCGTCACCAACAGTAATGACGTTGTGCTATTCGAGGGTCAGGTAACTAATCCCAAGCAGTAAGCATTAAGCAGTAAATAGTAAGTGATTAGTTAAGGAGTGATACATATGAAAAAAGCTATATCAATTATTCTATCATTAATTATTGCGGCGAGCGTATTTACTGTTTTGCCGCTCGAATCTATGGCGGCTAAGAAGAAGGTCAGCCTTAAGAAAACCTCGGCTACATTAAAGATTTCAAAGAAAAACAAAAAGAACGTTTACGGCTCAACCACTATAAAGGTTAAGAAAGCCAAGGGCGTTTCGATTAAAAAGAAAACCTATAAGAGCTTGAACAAAAAGATAGCGAAGGTAAGCTCAAAAGGTAAGGTAGTTGCCAAGAAAAAGGGCAATACTAAGATTAAAGTTACGGTTAAATACAAATATAAAAAGAAAACTTATACCAAAAAGCTGTACTTTAAGGTTAAGGTAAAGGACACACGCAAGAAAACTACTACTCCCACAACGCCGTCCGAGCCAGCTAAACCCTATCAACCCAAGGAAGACGAGCTCGATTCAGAGGCTAATATTGAAAACTGCAAGGCTCTCAACAACGTGTCGACACCGACAGGTAATTCCGACACAATGAATGACGCGGAGTTCTTCGGCAAGCTCTCAAAGTTCTCAAACAAGCTTTATGAGATGGCAGCCAAAGAGCAGAACGAAAACTACTCGCTCTCCCCTGTTTCAATCTATATGGCGGTAGCTATGCTCCACTCAATCGGCGATGACACCGTAAAGAGCGAGATTGAAGATCTCACAGAGATGAGCATTGGGGACATCGCTAAGACAGGTCAGCTCTTTAAGCACCTGACAAAGAAGTATTCTTCCTTTGGCGGCGAGACAGTCAGCCGCGTTAATCTGACCAACTCAATCTGGCTCAATGAAGGATTAGAAACAGACGAAGCCACATTAAATACGCTTGCCAGCGACTTCTACTGCAACGCGTACGAAACTCAGTTCAGAAAGAACAATACGGCAGCGAACCAGGCTGTAAGAGATTTTATAAAGCACAATACAAACGGACTTATCGACCAGAATTTTGACATTCCCGCCGACACGCTGTTCGCTCTGATTAACACCCTTTACTTCAAAGACATCTGGGATGAAGAAATTGAAAAGCTCAACACTGAGCAGAGAGATTTCAAAATCGGCGACACAAAAGAAAAGCGCGAGTTCATCTTAGGAAAATACATCGAAGGTCAGATTCAGGAAACAGACTGCTCGTACTACTGCTATTCCAAAACAGCCCACGGCTACAAGGCTAAGTTCATCCTGCCCAAGGACGGCTACACGCTCAAGCAGGCTATGTCGGCTGAAAACCTCAACAAAATAAACGAGGATAAAGAATTTAACCACATCGGCACAGACGGTAAGACCAAGCACTACACACGCTGCATCTTCCCGAGCTTCAAGATTGAGAGCGCTACACCGCTCAAAAAGATTCTCGCCCAGAACAACCTGCTCCAGCACGCTTTCTGCAACTACACCTCTCCCCTCGTTGATATTCCGCTACAGGTATCAGACATCAAGCACAAGGTTGTAATCGACGTAAATAAGGAAGGCATCGAGGGCGCCGCAGTAACAATGATTATCTCAAAGGCAGGTACCGCGTTCGACCAGACGCCGAAGAAATATCACGACTTTGTACTCAACAAGAACTTCGGCTTCATCATCACCGACCCGTCGGATGTTGTACTCTTTGAAGGCCAGGTAACAAATCCGACAAAATAGATAATATATACATTTAGAAGTTTTGTAATATAAAAAGCTGTCCGCCGTGATAAAACACACGGCGGATAGTTGTTTTTTAATATCTAGTTATAATATTTAGGGGAGTTGCTCTGCCGCTCCCCTACAGTTTTATCAAAGAACACGTTTTAACAATTAAGAAGAGCCATCACCTAATGTGATGGCTCAATAAATTATTCAGCAAGATAATTCATAAAGTTCTGTTTGTTCTCGAGAGCTGTAGTTGTAGGTCTGCCGAGGTCGGCTCTCGCGCCGATTGAGCACTTAACCTCAATAAGGCTGAGCTCGTTGCGGTTTTTGGCAATTTCAAGCTCCTTGTCGAGAGCCTCAAAGGTATCAACACAAACAGCGTTGGGATAGCCGCAGGCTTTCGCTACAGCCACGATGTCCATAGCGGTCGCTACTGTAGGCATACCGCCTACTGTTTCGTGAGCGCCGTTATTGATAACGATATGAACCATATTCTCGGGCTTGTTAGCGCCGACAACAGCCATGGCGCCGAGGTGCATCAGAGCGGCGCCGTCGCCGTCTACACACCAGATTTTTCTGTCGGGCTTGTTAAAAGCTACGCCCAGAGCAATTGATGAACTGTGACCCATTGAGCCGACTGTGAGGAAGTCGTACTTGTGGCTCTGACCGTTAGCCTCTCTGATTTCAAAGAGCTCACGGCTCGCCTTACCTGTTGTTGAAACAATCGGATCCTCGCCTGTCGCCTGAGCGATATGGCGGATAATATCCTCACGAACCATCTCGTTATCGTTCTTATAAATAACCTTCTCGCCGTACTCGAGAGCACCCTTGCGGATTACAAAAGCAACGTCCTTACCCTCGGCAAGAATCTTGCGGTAATCTTCCATTACCTTCTCAACCTCTTCATCGGTTGTGTCCTTGCCGATAGCGAAGGTCTTAACGCCCATATCCTCCATCAGCTTGATTGTTACCTCACCCTGATAGATGTGCTGGGGCTCGTCGTGAACTCCCGGCTCACCGCGCCAGCCGATAATAAATACCATAGGAATAGCGTAAACCTTATCGTTAAGAAGCGAAGCGACGGGATTGATAATATTGCCCTCGCCGCTGTTCTGCATATATACTACGGGCACCTTACCTGTAGCGAGGTGATAACCCGCTGCCAAAGCTGTGCAGTTGCCCTCGTTAGCCGCAATTACGTGGTGGTGCTTGTCGATACCGTATGTGTTCATAAGGTAGTCGCAAAGCGCCTTGAGCTGAGAATCAGGCACGCCTGTGTAAAAGTCGGAACCTATAATTTCAAGTAATTTTTCAACTTTCATAATTCACCTTTTAACCTTTTGACAAAATTTGTTTATACAGATTTTCTATAGCGTCGGAGCTGAGACCGACAGGGTTATTCTTAAGCCTTACGGGATTAACCGATTCGGACAGAATCTTGATGTCCTCGTCGGTATGCTCGGGAATCGCAAGCTCCAAAGAATCAAAAATGCTGTTGAACTTAGAGCACATCTCGTCGGCTGAATTACAGCCCATAGCGCCCGCTATCTCTGAGAAAATACCGTCGAGATACTCCCTGCCTCTCGGGTCAACGCACTTGTCGGTGTTAGCGACCATATAAGGCATAAGTTTGCGCACGCACATAGCCGCCGCGTGCCCGTGAGCGACGCCGTAAAGGCTTGTAAGCTTATAGCACATAGCGTGTCCCGCTGTGGTCTGGGTGATGTTAATCGCCTTGCCAGCGAGGTTCGCCGCCTTGAGCATATTGATGTTGCCCTCGGTTTTGTTGCCGATATAAGCGTCAAAGTTGTCGAGAATCATCCCGATAGCTTCTTTTGAATACTCCTTGCTCTCGTCTGTTGAGTTAACCGACCAGAAGGATTCTATGCTGTGGCACAAAGCGTCAAGCATTGTCGCCTTCTTCTGATACATCGGAAGCGTAGTCAGCGCCGAAGCGTCAAACACAACGGTTGAGGGAATACAGCTGTAATCGGTAACGCTCTGCTTGGCGCCTTTATAGTAGATAACCGCGTAGCGCGTAGCCTCGCTGCCTGTGCCCGCAGTTGTAGGGATAGCTGTCAAAGGAATATCATTGGGGACAATCTCCTGATTGATATACTCCTCATCGTCGTTCATTTCGGCATAGAGCTTTACACATTTTGCCAAATCCATAGCGCTGCCGCCGCCGAGAGCGACAATTGAGTCGCAGCCCTCGCTTCTGTAAAGCGCTACTGCTTTTTTGACCGATTCATAATCGGGATTCGGAGCAAAGTCCGAGAACTTGACTATATTATCAAGCGAGTCAAACAGCTCGGATATTTTTAAAAACTGATACGAGCTGTCGCATACCAGAAATATCTTTTTAAAGCCCTGTGACTCAAAAAACTCTTTGACGGGTGAATAATCACCCGTCACTGTAATTATGTTCTGCATATCAAACGTCCTCGGGAATGAGTCGGATAATATCCTTAAACGGCATACAGATGTCGTCACATTCCTTAGCGCGGTGGTTCTTGAGGATTGTCTCAGCCGCGTTCTGCATCGCGGGGAAGCCTGTACGTGTGAGCTGGTTGGCGTAGATTACGATGTTAACGCCGCGCTCCTTGAATTCTTCCTCGGTAACTGTATTGAACGATGTGGGAACTACAACAATCGGGGTTGTAGCGTCCTTCTCGCGGAATTTTTCAACAAACTCAAAGATTTCTGAGGGGTCTTTCTTACGGCTGTGAATCATAATAGCGTCAGCGCCCGCCTCGGCAAACGCGAAGGCTCTTTCGAGCGCGTCGTCCATACCCTGCTCGAGGATAAGGCTCTCGATTCTGGCGCAAATCATAAACTCCTTGGTTCTCTGAGCCTTTTTACCAGCCTTAATCTTTTCGCAGAAATCGGGGATAGCCGCCTGTGTCTGCTGTACCTCGGTACCAAAGAGGCTGTTCTTCTTAAGACCTGTCTTGTCCTCAATGATTACCATCGAAACGCCCATTCTCTCGAGAGAGCGTACTGTGTATACAAAGTGCTCTGTGAGTCCGCCTGTATCTCCGTCGAAGATAATGGGCTTGGTTGTAACCTCACAAATATCATCAATCGTTCTGAAACGTGATGTCATATCAACGAGCTCGATGTCGGGCTTACCCTTGGCTGTAGAGTCGCACAGCGAGCTTACCCACATAGCGTCGAATTGGCGAACGCCGCCGTTTTCTTCAACTTTGGTATTCTCAACAATAAGACCTGTAAGACCTGAGTGAGCCTCCATAGCGCTGATTGTGCCCTTCATAGCGAGGACCTTTCTCAGTCTTGAGCGACGAACGTCGGGAGTTGAGAGCTCAGCCTTGGCGCGCTTGTCAATCTCGTCATACTTTTCATCCTTTGAGTAAGGGAACTCTACGAGCTTGCCGCCGTAGGAAGCGAGCACGGATGTGACCTCGTCGCGGATGGGCTTCTGGTAGCCTGAGCACCAGTCGTCGCCGTGTACAACATAGTCGGGTTTATACTTCTCAAGATTCTCTTTGTAGCTGAGCTTGTTCTGCTCAACAATCTTATATACGCCCGCGATATTCTCAAACATACTCTTTCTCTCTGAGAAAGGAATGAGCGGATAGCGCTTGTAGCTGACAATCGCCTCATCTGTGAGCAAGCCAATCATAAGCTTACCGAGGCGCTTAGCCTTATTGATAATCGCGATATGACCGCTGTGGAGAATGTCGGTTGAGAATGTCATATATACGATACGGTTCTCTATCTCGTAGAGCTTGTCCGAAACAGCCTTCAGATCCTCGGGATTGTCTATCTCGGAGCAAAGTCTGTCGTCAACGTCAAAGGGAACGATGTTGCACTTGTCCGAAACCTCGTTGAGAGCGTTCTCGGCGTAGCAGCCTGTGTTGTCGTCCTCACAGAACTCAACAATCTTGTCGAGCCATACCTTCCAGTCTTCCTTGTTGAGCTTGTACAAGGGCTGAGCGGCTACAGCGTCATCAAAGAACTCGATGCCGACCTTTACAACCTTGCCGTCCTTAACAACCGCCTTGAAGTCCTTTTCGGGGAGCGGGAGTGTTGAGCTGACTGTAACGCAGCTCTCCTCGTTCTTCATCATATCGTCAAACACACTGTTCTCAAAAACAAGGTCGCCGTGCATAAGCAGAATATCGTCGTCGAGATACTCTCTGGCGCAGTAGATTGAGTAGATGTAGTTTGTCTTGTCATAAACAGGATTCTTTACGAATGTAAACTCTAACGGCAGCTCGAGCTTTCTGCAATACTCTTCAAGAATACCGTCATAATAACCTGTTGTCATTACAACTTCTTTTATTCCCGCCGAGGCAATCTGCTTTAGCTGGCGGCTGAGAATAGTATCCGAAAAACTGATCTCGGTCATACATTTGGGGTGTTCAGAAGTAAACAGACCCATACGGCTGCCTAATCCTGAGTTCAGAATAAGTGCTTTCATAGGTAAATCCTCCCTTTTTTGAGAAAATAATCATAGGTAAACTATAAATTTTAGTTTTCATTTTATTCTATCACATTTATTCCCACAATTCAACTCGATTTTTCAATTTTTATAACCTCGTTAAACTTGACCTAATAATACTAAAAAAGCACGGTTTTTTTATTCAAAAATCTTTACGATAAATTTTTTTGAGCAGAAAAAACGGAAGTCAGCGCTCAACTGACTTCCGAATTGTATATTTTGACTTATTCCCAGGGGTAACCGCCCTTTTATACTGTAATCGGGGAATTTTTCAGCATATGAAATACAAAGTTTGAGCCGATAAAGGCATATGCTCACCTGCTAAAAAATGCCTTTCATAAATCCTCCGTTATAAGGACAAAACAACAATAACCTCTGGAAGCCTATGTGGCAAACCTCGCCTTATAAAAACTCTTTTTTGGAAGTGTTGTTCTTTATAATATTCGCTATTTTATTTGAGCCGTCTTTATTAATCAGCTCATATGCTGATTTTACCATCGACTCTCTTTTTTTGCCACTATCTATTAATTCTTTTATAGAATTATATAATACTTCTCCGACGTTTTCTTTATCACGCAAATCGCCGACATTAACCATCAAGCCTTTTTGCTCAAACGCTCTCGCCGCTTGCAGTTGATTATCCGCTATGACATAAGTTATAGTCGGAACAGAGCACACGCAGAGCTCATAGAGCGTACTGCCCGCCGCCGAAACAGCCAAGTCACAGCCGCACATCAACTCTTTCATATTCTTTACGTCAATCATCAATTCAATGTTCGGCAGATTATCTGACAATTCTTTTATTCTTTCAATGTCCCTGTTCACCGAACCGACAATAAACTTCAAGCAATAATCGCTAAGCTTTTCGGGATTGTCGTTCAGATACTCCAAAAGCTTAACCGCAATATGACGCGTATCCGCTCCGCCCGTTGACACAAGAATGTTTTTAACCCTTTCGGGCTTCCTGTACGCGCAATCCGAGAACTCTTTTCTCAAAGGAACATAATCGGTTCCCAGAACAAAACGCGGTTTTTCCTCTGCTCTTTTGTATAATTCGTCATAATCAGTCTGAGAGCTGAAAACATTATAGTTTATCAGAATATCAACAGGGTACGCGAAAGCTAGCACATCATCGATATATACTGTTTTTGCTTGCTTTCCTATACTCTTCAGGTAATTCTCGGTCACATAATAACTGTCTATGACGATAATCTCGGGCTTTAGCTCCTCAATAACTCTTTCAAAAGCGCTGAATTCCGACTCCATATCGGAGTAATCGGTATTTAAAACAATACATTCAAAGCCCTTTTGAGTTATAATAGGCTCGCACCTGTGGTCAGCCGCAACGAAACGCGCCTCTGCCCCGCTATCACGCAAAGCCTGCGCAATTGAGAGGCAGCGCATTATATGCCCTAATCCTATTTTTTCATTTCCGTCCGCTCTGAATAGTATCATATATCCTTCTCAAAAACAATAATATCTCCGTCGCGTTTTGACTCCGAAAAGCCCAAACGCTCTATGAGAGAAAGCGAGGGTTTGTTTTCTTTATGAACCTCAGCGATAGCTTTTGTTACCTGTCGTGTTTCTTTGGCATAAGCTATTAGATAACTGACCGCCTCCGCGGCATAACCCTTGCCGCGGTATTCTTTATCTAAAAGATAATTCACCTCAACAGTTTCTTCCGAAAAAATCAGTCCGAACGCGCCGACAGGCTTGTTTGTATCTTTTTTTAACGCGATGAACTCTGTTCTACTATCGTTGTTCAGGTATGAGTTTCTGTACCAGTTAAGGTGTTCTTCAAGCGTTATTTTGTGCGGATTAAGAAAATACCTGTACGTCTCAAAATCGGAACGCCAGCCTACAATCAACTCCGCGTCGTTCTCCGTTATCTCTCTGAAAAACAGTCTGTCCGATTCCATAATTACTCCGAAATCATTTCAAAATCAAGAGGTGTACCGAAAGGAATATCAGTCTTTGCTTTCTTTCCTATAATATCTTTATAATACTTACAGCTTATTCCACTGCTCGGTCTTATGCTTCTCACATTCTCGGCGGTAAACGCTTCACCTGACTTAATGTCTTTTACGGCGAATAGGCTTCGGCGAAATTTAAGAGAGGCTTTCTCACCGTCTGTCAGCGAGTAGTCTGGTCCCTGAGCTATGGCTTTGGCGTTATTGACGTCCTCAACCATTTGAGCGAATTCTTCTATAGTCATACTGAAATCGCTGTCGGCACTTTCGACCGAGGACATTTTTATATGCTTTTCAATTACACAAGCGCCCAATGTCGCGCCAACAACCGCGCCTAAGCTGCCCGCGCTGTGGTCGGAAAGACCGACAGGCACGCCGAATCGTTTTTGCATATCGTGAATGTTTTTGAGGTGCATATCCTTCCAAACGGCAGGATATTCGCTGGTGCACTTGAGCAGGATAACCTGATTGTTGCCCATTCGCCCGCACGCATCGACAGCGTCCTGAATTTCTTCAACAGAGCCCATACCCGTCGAGATAATCATCGGCTTGCCCTTTGACGCCGCGTACTCAATCAACGGAACATCCACAAGCTCAAAGCTCGCGATTTTGTAAGCTTCACAGCCTATACTTTCAAGAAAATCAACGGCGGTATTATCAAATGGTGTGGAAAGAAAATCCACTCCGCATTTCTCACATTCCTCTTTGATTCTAGCCTGCCACTCCCACGGTGTATAAGCGTCGTTATACAAATCGTGGAGATAATAGCCGTCCCACAGACCGCCCTTGATTTTAAAATAATCGTTTTTACAGTCAATGGTAATGGTATCGGCGGTGTAGGTCTGAATCTTTACACAGTCAGCTCCCGCCTTTGCCGCCTCACGCACAATCTCGAGGGCGTTTTCAATTTTGCCGCCGTGATTAGCGCTCATCTCAGCTATGAAATAAACCTTGTCCGAGTTTATTTTGTCATATACTCTAAACATAAATCCTAATCTCCGATTTTAGAAGAAAAAACCTTATATTTTGCTTCAGCAATTCTCCAATCTGAAACTGTATCAATATCCTGCACTTCTTCTTCCGAAATGATATACGGGATTGTTTTAGGAAGAATCAATGAATTATGCTCAAGAAAAGCATCACACATACACATATAAAACTGTCCGCAATCATGAAAAATCGGCTCTAAGTCCTGGCTTCTTGTCCTTTCATATTCAGGGAATTGATAAGCAATTTTATATCCTCTGATGACAAAAGCTCTTTGAGGCGGAAAACTATACTTTACTACAGAAATAACCGCATCCGCTTCTTCCGCAAGAAGATTACCCATTGCTTCCGACAACTTCTTCGCTGTTAAAAACGGAGCCGTAGGGTAAATACAGGCAAAGCAATCAAATACTATTCCTCTGTTTTTGTATTCTCCGAGAACTTCGTTTATAACATCAGCTGTTGTAGCATAGTCGTTGCTGGTTTCCGCACTTCTAAGAAACGGAACATCCGCGCCGTAACGCTTTGCAATTTCTGCTATTTCCTCATCATCGGTAGATACCATTACGGTATCAAACACACCCGCCTTAAGCGCCGCCTCAATGCTGTACGCAATAATCGGCTTCCCGCAAAAGTCTTTGATGTTTTTTCGCGGAATTCTCTTTGAACCGCCGCGTGCAGTTATAATCGCAATGCTCTTCATATCAACTATTCTTTCTGTAATAATCAGTTGTTTTTCTTACCGCATTAATTACGTCATTAACATCCTCATCCGTCATTTTCGGATAGAGAGGAATGCTCATTATGCTTTCATAAACCTTCTCGGCGTTCGGACATAAGCCCTTCTCATAACCGAGGCGTCTGTAATACGGGAACCAATAAACGGGAACATAGTGAATCTGACATTGAACACCCTCGGCGCTCATAGCGTCAAAGAACTCGCGCCTTGTGCAGCTTAGCTTGTCTAAATCAAGCTTGATTATATAGAGGTGACGGCAGGTATCTGACTCGGGGATTTCCTTCTGAACAATTATCTCGGGAATGTCCCTGAATGCTTCGTCGTACTTCTGTACAATCTCCTGCCTTCTCTTTTTAAAAATTTCGAGCTTGCTCATCTGGCTGACAATCAAAGCCGCCTGAAAATCGGTAATTCTGTAATTATATCCGAGCGAAATCTGCTCGTAATACCACGGTCCCTCGTGAGGAGCGTCCTCCATCAGCTCGTCGCTATGGGTTATGCCGTGAGTTCTGGCGAGTGTCAGCTTGTCGTAATATTCTTTGCTGTTGGTAGTTACAGCGCCGCCCTCGCCGCCTGTGATTGTCTTTACGGGATGAAAACTAAAGCAAGTCATATCCGCCAGACTGCCCACACCTTTTCCGTCGTACTTTGTACCAATCGCGTGAGCGGCGTCTTCAATAAACACAAGACCGAACTCGTCGCAAATCTCACGGATTTCTCTATTCTGAACAGCCTGTCCCGTAAAATCAACAGCGACAACCGCTTTGGTTTTGGGCGTAATCTTTGAGCGGATACTGTCGGGGTCAATATTGTATGTATCGGGATTAATATCGGCAAACACAGGTCTTGCGCCGCAGTACAAAGCGCAGTTGGCGCTCGCCGCGAATGTCAAAGGAGTAGTTATAACTTCATCACCCTCGCCAATTCCCGCGGCTAAGCACGCACAATGGAGCGCCGCCGTGCCGTTCGACACTGCGACAGCGTATTTTGCTTCCGTATAGTCGCAAAGTACTTTTTCCAACTCGGAAATCTTGGGACCGCAGGTAATGAAATCGCTGTGCAGAACATCAACAACCGCCTGAATATCCTTATCGTCAATCCACTGTTTTCCGTAGTATATTTTGTTTTTACGAACGGGCTCTCCCCCGTTTATCGCTAATTTATTCATATTAATCGTGTTTACTTATATCTGTCTTTAACTTTTCTTTTAAATCCTCAACGCTGAGCCACTCTGTGTTTGTGCCCGAAGAATACTCAAATTCGGGATCAACCTTTTTGCCGCCCGGAACAACATTTTCATTATTCCACCAATCATAATGCGGATAAATGATAAAGTGCTTTTCGTACTCGTAGGTCATCATTGAGTCTTCTCTTGTAACCATAATCTCGTGGAGCTTTTCGCCCTCGCGGATACCCACCTCGGGCATCTCGCAATCGGGCAACATAGCCTTAGCAAGGTCGGTAATCTTAAACGACGGAATCTTTGAGATAAAAGTCTCTCCGCCGTGGGAGTTCTCAAGCGCGTGAAGCACGAGCTTTACGCCTTCCTCAAGGCTAATCCAGAATCTTGTCATACGGTAGTCGGTAATAGGAAGTTCTTTGCCGCCGTTTTCAATGATTTTCTTAAAGAACGGAATAACCGAACCGCGGCTGCCCGCGACGTTGCCGTATCTTACAATTGAAAAGCGTGTGCCATCAGCTCCGCTGTAGGCGTTTGCCGCGGCGAAAAGCTTGTCTGAAACAAGCTTAGTACCGCCGTAGAGGTTAATTGGGTTAACGGCTTTGTCGGTAGAGAGAGCCACAACCTTTTTTACACCAGCTTCAAGCGACGCGGTGATTACGTTCATAGCACCATTTACATTTGTCTTGATAGCTTCATTCGGGTTGTATTCACAAGCGGGTACCTGCTTTAAAGCTGCCGCGTGAATAACATAATCAACGCCCTTCATAGCCATTCTAAGTCTCGGCTCATCACGAACATCGCCAATAAAGAAGCGCATAATATCGCGATACTCTTTGTATTCGTTGCCCATAATGAACTGCTTGTACTCATCTCTGGAGTAAATAATCAGCTTTTTAGGCTTATAATGTTCCAGAACATAGTCAACAAAATGGTGCCCGAACGAACCCGTTCCGCCTGTTATAAGAATAGTTTTGTTGTTAATCATAGTTAGCTCCTTTTTATATAAACTTAATTAAATTTTTCTGATTAAATAACCGCATTTTTCCATATAGCCGTTCATTATTTTAACGATTTCGCCGTCTTTATAATACCATTGCAAATAATCGAATTGCGGCAATTCAAAGCTGTCTGTGTCGAACACCTCGTTTGGAGGCAGGCACAAAAACTCGAGCTCATAGGGCTTTACGGTATAATCAGGAATTGTAATATCTTTTCCCGTTAATGAATCAACGGTAAGCTTTAACAAATCCACACCCGTGGAACACTTAATCGCGTTCCACATATGGCAACCGTCAAGCCGCGGTGTAACCTCAATGAGCTTCGGATAATTGTCCCGATTAACAATAATTTGAAAATATACAGGACCGCTGTTTATTCTCAAAGCGTTTACGGTGCTTTCAACTAATGTTCTAACGCGAGCTTGAAGCTCGGTATTTGTTATTATGTCATTTGAAATAACGTGTTTTTTGATAATTCCGCCTGGGAACTCTTCCCACGCTATTCTTTTTGACGGCAAACTAAAAACGGTTTTACCGCCGCTGACAAAAGCGTTGACGCTGATTTCGTATCCCTCGACATATTCTTCGATTATTACTTTTTTCTCTCTTGAAAAAGAAATTGTTCTGTCAAAATTCGCTTTAAATTCCTCATATGAATTCACGAGGCAAACTCCGCGCTGCCCTTGCGAGTCTGAGGGCTTCATTATAAACGGGTATTCAAGCGTAATTTCATCATCAGCATTGCTTATCATTTGAAACTTAAGATTGCCTTCAAAATCGCTTCCGAGCGTTTCACGGAGCAGGATTTTATTGTTGCAAATCTTAGCAGTTTTTGAGCCGCAAAATGTCGGCAAGCCCAATTCCTCCGAAACTTTCAGAGCGGTAGGCATAGCAACATCAGAGCCCGCGGAATAAACATAATCAACTTTTTCTTTTTTTGCATATTCCAAAACAGCATCAATATCAACGATATTTATTTGTTCAAAATGGTCGGCATACCGTTGCGCGACGTCACCGTCTATGTAACTGCAAGCGTAAACTTCCAAACCCTGAGTTTTGCATTCCTTTATCAAATCAGCCTGCGCAGCGCCCGTGCCGAGCACAAGTATTTTTTTCATATTCTTCCTTCTTATTTATTCAAATCTTCTCTGCGCACAAGATACTTGGGATATTTTTTTGTTTCCAACATAATACTGGTCAGGTATCTTCCGAGTATACCAATTGAAAACAGTATAACCCCGCCAAAAAACAAAACTAAGATTATAGTACTTGTCCATCCTACAAAGCTTGTGCCTTTGATAAAATAATCAAGCAAAAACTTTATAATGAGAATTACGCTTCCAAGCATACTTAAAGCACCTACCCAACCGACAGCCTTAAGCGGTAGATCTGAGTTGGTAATCATATTGTCAAAGAAAGCTCTGCACAGTTTAAAAAACGAATAACCGCTTTTGCCGTACTGACGATCATCATGCTGAACCGTTACATTGACTATTCTTTTTGTCGTTTGCAAGAGCAACGGACCTATAGTAGGTCTGGAAATAGAAATGCCGTTTAAGTTATCAATAACATATCTTTTTATTAAACGAAAACTCGTAAGCTTCAAAGAATGCGCTTTTCCATAAATCATATTACTTGTCATATTCATAAGCTTTGAGCCGAATTTTTTTATCGGCCCGTGCTTTTTTTGAGCATAGGCTCCGATTACAATGTCTATATCATCTGAGCTGTTCATCTTTTCGATAAGCTTCGGAATTTCCTCGGGCGGATGCTGCAAATCATCATCCATAGTAATTATGTAATCACCGCTGACATAGCTAAATCCGCACATAACCGCCTTCTGCTGACCGTGATTAACGGCAAGCTGAACGCCCTTGACTCTCGGATCTTTTTCTCTGAGCTGACATATAACTTTATATGAGTCATCTTTAGAGCAATCGTCAACCAGAATAAGTTCAAAATTCTCTTTGATAACCTCGTCAAACTCTTTTGAAATTCGCTCATACAGCAAAGGAAGCCCCTTTGCTGAATTATAAACAGGAATTACAATTGAATATAAAGCCACTCAAATTCACCCTCTTACGCTTTTTTGCCTTTCAGTTGCTTGAACAATGAAAGCAGCGTCTTTCTCTTTATAACCGCAATTAACAGTATAATCGCGACAAATATATATCTCACAATCATTATGTTATATAACAAAGTAACACCCGCACACAAAACAGCCAAAGCTATTGTTACAAAGGCAATTACTCTTAAGTCGATTAACAATTTAAGGGATAGTCCCTCTTTTTTGCAGGTTATTATAATAAATATAGTGTGTAAAATACACATTACAAAATAACCTGTTAAGGTTGTATAACCTGCCGCTACAAAGCCAAAAATCGGAATCAATAGGAAGTTTAATAATATATTTAAACCGGCACCTACAAGCGAAGCTATCATTACAAAATGATTTTTCGAGTAAAACAGCTCAAAATTCGCCATAAGCGTATAAACAAAAACAAGAAATACACTGAATGCCAGCGGCGGAACAACCCATACACCGCTATGATACTTCTCTCCCGCTAAAATGAACATAGCCTCTGGCGCGACAGTAACAAGCAGGAACACCGCGGCAGCCGCTATAATCAACAGTATGTTAATAATACTCTTTATACCGTCAAAGCTTTTTTTCTTGAGCTTTTCATACAGCCACGGCACAAATGAACCATTGAGATTCGTAGTAACCACCAGCATAACGAAAGCCGCCGAATGAGCTACACTGTAAATCGCCGTCTGGGCTTGTCCCGTAAAAGCGTTAATCATTATTTTGTCGGTTTGATTTAATATAATCTGCGACAAAAAATGAGGAAGCAGCACTATATTTGTCTTTAGCGCGAAGAGCCAGTACTCCTTTTTAAAAAATGTGCGATTCTTAACAAACTGTATTATATATACAGCTAAGCCAAAAAGAATCTGAACGCCTACCCCTGCGTATATTCTCAACTCGCCGTTGTTTAAACCGTAAGTATTCAGCTTTATCAAAAGAATACCGAGCAAGGGCTGAAGCAACGTATAGACAAGTGTAACCGCGGTAAGAGTTATATATTTATATGTGTATTTTGTTTTCTGATACCAAAAGGCGTATTGTACCGAAAACATTATCTGGGAAATCATAAAGAACATCAGTACTGAGTTCAATCCCAGCATTTCGTTCCATATGCCTTTCCAAATAAAATATACAGAACCCCATACAACAAACATCACCGTCATTAAACCCTGTTGAGATGATGTAAATCCTTCCCTGTCGTCACCGTAATGTGCCATACCTACGTTAAAGCCTTCGCTGTAAATACTCAGGGAAACAACAAGTCTGAAAATCTGAAACCAAGAGTTATATACGTTGAACAGTCCATACTCCTCAACAGTAAGTATTCGCGTAAAAACGGGCGTTACAATAACATCAACAGCGTCCTTAAACACCCCGCAAAAAACGAAAAAGAAAGCGGCGCGCACGGGGACGGGCAAAGCTTTGTATTTAGCTAAAAGTTTATTAACCATTATTTTTTATTGACTCCGCCAAATCTTTGAATGTAGACTCCAAATCATACTCCGCGGCAAAACCGAGCTCTGATTTCGCTTTATCAACACTCATTTCATCATTTATTCCAATCATATCTTTTGAATAATCGTGTTCTAAATTACCTTCGTTACCAAACGCTTTGTTAACACAAAGCGCCAGTTCCAAATTGGTCGCAGGTTTCTCCATTCCTATATTATAAACGCCTGATTTTTCAGTGTACATAGCCGCGGCATAAAAAGCCCGACAAACATCTTTAACATAAACATAGTGCCGCTTTTGTTCGCCCGAACCGAAAACAACCTGAGTATTTTTATCAATCGCGTTATCTATAAGTGTATTAATAAGATAACCTTTTCTCTCGCCCATACCGATAATCTGGGCAAATCTAAGACTCTTAAAACTCATTTTATTAGATAGCGAGTAATATAGTCCTATTTCTTCTGCGGCAAGCTTTGAGGCTCCATATAAACTTGAAGGTATTGACCTGTCGTCCTCGCGCCACGGCATATTATCACCCGAATATACTGCCTTAGATGAAGCGAAAACTATATTTTTCAATCCGTTTTCAACGGCTTCACATATGTATCGTTCAAAAATATTTACATTATTCTGGTAGTCTGCGAAAGAAAAATCTTTGTATGGACGCTTTGCCGCGAGCAAAATCAAACAGTCACAGTTTCTATAATCATCCGCTGCTACAACACTTGATTTTTTATAGGTAAATCCGTCTATTTCAGCAACGCTTTTGTTAGGTTCATCAAGCAAATCATATCCGATTATTTCATTACCTTTTTTTACAAGGTACGCAGTCAGCTCTGTTCCTATAAAACCCGCTGCTCCAATTATTAGAAAACGCATTTTTATCTCCGTTCGCCCAACGCTTTATCTATTCTCGCTATAATCTGAGCTATCTCCTCATCAGAAACATAATTCTTTTTTAATTTATCTCTTACATAGAATACATCATCGAGGTTTTCGCGAAATTTAGTATTCTTAAACCAATCTTTCTTCTGCACATAATTCATCAGCTTTGATTTCGCAAGATAGCGTTTTATCGCGTTCTCAAATCTGTATTTGTTAAAAACAGTCTTACCGAAAGGATTTTCCAACGGCTGGCTCAGGCAGTAACTGTCGTCCTTGTAAACCTCTTCAATTACATCGCACACTCTCTCAAACGAATATCTGTCAGGCGCAATATCATAATAATGACGTATTTTTGACTCCTCAATCGGGAAAGGAACACTCTCGTCCGAAAGGAAAACCTTTTTAAACTCGTCATAATCGATAATACTTTTTGAGCCATTATATATCGTCATTTCAATATCATACGGAACCTCAGTCGGTCTGAGTATAGCGCAGCTTTTACCCGAAGCGTAAATCTCAGCAATAGAGGTACTTACCCACGTGTATATCTTGTCACACGCAACAATCCACTGCTTAACAGTTTCATCACTTATTACTCGGAATCTGGGACAACGCTTTTGCAGAGCAATAAGCTGTTCGTTGTTCTTTTCTTCGGGATGAGGGCGATAAATGATAATATCATCCTCAGTTTCCGAGAGTATTCTTTCAAGCCACTCAATGGTAGTTTTTTGGGAATTCGCTGTAGCAATGACGCTTTGTGAAATAACATCAGAGAATTCGTCCGTCTGCGCGTGTTTAACAACTCTGCTATGCATTCCTGCAAGTGAAAACGAAGAAATGTAAAGGTGTGTTCTAACATCTGAGGGAATATTATACTTTTTAAACAAAGTATCTTTGTCATAGAAGAACGATCTAAGCTGCGGTCTTAGGTAATCAAGCGTTACATGACCGCAAATTCGCACATGAGATTCAGAAACTCCCCACTCCTCAGTCATAGTGTCAAAAGAATCCTTGCCCCACGAGATATGAGTAGCTTCTTTTCCCCAATCCTTAATTGCATACAGACTATTAGACTTGGAGTCAACCGCATTTCCTACTATTTGTTCCCAACGCATATTGACTATTTTTTTTGTTTTTACAAGATGCGATGCTGTATAATACTTTGCTCTCGGACGATAATAAGCAGGTATAACAATCACCTTAGCGTCAATCGGCTCAGGAACCTCAAAATATGTAGCATATTGCATACACATCTCAACTGAATATCCACGTCTTTCCAACTCTCTTTTAATCAAACAAAGATTTTCTATTTCTCTGTTTTTTATTTCATATGTAATAAGAACATCGCATTTTTTCATTTCTATATCACCTTATGCCCCGAAAAATCCATTTATTTTCCCAACGACATATTCAATCTCATTATCTTTCAACCCATAGTACATCGGCAATCTAATGATTCTTTCGCTCTCTTTAGCGGTAACCTTATCCTCGCCGTGAAAGCGCCCAAACTTCTCTCCCGCGGGAGATGAATGGAGCGGAATATAGTGGAACACAGCTCCGATTCCGTTTCCCCTAAGATGCTTAAGCATCCTTGTACGCTCATCAAGATTCTTAACTTTTATGTAGTACATATGAGCGTTATGGGTACACTCATTGGGAATAAACGGCAATTCTATTATCCCTTTATCCGCAAGCGGGGTCAATAATTCATTATACATATTCCACGAAGGCATACGGTCATTGTTTATTATATCGGGGTTCTCAAGCTGAGCGTAAAGATAAGCACAGTTAAGCTCGCTTTGAAGATAAGACGAGCCAACGTCTACCCATGTGTATTTATCAACCTGTCCGCGGAAAAACTTTGAGCGGTTGGTGCCCTTTTCGCGGATAATCTCGGCTCGCTCAATGTTGTCATTATCATTAATCAGAATAGCGCCTCCCTCGCCGCTGCTGTAATTCTTTGTTTCATGAAAGCTGAAGCAGCCGAAATCGCCGATAGAGCCGAGTGCCTGTCCCTTATAAAAAGCATTCACGCCCTGTGCCGCGTCCTCAACAACATACAAGTTATGACGCTTGGCTATATCACAGATTGTGTCCATCTCACAGCCGACGCCCGCGTAATGAACGGGCACAATCGCCTTTGTCCTGTCGGTTATCGCGTCCTCAATCAGTTTTTCGTCGATGTTGAGCGTGTCGGGTCGAATGTCAACAAACACAATCTTCGCTCCCCTGAGCACAAAGGCGTTGGCGGTTGAAACAAAGGTATATGAAGGCATAATGACCTCATCACCAGGCTGAATATTGGCAAGAATCGCCGACATTTCAAGCGCGGCAGTACCCGAGGTGGTGATTAGCGCTTTCGCAGTACCTGTCATTTCCTCGAGCTTTGAGTTACACTTCTTTGTAAACTCGCCGTCACCGCTGATTTTATGCAGTTCAATCGCCTGTTTTATGTAATTATACTCTGTTCGTATATATGGAGGAACATTGAAAGGAATAAAATTCATAGCCTTTCTCCTGAAGTATTTATAAAAAGTTTATCGGCATATTGTGTTATACAAAGTTTATTATACTACAACACTTGTTTTTTTTCAACAAAATTCAAATTATCCACGCAAGTTTTTACAAAAAATAAAAAAAGAAGTTATAAAGACAAACATACAAATTCAAGAATAAGTGAAGCAAGCTACGATATAGAGGAGCTTATGATCATTCGGTAAACGATACTACAAAGCGGAGACGAGATAATATAATAAAAAATCCGCACCAGTTCTAATCTGGCACGGATTCCTATTATTTGTATGTCATTAACATTATCTGTTGTTTTCACTTTGTTACAGCGATAATTGCACCGATGTTGTCAATTATAAAATGCTGGGCATTAAGATTATAAAAAACAGCCTCATAAGGAGTGCCAGTTTTACTGACTTTCTGCTCCGTAGATATGCCGATTGACAAGCCGTTATTACTCGGTCTTCGTCTTTTCTTGTTATCAATCATAATTTCATCAAGCATACCTATCTCGGTAAGCCAATTTGTAATAACACCGAGTTTCAGTTCTTTAACGGATATAGGGTCAATCAAAGCGTTTAATCGTTTTGTTATTTCCGACACGGTAAGAGGAGTTTTAGAGAATTCAAAACGCTCCGCTTGTTCATCTGTCAATACAAAAGGAGCTCTAACAGGCATTTGAGCGCGATATTTCCCTTTTCCGTTAACTATTTCCTTTAAAATATCCGATACATAGAAAAGACATCTTGATATTCTGACGTTATTAATAACATCATTTTCGTCTATAATTTCATCAGACAACGGATTCACACCATTCGCGAGCTTTTCTACATACATTTGAGCGCGGGCAATCTTCTCGAGTTCATTCATTTCCTAACCTTCTTTCTCTGTCGTTGAACGTAAGTTCTATTCTATTGTATCATCAAACATTTGTTTTTGCAATACCTTAATAAAGAATTATTTATATAAACTGAAACTCTATACATTATGAAATGTTACACATTTATTCTATCTTACAAATAATCTTTTGGATATAGTCTAAAAACAAAATCTTCCATTCTACAAATTGTATTTTCTGCCTGATTTTGCAAAAGATAATGAGGCAAATTAAACACAAATTCAGATAGATAGGGAGATTTAAGATATGAAGGCAACAGGAATTGTAAGGCGAATTGACGACCTCGGACGAGTCGTTATTCCCAAGGAAATCCGCAGAACACTAAGAATACGCGAGGGAGACCCACCACAGATACCGTTGATAGCAGCCGTGAGATTTTGTATAAAACTAATAGATTTTAGTGAGAAAATTCCAAAGGAACCTGTACATAATAACAAACCGAATCAAGATTTAACTGAGAATCCGTGAGGGGTATAAAATCAGCTAAAAAGCCCTTAAGCCTACTTATAATGCGGCTTTGAGGGCTTTTAGCAACTGTCAATTTATCAGTAAGGGGTTAATAAATACGCATCAAAACAGCTATAGCAGTCTAAATTTCACGTTCCACAAACCGAACTAAACGGTTCTTCAGTGAATAAATAATCTTTAACTAAATATGCAAAAACAGCAGATAGAGAAATAGTATTAGTTTCTCAAATCTGCTGTTTTTATTATAGAATATAACAATTCTGTTACGGTGGTTTATTTGATGGTTACGAAACTTTAATAAGTTGGGCAAATATTACACGTTACAACAGCCACCGTGCAATCTAATATACGGTGGCTGTTGTAGAATATTTGTCTATATAAAAACTATGGAGACGTCGCAACGCCCCCACGTACAAAAACATATTGTTTTTTGATATCAATAGTATTATATCATGTTTTTTTCAGAACGTACAAGTTATCTTACACTTTTTACACAGAATTACTATGAGTAGAATTCAACGGATTTATTTAATTATCTCCTGAAACTAGTAAATAAGATTGCTAAAACTCTCATTATAGATTTGAAACAATTGACTGTCCCGGATTCCACATAAAGGAAATTGTTGTTCCGATAGTTTAAACATATACGCAGATTCAAGGACAAATAATGCAGCGTAACAATATAATAAGTTACCCAGATTTGCTTTACTGAAATTGATAATCCCATTCTCCCCTAGTTTTGTCCGAGAATGCTTAACGGAATTATAAGCAATCCACCATTTAGGTGTTTTCGCACCATCTTTGAGCCTATATCTCAAATAATGATTAGAATCATAATATTGTTCATATATCCAGTTGTCCCAGGGGAAAACAATTTGCTCATGATAAAATACTACTTTCTGAGTAAGAATTTCCGGCAATTTGTTTTGTAGAACGTATCCCCATTTTTGTATATTAGTTTGTTTATTCACTTTAAATGAGGGTTCTAACCTAACTGCAATTTCTTTTGCCACTACATCGATTTCACTACAAACAGCTTGAAGAAGTTTAAGATATTCAATTGAATATGTATTTTTATTATGCAAATCAAAAGCAACATACTTACTAGTATTTTTGAACTGATCTTCCAATTCTAAATAATAATCCCAGTAACTACGTATAAAATTGCTCAATTCATTTTTCTTCATCATGAGCTCCTTGTTGTTTTTTATCGTGATATTTTTCTACTGAAGATAATGAACAATTAAACTCATATAATACTGTTCTATGCTTTTCCTCCTACTGTTGAAAAACACTCATTATCAAACGCGCATCAAATCGGATTATTCATAATCCAAAACAATAAAACCATCAGCGCCGCTGCCGCTGCCACGCACGCAACCGCTATTGCAACAGGTAAGGCTATTCTCTTTGGTTTGGTATTATTGGTATAATCTGTCGGAGTAACCGTCGGAATAGTTTTACTAGAATTAGGTTTAACTCTGGCAGCTTGCGCTCCACGTTTAAGCTGTTCTACTATAGCTAGCGGGTCAGTTTGATTGAGCAATCGGCTGTGAAAGTTCCGCAGCCAATCAACATCAACCTGAGTACACTCCACATAGCCGGTCTCATGAGCAAGCTGATTCCTCACCCAGCGGATGTGCTTAAGCTGCTTGTAGTCATTGTCCCAGCCCGCGACCTTATACCGCATAGACATAGGAGTCATTTCCATTTGTTCTATGTAAGTAGCAACGCCCTTTTCCGCGTTATACATCTCTCGACAGATTTTGTCCACGTATTTGTACTCTTCAAAAAGCTCAGATTCTATACTGTTCATTTTATTCCTTCTTTATCTTCGCGTTCGAAATCTCCATTATATGATTCACGTAATCCGAAAAGTCACTATTCATTTTGCCGACATCATTAACTGAAGCTTTTATCGTATCCCGCCTGAATATAAGCGCTGCGAAAAGTCTGTGAATCCAGCAAAACGGCAAGAGAAAAGGCAGGTATTTCAATACTTTGTAGCGCGGTTTCATCTGCGAATATTTTAATTGCCAGCGATCGGCAAAATACGTGATATTCCCCCACAAAGTGCGCTTTTCGCCGTGCCCTTTGTCATAGTCGAGCACAAGGCGGTTTTCCGCGCTGCCGAAGGTTGTGTTGTTGAACACAAACTCCGCTATCTCAATCAGCTCGTCGTCAGGCTTTTCACCGTCAAAAAAGAAGCGGTTAAGCTTCAGCGTGGTATCGAGGAAGCCCTCCATACCAAAGCTTCTCAGCTCTTTGCGAATATAGTCCATATCGAGCGGCATCTTCTGCGTCATTACATATATATCAAGATACTGCCTCAGCCCGCAGCCGCCAAATGTAAAGTGCTTATACAAATGGCACAGCACGTGAATAAAAAAGTCGTCGTTGCGGTACAGGTGGTAATACTTGTACCCTTCTTTTAAACCCGTGTGTTTATAAGGTTCGTCAAAATATCCCTCAAAGTCATAGTCATCGGGAAACAAGTCCTTGTGCAGCTCAATGTGCAGGGACGGTTTTTTTACATAGCCGACATCGTTTGTTTCATAGTCTGTTTTCTTTTCGTAGCCGAGTTTGAACAGAATCTGCTCCGCATCGTCGAGCCTATCCCCCACATAGATATCAATATCGGTAAACGTCCTGAGCGCGGGATTGGGATAAAGGTTCTTAAGAATAGCGCCCTTTAGCGGCAAAAACGGAATCTCAGCCTTTTCAAGCGCGTCAAACACCTGTTGTCCGCCGAGCTCGAACCGCGCCTCACGGAGCACGTTGAGCTTGTAGTCGTCCTGAAATTTCTTTAACTCATCCGCCGAAAAGCCGAGCTTTTGCAGAGCGACATACGCCATGTTTGTTACGTCCTGCTCCTTCTCATAGGCGTACAACCCCTCGAGCGTCATACCTTCAGGCATAGCAAGCGGCTCGGTACGATTAAGCACCGAGCTAAGTAAACGACAAGTGTATATGCCGTATATGAAGTTGTTGCTGAGTTGTTTTTTCATAGTATTCTTGTTTGTGTTCAGAAGCTAAAGCTTCCAAAGCTTGGATTTTTCATATCCTTCTCGGAAAGATTTAGATTATCTATGCCGTCAAGCGGCCAGTCAATTCCGATTTCGGGGTCATTCCACATCAATCCACCCTCATCCTCGGGATGATAGAAATCGTCACACTTATATGTAAACTCCGCTTCATCCGAAAGAACGAGAAATCCGTGAGCAAATCCTTTTGGAATAAAAAACTGCTTTTTATTTTCTTCGCTTAGAATAGCTCCGACGTACTTGCCATATGTCGGGCTGTCTTTTCTGAGGTCAACAGCTACATCGTAGACTTCACCCTTGATAACTCTGACGAGCTTAGCCTGCGGATGCTTTTTCTGAAAATGGAGTCCGCGTAAAACACCTTTTGTAGATTTACTCTGATTATCCTGAACAAACTTTGCGGTAATGCCACCCTCACGGAACTTATCCTCATGGTAGGTTTCCATAAAGTAGCCGCGACTGTCGCCGAAAACCTTGGTTTCAACGATAATAACGCCGTCAATATCGGTTTTCAAAAAACTAAAATTGCTCATTCTCGTGTAGTTCCTTTAAATATCTTCTTAACGCATCCTGCCAAGTCGGCAGCCTGTCAAATCCGTTTTCATCAAGTTTATCCTTACTCATACGGCTGTTTGACGGACGCTTTGCTTTTGTGGGATACGCGTCGCTGCTTACAGGTGACACTATCACATTTGCATATTCGGGATAATACTCAACCGCCTGTTTCATTATCTCACACGTGAATTCATACCAACTGCATATCCCTTCATTTGTCGCGTGATAGCGACCATACTTATCGCTGTGAACCATATCAACAAGCAATTTGGATAGATCAACCGTATATGTCGGTGATCCTATCTGATCCGCAACCACTGTCAACTTGTTGTGAGTTTTGCCGAGATTGAGCATAGTGCGGACAAAGTTCTTGCCGTTTACACCAAACACCCATGATATACGAACAATAAAATACTTATCAAGAGTATTTTCTACCGCCAGCTCACCCTCATACTTTGTCTGTCCGTAAGCATTGAGCGGTTCTCGCTTGTCGTCAGGCTTCCAAGGTGTATCGCCTTCGCCGTTAAAAACATAATCTGTGCTGATATAAATCATTTTAAGATTATGCTTTTTACAAGCGTCAGCTATATTCTTCGTACCGTCACGATTAATTCTTCTACAAAGCTCAACATTATCTTCGGCATTATCAACCGCAGTGTAAGCGGCACAATGAACAACTGCTTCTACTCCGGAGCGACTTATATAGCTCTCAACAGCTTCAGCATCAGTTATATCCATTTCTTCAATATCAACAGCAACAGGAATATCACCTTGCTTAGTTAGTTCTTTTACTACATCAAAGCCGAGCTGACCTTTATATCCGGTTACTAAAACTTTCATTATCTATCCCCATACATCTTCTCGTAATAATTCTGATACTCGCCACTGATGATCTCCTGCCACCAGTCTTTATTATCGAGGTACCACTTAATTGTTTTCTTTATACCGTCCTCGAACTTAGTCTCAGGCAGCCAGCCGAGTTCGTTATGAATCTTAGTCGGGTCGATTGCGTAGCGAAGGTCGTGACCTTTGCGGTCGGTAACGTATGTAATCAAGCTCTCGGGCTTATTAAGTTCCTTGCAAATCAGCTTAACTATGTCGATATTAGCCATCTCGTTGTGGCCGCCGACATTGTAGACCTCTCCTACCCTGCCGTTGTGGATAATCAGGTCAATCGCCTTGCAGTGATCCTCAACGTACAGCCAGTCGCGCACGTTTTCACCCTTGCCGTAAACTGGCAGAGGCTTGTCCGCAAGCGCGTTCGCAATCATAAGCGGAATCAGCTTCTCGGGGAAGTGATACGGGCCGTAGTTGTTGGAGCAACGGCTGATTGTAACAGGCAGTCCGTAGGTTCTGTGATAAGCAAGCACAAGCAAGTCAGCGCCAGCCTTTGATGAGCTGTAAGGGCTGCTTGTGTGAATCGGCGTTTCCTCGGTAAAGAATAAGTCGGGACGGTCGAGCGGCAAGTCGCCGTAAACCTCGTCCGTGCTCACCTGATGATAGCGCTTGATTCCGTACTTTCTGCACGCATCCATCAACACCTGAGTGCCGAGGATATTAGTCTGTAAGAAGATTTCGGGATTCTCGATTGAGCGGTCAACATGGCTCTCCGCCGCAAAGTTGACTACTATATCGGGATGTTCTTCCTCAAAGAGTTTATAAACAGCCTCACGGTCAGTGATGCTCTCCTTAACGAAGCGGAAGTTCGGATTGTCCATAACGGGCTTCAAAGTCGAAAGGTTCCCCGCGTAAGTCAAACAATCAAGGCATATAATCCTGTAATCAGGATATTTTTTGAGCATATGAAATATGAAGTTGGAGCCGATAAAGCCCGCTCCACCGGTAACAATAATATTCATTTTATAAATATCCACGTCAAGCGTGGACGTTCCTTTCTAAAATATGCTATCCTCCGTACATATGAAATCATAGGAAGTTTTGGATAAAGAGGATAGGTTCATCGAATTTTATACATCTATGTATTTTCCATCTATAACGTCTTTGAGGTACTCACCGTACTGGTTTTTCTTGAGCACTTCATAGGACTTCATAATTTGTTCTTTATCAATCCAGCCGTTCAGATAGGCGATTTCTTCAAGGCACGCAATCTTGCGGTGCTGGTGCTTTTCCATTGTATAAACAAAGTTTGTCGCGTCAACTAGCGAATCGTGAGTGCCTGTATCGAGCCAGGTGAATCCCTGTCCGAGAAGTTCAACATTGAGTTCTCCGTTCTCGAGATATATACGGTTGAGGTCGGTGATTTCAAGCTCGCCGCGGGCTGAAGGTTTCAGATTCTTGGCGTATTCAACAACCCTGTTGTCATAGAAGTACAAGCCTGTAACGCAGTAATTCGTTTTCGGATGAGCGGGCTTTTCCTCAATAGAAATCGCCTTTCCGTTCTTGTCAAACTCAACTATTCCAAAACGCTCGGGATCGTCAACATAGTAACCGAAAACCGTCGCTCCGCTCTCCTGCGAAGCCGCATTCCTTAAGCGTTTTTTCAGCCCGTGCCCGGCAAAAATATTATCGCCCAGCACCATAGCAACACTGTCATCACCGATAAAATCCGCACCTATAATGAACGCTTGAGCAAGTCCGTCGGGACTCGGCTGAACAGCATATGATAGATCCAGACCAAACTGGCTGCCATCGCCGAAAAGCTCCCTGAAACGAGGAGTGTCCTCGGGGGTTGAGATAATCAGAATCTCTCTGATTCCCGCATCCATCAAAACCGACATCGGATAATAAATCATCGGCTTGTCATATACGGGTAAAAGTTGTTTACTTGTAACTGTCGTCAGCGGATAGAGCCTGGTTCCAGACCCTCCTGCTAAAATAATGCCTTTCATAGCTACCTCATAAAACAATATATACTATCTGTTATTATTGTTATAATAATCTACAATAGCGTCTACTATTCTCTCTCCCGCAATTGTATCTTCACATTTTAAAATGCTATTGGAAAAACTTTTTATATCCATAATTTTCGGATTATCTCCAGATAATAGAGTTTCTAAATAATTAATCAACTCATTATTATCTTCAATATAATAAAGGCATTTGTCTATTCCTTGCAATTCTTTTAAAAAACGCGGCCTTTTTCCACAATATAATATAGGCTTTTCTTGTAATAATATTTCTGTAACTAAAGATGTGTAATCAGAAATAACTATATCAGCTTCCCTTAATGAATAAAAATAATCTCCATCCTGATCAAGATAAAAATTCTTGTTTTTTTCAAATAAGCTTAAGAAATCATTTTGCTCTTCTTGTGTCATTAGTTTAGACTCAATAAAATAACGTAACATATATGGATGTGGTCTACAAATTAAGCGAATATTCTTATTTGACAAAAAGAAATCTATTATTGTTTTGCTATACATAAAAAAAGTAGTAGACTCAATATCTGCATTTAACGACCATCTTGGCATCCAAAGCACCGTTTTTTCAAAATTTTTTTCAAATATATATTTTTCAGTTTTATACCTATCAAATCGTGAAAAGCCAAACCCAAATGCTTTTTTATCGGCAAACTTATACGTTTTAAATATCCGATTGATAGTTTGGGCTATATTTTTATTTTCGCAGAACACTAAATCTGTGTTTAATAAAAACTCTAAATTATAAATAGTTCTATTAGTCCATGGTGTAAGAGAGTAGGAATACGGAACATAACATACTCTTGTAAATGATTTGATCACACTGCTGCGATACACAGGTGGGATTTGAATATCATAAGGTCTTTCTAAAAACACAAAATCAGGGTTAAGTGTTTCTAATGGAAACCATTTATTGTCTTTATAGGCATCGATTACATCATAGCCTAGACTTTTCAAAAAAACAAACTCCTTATTATCTTGATACTCTTCTTTCCAGAGTTCGTCGTCAAAGCCTTTTTTTTCAGGCAATGCTAACAAATAAACATTTAGATTTTCATTTTTTAATGCTGATTCATACACAGATCTCAATCCACTCCAAAGAGATGGCATTTGACCGCAAAAAACAACTACAATTTTCTCATTGCCTTTATGAACTATTTTCCTGTCCTGCTGATAGCACTGTTCTTTACCTCTTAGTTTATCTACCGTTAAATGTAGCGCCATCGCCTTATCATAACTAATATTATAATATAGTTTTGCTTTTATAAAATCTAGGAATGAGTTCATAATTCTTTTTCCTTTCAAGAACATTTAATCGAATATCATTTCAAAGCTATTGAAAAGACAATAAATTAATCAATAGATTATCTATTATCCTAACAGAGTTTTACAAAATTAAAAGAATGTTCAAACTACTACTAACCTAGTAGTTTTACTATTTATAATAAAAAAGCACTTTCCCAATTTCATCTTCTCTTAAAACACCTTTAAAGATAAATCCTGTTTTTTCATATATTCTTTTAGCAGCTAAATTATTCTCATACACTTCCAAGACAACTCTTTTGAGATTTAAGTCGTCAAAGGCAATTTTCAAAGCTGCAACCGTGGCATTATACCCAATCTTTCTTCCGTGAGCTTCTTTATCTCCAATCAGAATCTTTCCAAATTCCGCAGTATCCCCTTTGAAATTGTATAACGATAGACTCCCGACAAGACGATTAAGCTCTTCGCGCTCTTCGATTGCAAAGCATATCTCATCATTATTATTTAAGTACTTTTCATACCACTGTTTTTGTGCTTCATGAGTAATAAAAGGGATTTGTCTTAAAAACCGTGCATTGTTTTTATCGTTTCGCCAGTTCCTTAATAATTCGATATCCTTTTCGTACAATGGTCTTAATAAAATATTTTTGTTCTTGACTGAATAATTATGTTCCATTCTTCACCTAAATGAATTAATTATATCTATAACGTATTTAATCTGCATCTCTGTCATCCCATAATACATCGGTATGCTAAGAACCGTCTTACTTATTTCTTCTGCTATCGGCAAATCGCCTTCTTTTAACCCTAAATCCTTATATGCACCTTGTAAATGCATTGGGATAGGATAGTGTTTCAAGGTTCCGATACCATTATCATTAAGATATTTTTCTAACCTATCACGTTCTCCACAACGAATAACAAAAACATGATATACATGTTCATACTCGTTGTCACTTGCTTTTGGAAGTTTTATCAGAGGATTATTGATTTCGCTAAGATATCTCTTGGCAATCCTTCTACGCTCATTGTTCCATTTATCTAAGCTTTTTAGTTTCACCGAAAGTAAAGCTGCCTGCATTTCATCAAGACGGCTGTTGCAGCCTTTATAAATATGGTGATATTTATAGTCGGAACCATAGTTGCCGAGAGCTCTTACCTTATCCGCAATTTCCTTATCATTTGTTGTAACACAACCACCGTCGCCTAAAGCGCCGAGATTCTTTCCAGGATAAAAACTGAATCCAGCCGCGCATCCAAGTGAGCCGACTCTTTTACCTTTATATCTTGCACCGTGGGCCTGAGCTGCATCCTCAATAACCTTGAGGTTGTATTTTTCTGCAATTGCGTTAATCCTATCAATATCGGCAGGTCTGCCTTGAAGATGGACTGCCATAATAGCTTTAGTGTTATCGGTAATCTTTTCCTCAATCAAATCAGGATTTATATTATATGTATCAATCTCAGATTCAACAAATATCGGTGTTGCACCAATATATGAAACTGCCAATGCGGTAGCAATATATGTATTTGAGGGAACAATCACCTCGTCACCCGCGCCAATATAAAGCGCTCTGAGAATCAACATCAAAGCGTCGAGTCCGTTTCCAACGCCAACACAATACTTCACTCCGCAATAATCAGCAAACTCCTGCTCAAACTTAGCGCAGGCTTGTCCTTGAATAAAATAATTGCTGTCCATCACACCCTTGTATGCGTTGTCGAGTTCTTGTCTTATTTCATTGTGCATTGTTTCAAATGAAACGAAAGGAACTTTCATAAGCCGTACTCCTTATATAATCTTCTTTTTTCTAAGTAATTTGCTAATTGGTTTTTCTATAAGTTCATGTAAGAACGAACTGATAAAAACCTATTTTAAAAAGCTAATTACAAAGAGAATATATTATATCAGAAGCTTTTTTTATTATACCATAGTACAATCTTGCTACTTTTGATATAAAAAAGATACCTCTCAATTGTATTCTTTTCTTTTTTTCAATAACATCGTAGTCTTTTATTAAACTAAGTAAATCATGGGCATACAAGCATGAATCTGCAAAGTATTTGTCATACTTTTGATTATCCAAATTATGTCTATTATTAAATAGAGCAATTAAAGAAGTATAAAAACGGGATAGAAACTTAATTCTATGTTTCCCTTTATTAAAAACATCCTGTATAATCATTACATCTGCAATACAAATCTCTGCAACATCCTGGCTATGCATGATGCTGTTTTCTCTTTGCACATAATCAAAACCCTGTTTTTTTATATGCTTTACCTTACCATAATAACAAATTGAATATAGCATTCCTAAATCGTCGCAAAACCTATCCAACAAACAGTTATTTAGATAAACTTCTTTTCTGAAAAAGAAAGTTGATATATGCGAATAATATGCGCCTTTTGAAAGCATTAAGCTTCTTATCGGAAAATGATTATATGTATTCTGCTCAAACTTTTGATTTGAATACACTCTTCTAAAATCAAAAAAAGCCGCTCCATATTTTGGAGAATTATCCAAAAAATCAATTGCTTCCTTAAAAACAGAATTATTGGAAAAATAATCATCAGCTGATAAGCAAACAATATACTTTCCTCTAGTAATAGCCAATGCTCTTTTTATATTATTAGATACTCTTATTGAAGGAATAAAAACCCCATCATCTCTGTTTGCAAAAAAAGATTTAATACTATTAGGATTTTTTTGAATGTTTGTCTCAATGATTGTTTTACTATCATCCGTAGAGCCGTCATCAGCAATTATGATTTCGAACTTGTACTGACAATCTTGATCCAAACAGCTTTTTAACGCGCGCTCAATAAAATCAGCTTCATTATAGGAAATAATAATAACAGATAAATCCATTTGTTTCTACCCTTCTATACTTACGCTCTTCAAAAACTCATCATAATCTCTTATGTAATCAGATTCATCATAGAGTTCAGAAGCGAGCACCATCAATACCGCGTCGGGTGAAAAATCAAACATTTCTCTCCACATATTGTTGGACACATATAAACCTTCATATGGCTTTTCGAGAGGGATGATTTTCTTTTCTTTGCCGTCATCAAGACGAATCTTGCAACTACCATGAATGCATACAAGAATCTGTTGGAGGTTTTTGTGGGCATGATAACCACGTACAACACCCTCTTTGGTGTCATACATATAATAAACTCTTTTTATTTTGAATGGTATATCCTTAATTTCCTCCAAGGCAACTAATTGTCCTCTATCATCACCATGAGGTTGGAATACATACTTTACTACTTGCATATTAACCCTCACTCTATGAAATAATTGACTTTAGGTACTCAATCTCTTTTTCTGAAACAGTTATAACTCTTTTAGGCAAACGATTAATCATCTTTTTTCGTATACAAATAATTGGATGTTTGATAAAAATCCTTGCATTTTGACTAAATACATTTGCATCAGCCAAAATGTCCCCAGTAAGCATCACTCCTGCATCCAATACTCTATCATGCGGGTATTGTGCTAATAGAGCTCTATAAGTGTTATGTACATCTCTTTTCATACGTTTTTGCCAATCGTCACTACTGGAATGAATCCCTGTATTTGACTCGTACCATACAATTTTTCTTTGGAAATAATAAACCCTGATATTATTCATCAATGCATATGCTGTAGAGGTAGTATCCTCTGTATATTTGGAGTACTTACTAATATTTTCAAAACTTTCAATCGCAAAAATGCGTTCACGCAAAAAAGATGCTCCCATTATGTTCCCACCAAGGAAAAATGATGTTTTGTAATATTTAAAACCTTTTTGATACACCGATACTATCGGCGGAAAAAGAATATCTGTATTTATATTCAAATCATCGCTAAGAGAATAATTAACATAGTCTCCAAAACATACTTTTGCTTTGTTTTGTTTTGCAAATTGATAAAAATCAGATATTACAAATTCATCAAAAATATAATCACCTTGAGATACCAAATATACATATTCTCCTGAAGCTACTTTTAACCCGCTTAGAGCATTCTTAACCGTTCCGTTATTTTGCTTATTAAATACAAGTTTATAATTGTAAAAATTGTTTTTATTAAAAAAACTTGTTATTTCTTTTTCGAAACTATTTTTTGAGCCATCGTCAGCAACAATCACTTCAAAATCAACATCTTTTTGTACAATTGCCGACTTAATAGTATTTAACAATTTGCTTAATACTGGATTATAAGAAAGGATTATAATAGAAACATCATTTTTTTTCATAAAAACCTCCACTTTATTCTTTCTAAGCTAGTTATACAACAGATTGAAATACTAACAAAATATATTAATCTGGCATGTTTATTTCATTCATATACTCGTCATATTCATGAATATACTTCTCGTTTTGGCTAATTAACATAAACTTATTATTCACAGCCATATAATTATAGACTTTGGCTTCAAAGCCCGCTCCGCCGTATGGAGGGTATTTATGCTGGTCTTCACAATTATAATCAATTGCTTTTAAGTCGCTAACATTCGACAAAAACATTCTGTCCGTAAATAAATATGAAATATAGAACTCGTCATCCTTGTCATATTCCTCAAAGTATCTGATATCTAAATCCTCATCTATAGGTCGAGCCGCTATGTATTCTTCCTTATCCAATAAACATATAGCTTTTTCAATCCATTCAGAGCCGCTGTTATCATTCATCGCGCAATCTTCCGTGAAATACAAAAGGCAATCAGTTTGCGCTTTATAAATCGCACACAGCGGACTTATGGAATAATCTATACAATCATACTGTTTTTTTCTTATTGACACAAATTTTGATTTTCCTTTTTTTTTGAAATAAAAATGATAAAAACGCTTTGCTGCAGAAACATCAAAACCCTTTTTAAATAAAGAAAAATAATCGGTATAAATGAAGTCTTTAATATTAAAAAAATCCATTACTTCGTTTTTTATATCCTCAGTAAAATAGAATTCATCTATATCGCCTGAAGACACAGCACGAAGAGCTGCTTCCTTTATCTCATTATTCTTTTTTGATGTATTAATAATAAGTATCTTTTTGTCAAAATTGTAATTGAATCGAGCAAAAATCTTCGTAAGATAACCTTCGGATAAAATGATTCTCCAATCTCGATCATAACATGCCGTGGCTACGGTAATCGTTTTTTTCATTACATATTCACCTTTTCTGTTTCAAAAGAAAACTACTGGTTTTATCACTTATTTTTTTTACTATCACACTCACAACAATCGAACCAAGTAAGAAACATAGTAATACAACTATTCCAATTAATGTACTTTGTTTTTCAAGATGTATAGTTGAGATAAAGTTACTGTTTATTACAGTATGAACCAAATATAGCTCAAGCGAAATAACACCCAAATATGTAAAAATCTTACTTCTTGGGCTTCCCGCAAATTTAGCACATAAACATACAATAAACTGTAAAAATCCGAATATAAAAAGAATTTCAAACAAAGTGCCACCAAAAACATAATATGGGAAAAAGCAACATCCAAAAACAATAACAGATGCAATCAAGGAAATAATGTATCTTCTGCTCAGAAAGGCAAAAACACACTCTTTATTCTGAGCAATAAGCATGCCCAAAGGGAACGCAAAGACTCCCTCATACCAGTGGGCTGTTATTCCAGTAAAGTAACCTATAATCATATAAACTATACAAACAGCAAATGTAGAAATAATCAAAGCGTTATTCTTCTTTATTAATCTTGCTAATATATAGAAAACTATATATAGTCCCAGTTGCACTTTTAAGTACCAGTTCAGAGTTCCGGGTAAAGACATCAAAGGAATAAAAAGTAGATCTTTTAAGACAATTTGATTACCCATAATAAGCATTACTATAACATCCAACAGACATACTATTAAAAACGGAACATATAATCGAATTAAACGCTTTTTAATAAAACCTTTCAAATAGTCAGGTTTATTAACCTTTGAAATCATTAAAGAATAACCAGATAACAAAAAGAAAACAGCAACTCCCAAATATCCAAAATCTAAACATAATGATAATATACCGTCACCGTATGTTAAACCTGCTAACGGTAAGAAATGTGAGAACATTATCATTAGTATTGCAATACTTCTTAACCAATGAGTTTGCTCAATTGAAAAGAAAGTTGATTCTGTTGTTACTTTTGAACTTGCTATTCCTCCAATGGCAATAAATGCTAATATAGCTAGAGAAAACAGCGTTATTATTACTGTTGTCGGCATATAATTCTATTCCTTTTAAACTCCAAATACCCATTTAAATCTGCTTGATATTGCATATTTTGTAAAGCAAAAAACTCCATCCAAATCATCAAACCAAATAAGTATTGATGACATAGCGTTTAAAACAAACACTATTATTATAATTGTGTTCAACAATATTCTGACATATTTGTTATTTCGCTTGTTTGACATTATTATAAAGCTAATCAGAAATACGGCATAATAAGGGAACAGACAAAGAGACTGATGTTTTCCCATATTTTGAATTAATGTAAAGGAAAAAACCGTTAAGAAAAAACCTGTAATACACGATAGTGTTATTATCCTTAGCGGCTTTTCTACAATTCCGTAAATCAAACCTATAATTAGCAAAACTGCCAATATTATCCCTAAGTAGCCAAGTTGATTATAAATCTCAAACGGAAATCCGCCCAAATACCAAGCAGAGTACTCTTCAGAATAATTACGAACAAATAAAGTTCGATAAATGAACGGTGCAAGAAAAACAAGAGCACCCACTCCGAGAAAAGCAAAAGTTTTAATCTCGTTTAGTACCACTATTTTCGCTTTAATACTTTTGTTTATAATACCGTTAAATAATACAAAGATAAAAATTGAAGGCAAAAAACCAATAAGCCAAAAAATATACCACCTTCTGGTAACAACTAGTGAAATAACCAAAAGAGTAAAAATAGAAGCAAATTTCCAATTGAATTTATCGAAACTATTATTTATAAGTAACAGCATTATACTAAAGCAAAAAAACAAGCCAAAAATATCAGGCATTCCCAATAGTGAAGCAAAATGCAATAATGGAAATAACAACATACATATATTCACTATAATCACTACTGTTGTTTTACTTTTCACATTAGCTTTTTTTGCAATATTCAAAGTTAAAATATTAGCAGAAAGATAAAAAGGTACAACGAAAATCAAATAGTAACAGATAATATGAGCTTCATGACTGCCATTAGTAAATGAAAATGGAAAAGCTAATAAAACTGTAATAAAATACGAATAATCACTGTTCCACAAACTAAAAACAATACCTGCAAATCCTTTCAAAGGATTATCCTTAAAAAGATTCAAAAGCTCATCTTGAGAATTAAAATATACTGTATGATCATCTACATATGTCATACTGCGATTAAAAAGAAATATGCAGTATATAATCAACCCTAAAATAGATACAATACTCCATAAAACTATAATTAATCTGTAGTACTCTTTTTCACAGTATTTTTTTACTAAATAATAACAAAAAGCAAATAATACAATCAGCAGGCAGAAACTTAAAAAAATTAAGGGAATCATATACGGTTGAGATAAATTAATCAAACAATTTACGACAAATAATAATACAAACACAATTAAGATAAATAAAAACCTATTCTGTTTTTTTTCGAAACAATTAAGAAACGTATTCATTTAATGCTACCTGATACAATTATTAAAAAAATTATATTATACTGTCTGTCAAGCGACTTGCTATTTCACTAATTATTAACAACCCTATTCTTGCAGAATTCTATAAGATCTCTAACCGCGCTGTGTCCTGCGTTGTTATTACATACATATTGGCATATATCTTTCACTTTCTGAACTGCGTCAGCTGACAAGCAGCTATAGCACACTCTTTCATACAAGTAATATCAAAAATATCGTCGCCAATCTATGCGCAGTTTTCTTTTATGCAACATTATTTTTTCATTACATCTTGCATTATATCAATATTACCTCTGCACTCTGCCGTTGCCGCCGTTTTGGAGCAGAGATTTGACATCCTGAACAGTGACACGATTAAAATCGCCTTCGATTGTGTGTTTGAGGCAGCTTGCAGCCGCCGCAAACTCTATGGTATATTTATCGGTCATTCCGTTTATTATACCATAAATCACACCTGCAGTAAAGCTGTCGCCGCCGCCTACACGATCTACAATTTGAATATCATATTCTGTAGAGTGAATGTACTCTTTGGAATGATTATCATATATAAGTCCGCTCCACCCGTTACGGCTTGCGGAAAAGCTCTTTCTTAAGGTAATCGCAACCTTCTCACAACCGTAAGTATCACAAATCTCAGCAGCAACTTTCTTATAACCGTCAATACTCAACTCACCGTTTTCAATATCAGTATTGTCCGCCTTGATTCCGAGCACCTTATCAGCGTCCTCCTCATTAGCGATACAGACATCCACATAAGGCATTAACTTACTCATAACCTTCTGAGCTTTTTCGCTTGTCCAAAGATTCTTACGGTAGTTTAAATCGCAGGAGACTGTTAAACCTTTTTCTTTAGCTTTTTTACAAGCCAGTTCACAAATCTCAGCGACATTATCTCCAAGCGCGGGATTAATACCTGTCCAGTGGAACCATGTTACGCCGTCAAAAAGCTTGTCCCAATCGAAATCTTCCTTATCAGCTAATGCTATCGCGGAATAAGCTCTGTCATAAATAACCTTTGACGAACGCTGAGACGCTCCTTTTTCAAGATAATAGAGCCCCATTCTTCCGTCACCGTAGACAATCTTATCGGTATTTACACCGAAATATTTTAAGGATTTTTCCGCCGCTCTGCCGACATCGTTATCGGGAAGCTTTGTAACAAATTCGCTTTCAATTCCGAAGTTTGCAAGTGAAACCGAGACATTGGCTTCACCACCGCAGAATGTAGCGTCCAAAGTATCCTTCTGAAACAGCCTGGTATATCCGGGTGAGGAAAGCCTCAACAAAAGCTCTCCGAAACACAGTACTTTCATAATCCCTCCGATTATATATGTAAATGCTTGGGTTCAGTAATAAAATTAATCCTAACTGTTTGGCTATACTGAGCAAGCACCTTATTCATCCCTTCATTCATAGCGTCAAGTACAGCGTTTTTGCTGATAAACTCAAGCTTAGTATCACCGTAATTCTCTTTAACATCATGTGTATAGCCATCAAAACCAGCGAGATAAATATCCTTGACGCCGAGAGAGATAAAGAGTTTAATCGCCATCAACCCCGCGTTATCCTTGACTGCTACCTCGTTATTCAAAAGAGCTTTGTAAGGGGTTTGCAAGTACGCATCGCTTGTCGAAATATTAGAAGTTACAATACACTTTCCCTTTTCATTGTTTTCAAGTTCTTTGAAACGTCTTAAGTTACTGAGAAAAATATAGTCAACTTTATCATAGGCAAAGTTAACGCTGACAGCAACAGTATCTTTATTTTCCATAAAAGAAATAACTTTATCTTTTTCGTCTGTTGAGCTTTTGCCCGGAGCTATTAAAAGAAGCTTTTTCCTGTCAACAGCTACTTTCAAGTCTTCTATATGCTTGTTGTTGACAGTACCTTTTTCCATATAGCTTATATAAAGCTTTTCGATATAATTGCTGTCAAAATGCACCTTTTTCTCATCGTCCATCATCGAGAAAATCTCGTCCATATCATCAACTGTGAGCGTTTTCTTATCGTCAAGATAACCGGCATAATTGGGATGAGCGTTGTGTGAAGCGGAAAGGTAATTCGGAAGAGAATATCCCCAATAATTGCGCTGATAAAACTCATTGAGAATCTCATCAATTATGGTAAGAAGCGGTTTGATATCATAATTCTTATCAGCGTTTTCGTTAAGATAATTAACAAAAAGCTCTGTGTTAAGATTGCCCGCACCTCTACCCATTCCGTATATAGATGAATCGATAATCAGATTTCTGTTTGTTGTTACGGTGCATAATGTCTGCGCGTTTGAGTAGGCGAGTTGCAAGTTATTATGAGAATGGAAACCAATCCAGATATTCTCATCAAGATTATGCTCAACCACATAGAAAAGCCTAATTAAATCCTTGCTTTTCATCATACCGAAACTATCAACTATGTAGAAAGCATAAGGTTGGATTTCGTTTACGCGGTTTATGAGGCTTAAGAACTCGTTATCGGAATACGCGAGCGAAACCATAGCCTGAATAAAGACAAGGTACCCCTTCTCTTTTATCTTCTCGCATACCTCCATTGCTTCCGCCAAGTCCTTTTTATGAAAAGCAAGACGAATACCGTCAATTGACTTGCCGTCGCAAGCGGGAAGCTCGTCCAGATTATATTCGCCGTAATTCATCATAGCAACGAAAATCTTACCATTTCGGTTTTCGGGAATTACAGCCGCAATCTCTTCAAGTGTTGTATATTTTGAAGCGTCTTTATTATATTTGATTTTGTTGGTTAGAAAACCACACTCAACAATCTCAATACCTGCGTTTACAACTCCATCGGTAATCTTCCGGATGTTATCAAACCCGAATTCCCAATTATTGCAATATCCGCCGTCACGGAGCGTGCAGTCAAGTATACTAATTTTATTCATATACTATTAATCCTTATCTTTATACAAATGATTATATATAGCGTCGGCAATCATAAAATCTTCAGGCTCATCTATATCGATGCTCTCGATTTCACTTACTTCAACTATAAACGGCTTATCCCCTATTCGGCGACCAAACTTTGTCATAACTTCGCTTTTGTAAATGTAAAATCCACTTGTTTCCTCAAATAACGGTGGTAAATCCTGAGTTCTCGGTATATTATCGAGCTCGTAATTAAACGGCTTGCCGTCTTTCCATAAAAAATCCTGAAGTTTCTTCGCCGCAAATGAGGAGTCATATTCCCCGCTCACTACAGCTGAAAGACCTTTTTCTATGGATTCTTTTGATATAAACGGCGCCGTTGTGTGTGTCATAACATACACATTCGCGGGAACATCAGCAGCAAAAGCTTTTAAAACCTCGTTCATCTTTGTGGTATCCTGATCCAAAGACTCGCTTCTGCGCAAATACTTTACGCCCTCAGGAATAAAATCGCAGATATCGGGATTGCTGCAATAAACATAAACCTCATCAATTCCGTCGACCTCAAGCAAGGTGGACAGGATATAACAACAAAGAGGCTTGCCGTTTGTAAAAGACTTGGTGTTCTTTTGCGGTAGTCTGCGGTTATTCAGTTTCATCGGAACTATTGCTACGGTCATCATATCAACCTCATAAATAATTCATCCATAAAATATATAAGATTATCGATTAATCATTTTCTTACTAAAAAAACATACAGACTTTTTTAGTTTGTTATAAATCATCGATAATACAACCATTATTAATGATACTAAAATAAACTCAACTAAAGTTTCAAAAACACTCATATTCTCTCTAGTTATTTTTTCACAAAACAAACAAGATAAAATAATTGGATAGCATCGTGTTAAAATACAATGAAACGCAAAAATAATAATTGAATTTTCTCCTATGTATTTGAGCAGTTTAGATTTTGATAAATAAGTAGACAACACTAGAACCATAATAGTTCCACACATTGCACATATAAAAAAGATCAGCCAATCAGATCCATAATAATTATATGCCATTTTTACAACTCCTAATGAGTTGTATGGCAGAATTGAAACAACAAACAAACAAATTATTATAATCCATATTCTACTTTTTCCAAGGAAAATAGTATTCAAAAATGCTTTATTATAAATGAATCCAATGGAATAAAACACCAATGCCATAGGTACTATATCAAGACATAAAGGAAAATGCCCTTCATATCTTATAAAATCTGTTCTAACATAAGAAATAAAAATAAGCACTGTGATTATCAAAAAATTAAAAACTGGGTTTTGTTTTTTTAAAACATGATATAAAGGAAAAAACAATAACGAGACAATATAAAGACATAACAAAAACCATATCGGAGCAACATTTACAAGTGTTGTATCAAGACTGGAGAATCTAAAAAATGAAAATAATAATTCTACAACATTAAAATTATGCCAGCCAGGTATAATAAGCGAAACTAATAAACCAACAAAAAAACATACTATATATGGTATCAAAAGCTGTTTTGTTTTTCTGAATAAGTAATGTTTAAAACAATACCTGTTAGCATTAGCAAACAAACCTGACAAAACAAAAAACATCGGCATATGAAAACTATAAATTGATGAATAAAGAACCGAAGACATATTTATAGTATGTCCTAATATCACTAAAAGTACACCTATACCTTTAGCTACATCAATATAGTCAACCCTGTCTGTCTGTCTGTCAAGATTCTACCTCTTCGTATTCTTATGTAAAGCATTTTTTATTGTTTTAAATACTTCATCCAAATCTTTTCTTTCGAACACTTCGAGCATTCCACCGCGAGTAGCGTTATATGCCTCGACGTCAATGTATCCGCTCTTAATATGATGATCAAGTGAAATAAAAGCCTTGTTCATCTCGTAAAGATTCGGGATAATTAAATCATCTGTTTCTTCGTTTCTATATTTTTCGCTAACATAATCTTTTTCGAGCTTATCGTTAAATATTATGTTACCGTCCTTATCTTTTGAAATCTTATAATTCTGGTCAAAACCAATAAGATAAAACCTCTTAAAGCCCATATAGTACGCTAACTGAAAGGCAGTATAAGCAACAGTTGGTGCATCAACTACTTCTTTGGCGAAATCTTTTGAAAAGCCGAAAACATCGCCCTCTAAAATAATTGTTTTATAATATAACGCGTTCGGAATTGTAAAGTTCTCATACCATTTCCAGCGAATCGGTAAAAACTTATGCTTTAAGTCAAGGTTTTTGAACTGCTCTTCCATACCATATGTTACATTAATATCCTGAGAAACATAATATGTTGGTCGCCACAGAGTCTCGTCAAATATGCAAAAAATCCTGTTAAACGCAAAAGACGGAATTCCCAATTTATGAATCTTTGTCAAATCATCAATCTTTAGCGAAGGTCCATTACCTATAATAAAACAAGTTTCACCTTTATGCGTATCTTTGAATTGTTTTAGTTTTTGTCCATATATACAATTGTCATAGTTTTTATTCATTCGATTCTGATTTTGTGCTACTATTGATTTAATGGGGTGCATCATACTAAACCTTCTTTAATTTATTCTTTATTTTTCTCAATGGTCCCCTGAATATATCCTTTTCATAATCATTCATTACAAACATCCAATTAAGAATGATAAAAACTATCGTATATATTATTATTCCCGCAAACATAATAAGCCATGAATTAAAGACTATAAAACTTGATATTATAATTGCAATAACGCACATCAATATAGGAATAATATACATATGCCAAACACTCTTCCAGAAACGGGGAATCTCAAGTCCAATTTTCTTCCAATAGTACCAGTTCATAATAAAGCCTTGACCAACAACATTTGCTACACCAGTTACAACAGCTGCACCGACTATACCAAATTGATTAACACTTATTATAGTACCAACAACATTGACTATCGCAATAAACAAATAAGTTAAAGATCGAAAACGGTGTTTATTTTGCGCAACAATAACACTCATTGCTACATTCTGAATCAATGGTATACAAGCAGGAATCATTGTAACTATGGCTACCCAATAAGCTTCTTCGTAGCCTTCACCTGCCCATAATTTAATAAATGGTTGTCCAAACGCAATAAACCCTGAACAGACAATTGACACAATATAACACTGTAATCTTCCAATTCTTATCATTAAATCAGTTAATTCAGAATTGCTTTTCCCGCTAAACACCATTCCGTTAACTTTAGGAGTTAAAACATTCAAAATACCTAACGAAAAGTTCAACATCATTGTATTAAAAGTAACCCCAACATTATATATAGCAACACCTATTGTAGCTAAAGCAGGAATTGCTCCGATAATTAATGTATCGGTAGTATTATATAACTGATTAACTATATTCGCCACAAAAACCCAGAATGAAAATATAAGTATTTCTTTCAAAAGAAACTTCGGCATTTTTTTATAATTTGGCTTTAATTTAACACTCTTTCTTACATATATTACATATAATAGTCGAATAATAATTGTTAAACCAAAAGATGAAACTGCTAATCCTATAGATTTAAACCCCATACAAAGAGCAATTAGATTAACAATCGGAACCATTACGGTCGTCAAGATATTAATAATTTGTAAAAACAAAAATCTTTCATGGCTGGTAACAACAGACGTATAAGGAGAACTTAGAAAATTCAAAGCTGTTGTTGCAGACAAAACTAAAACTAAGACTTTAAGTCTGAAAATCTGCCCAGCTGATGTCAAAGAAACTCCATAAACAGATTCCAAGAAAAAAGTTACAACAATACCGGCGATAATAGTTAATCCGGAAATAACTATAAAAATAACATTAAACAAACCAAAAATGCTTTCTTCTCCGTCTTTATCGCCTTCAGTACGATACTTAGTAAAATACCGTACCATAGCTGAACCTATTCCAAAAGAAATAAGCGACAAATAGCTTGTAACGCTACTTGACAATTTGTATAATCCATATTCACTTTGTCCAAGTAGTTCGAGCATAATCGGAGTGTAGAACATAGGTATCAATGTACCTATAGCCATATTTACATATGACAGTACAGCTCCGATTCTTAATTGACTTTTTGGCATTAAAACACTACTCCTGGTTATTATTTCTTTGAAAAACTCTTTAATTTATTAGGAATTCTAAAAAACAAAACATAGTACATGTTATAAAAAACTGCTTTTAGTTTGTATTTGTTTTTCTCCTTTTTATCTTCTTTTGATTGACGTAGTCTATGCAAGTGAGAATAAAAATAATATTTTTGAATAATGCTCAATCGTCCGTAATTTCCGATATTATCCCAGAGCACTTTTTCACACATTGAGTTTATTCTATCCTTTTTTTTAGTACTCGTCAGTGCACCATCGTGCCATCTATACTGATACAAAACATCTTCAATATTATACACATTAAACCGATAAAAAATCCTCAGCCAATAATCATAGTCCTCAACCAAAAACTTATTTACATCATAATCGCCAACAGTTTCATATACATTTCTGGTATACAAAAAACATGCTCCCACAAAGTCTCCTCCAATTATTGCTATTTTATAATCCTTTGGAGCCTTTATTATTTCAACGACATTCCCATTCTCATCAATAACATCACATGTTGCAAAAACAAAATCAGCGTTTTCTGTCTCAATCGCTGATACCATTCTTTCAATAGCAGTTGGCAAATACAAATTATCATCAGAAGTCCAAGTTAAATATTCACCTTTTGATAACGAAAAGCCTCTGTTCAATCCTCTCGGGAGCTTCAAATTAGTTTCATTACGATAATATCTGATTCGATTGTCTTTCTCAGCGTATTCTTTAGCGATTATAGGAGTATTATCAGAAGAACAATCGTCAATAATAATTAATTCCCAATTCTTATACGTCTGATTAATAACGCTTTCTATACTTTGTCTCATATATTTTTCACCGTTATAAATCGGTAAGACTATTGAAACAAGACTATTATTCATTTTAATACACTCCAAACGGAAGAGTTATTTTACGTAACCATGCATTTTTTCACACTCTAAACGCATTTCTTCTTTTTCTTCTAATGTAGCATTTTTCCATTCGTTCCATCTGTACTTATCAAAAACAACACCGCTGTTTTTATGTTTTTCTTTTAATTGATCAATTGTACATATTAATTTGGCTGGATTACCAGCATAAACGCAATTGGATTGTAAATTCTTTGTAACAACAGATCCTGCACCAATAATAACATTATCTCCAATTTTGGTATCACAGAGTATAATACTTCCACTACCAATAAAGCAATTACAACCTATATCTACTCTTCCAACTTTAGTTCCTATCCCTAAAAAACCTGTTGATGCATCATGAGCTAATATTTTCACATTTGTTGAAATCATGGTGTTATTTCCAATGCTTATAAGCCACGGCCATTCACTATCAATGCCGAAAGGTGAATAGTTTCTAACATTCTCCCCTAATTTCAAACCATCGTCCAATAAGAATTTTAGCTCTGCTTGTTCAGAAGCTTCTCTTCCTCGAACAAATTTTCGGATTATACATTTAAGGTTCATTTGTTAACACATCCGCAATTCTTTTACTTGCAAAGCCGTCGCCGTAGGGGTTTGAGGCTTTGCTCAATTTTTCGTACTCTTCTTTATCTGTAAGGAGCTTTTTGAACTCTCTGTAAATAACTTCTTCGTCTGTTCCGACAAGCTTCAGCGTGCCAGCCTCAATTCCCTCGGGGCGCTCGGTTGTATCACGCATAACGAGCACAGGCTTGCCGAGCGAAGGTGCTTCCTCCTGAATACCGCCGCTATCTGTCAAAATCAAATAACTATGCGCCATAAAATTGTGAAAATCAAGTACATCAAGAGGCTCGATAAGACGAATTCTATCGTTGTTCTTCAGCTCATCATCCGCTGCCTTGCGAACAACAGGATTCATATGTATCGGATATATAACCTTCACATCAGGGGTTTCCTCTACAATCCTGCGAATTGCTCTGAACATTCTGTGCATGGGCACGCCAAGATTTTCTCTGCGGTGGGCGGTAAGCAAAATCAATCTGCTGTCCGCTGCCCAATCAAGCTCAGAATTAGAATAATCTTCACGCACGGTCGTCTTGAGCGCGTCAATCACCGTATTGCCTGTAACATAGATTGTGTCAGGATTTTTACCCTCGCGAATAAGATTTTGCTTAGAAAACTCAGTCGGAGCAAAATTATAGCTACTGATTATTCCTACTGCCTCGCGGTTAAACTCCTCGGGGTATGGAGAGTATATGTTATAAGTTCTCAGTCCCGCCTCGACATGACCTACAGGAATTTGCAAATAGTAGCATGCGAGCGCAGTCACGAAAGTTGTGGAAGTGTCCCCGTGAACAAGCACAACATCAGGCTTTTCGGTTTCAAGCACCTCACGGATTCTGTTGAGAATATTGGTGGTAATATCAAACAGAGTCTGCTTGTCCTTCATTATGCTAAGGTCGTAATCAGGAACGACATTAAACGCATCAAGTACCTGATCGAGCATCTGGCGGTGCTGACCTGTTACACAAACCTTTGTTATTATGTTTTCTCTGCATTTCAGCTCGTTGACAAGAGGACACATCTTAATCGCCTCAGGTCTCGTACCAAAAACTATCATTACTTTCTTCATTTATAATCCTTTTCCTAAACGATTTCTAATTCTACAAGTTGTCATTGGAAAGAATGTAAACAAATAATACAAGATTTTTTGCTTAAATGCTATTACACGTGCAGGATGCCCTGTTTTTCTAAAAACTGTTCTGTTCTTTATATTTTCAATTATCTCTTTAGGCTGATTTGCTCTAACAGCACATTGTAGTTGATAATGACAACTGCCGATATATACATAAAGTGCATTGTCGTACAGTTCGGGAAAGTTCTTTTTCATATACTTGCAACGCAACTCATTGGCTTCAAGAGAATCCAACCGTTTTGCTGAAAACCCCTCACCCATAATACTATTTGAGCGCTGAACGTAGTTGTAAAAAGAATCGACAATTACTGAAATCTTCTTTGCTCGTCCGACAATCTGATACGACCAGAAAACGTCCTCGTGATATTTGCCCTTTTCAAAAGGAATATCTTTTATCAAATCGTGCTTGTAAATTTTATTCCAAACGTGCTGCTTTAATTTATTATCATTGATAAGCTCTTTCATAGCGGAATGGGTATCAAGAACTTCGTTCTTACTTACTGTAACATCCCTGATTACGACACCATCTTCCTCAACCCATTTGACACCACAGGAAACAATATCGCTATTGTCCTTCTGCATTTGACTGAGCATTTTTTCAAACATATTAAGCTCAATCCAGTCATCAGAATCAATAAACGAGACAATCTCACCTGTCACAAAAGGCATTCCTGCATTTCGCGCATCAGAAAGCCCCCCGTTTTCTTTATGTATTACTTTTATACGAGTATCCTTTTGTGCCCATTCGTCACACATTTTAGGGCAATTATCAGGCGAACCATCATCAACAAGTATTATCTCAAGGTTCATATATGTTTGATTGACAATACTCTCAACACAACGGTCGAGGTACTTTTCAACATTATAAATAGGGACAATAACACTAATTAACGGTTGATTCATATTTTTCACCTATTATCTATTATGAAGGATCGAGTTGTTTTACTCTCTTTTTATCATAAACTCTAAATGCCAATCTATAAATACTGGGAACAATAATTAACAAATAATAATTCAACTTATCCTTTTTAGTAAACAAAGCCTTATAGCTTTTTAGCGTTTTCTTTATGCTTTTGCGTTTGCTTTTTTCATCAGAATTATTGAGAAGCACATATGACTTATATAAATTCAAGGAAAGATAAGCGACACGATAATCCGCTTCATTCTGATAAGGTTTGTTTAATGATTTTTCCTGCATTTTTTTAGCAACATATAAAACCTGTTCAGGACCTTCGCTGGTTCTCATTGAATGCGTAGCGCTATCATTATTCACTACATATGAATACAACGCCATATCGACAAAAACAGATTTGTCTACCAAATCAAAAAGTTCAAAATTAGCAAGCACATCCTCGTTAATCCTGATGCTTTCATCAAAACGAATATCAGTAAACAGTTCTTTCTTGTACAGCTTGTTCCATATACCGCCTGAGAACAGTTTCCCACTCAACAAACACATCATTGCTTCATCATGATTCTGAACGGTAATATCCCCTGTATCCCCTACGGAAACAATAGCTTCACCATCAACATTTTTATAACTGCAATGAGCTATTTTTACATCATACTCTTTTATTAAGTTATAGAGAATATCATACATTTCTTTGTCAATGTAATCATCTGAATCGACAAAAGTTATATAATCTCCTGTAGAATTATCTAAACCAGTATTTCTTGCGTGCGAAACTCCTCCATTTGGGATAGAAATCACTTTTATTCTTTCATCATTGCTTTGTAAAGCAAAAAGAACTGCCTCTGTATTATCTGTAGAGCCATCATTAACAACAATGATTTCCAGATTCTTATACGTTTGATTTTGTATGCTTTTTATGCATCGTTCTATAGTATCCTGACAGTTGTAAGCAGGAACTATTACAGAGATTTTATCCATATTTTATTGATAACAACTTGATATCTGCCACAGTGACATATCATTCTCAGAAAACGCTTTGTCAACATATTTCAGAACATATGGCAGCTTAACTCTTTCTTTTGGTTTATACTTATCTATTTCTTCTTTCGCAAGCACAAAGAGTGCCTCAACGACCTTGCTGTCAAGACCTTTAATAAACGGATAGTAGTAGGATGAATAATGCCTTAACAGCAACGTATAAAACTTAGCGTCTTTCGCAAAGTTTGATTTTTCATACTGATTAAGGATTTCTTCTAAAATCCAGTATCTTTCGATTGTCCTGATTTTCTTTGAATCATTCTGTGTATGTGAAAAATTCTTCTCATACCATTTGTATTCATATACTACTTTAGGAATATATGAATAGGATTTAACTTGAGTAAATATCAATGGCTGGACAATTGTATCCTCATACCAATATCCCGGAAAAAATCTCACATTATTCCAAAGCTCTCGCTTATAAACTTTCGCCCACGGAAGTCCGGGGAGATTCATAATCTCATCGCCGTTTTTGAATCCGATAAGGTTCTTCTGAGGATAAACATTCGGAACAACCTCATAAACCTCGCCGTTCTTTTCCTTAACAAGATTATGAGCGGCAACTACCATATCCAAATCCTGCTCATAAGCCTTGCTCAAAAGCGTTTCAACGATGTCATCATGAACGATATCGTCGCAGTCAACAAAGATCAGGTATTTGCCGTTTGCGTGATTGATACCTGTATTTCTCGCTGCGCCTATGCCGCCGTTTTGTTGAAAAATCAGCTTAACATTCGGGTGATTCTCGTATTTTCTGAGAATGTCTTGCGCGCCGTCAGTTGATCCATCGTCAACAAATATCGCCTCAAATTTATAAGAAGTTTTTTGATTCAGAATAGAGTTGATATTGTCCTCGAGAATGTCGGCATAGTTGTAAACAGGAATGACAATTGATAAATCGAGGTTTTCGTCAATTTCAGGATTTATGTACTCTGGATTTGACTCTGGCTTTGGATAAACTTCATCAATTATCCTGCGGGATTCATCAACAGACATAGTTGACTTTACTTTCTTGCGAAGCGCTTTTTTGATAAAAAACTTTACACAATACAAAAAGTACGCCAAGCTTGCCAGAAAACAACACAGAGCTTCATTATGAAACATTCGGTAAAATCTGAAATAAAATCCGTGTTTCATAACTTCCTCCTCATAGATTCAATAGCATGTCCTCTACTGCTTTCGTAGTCTTTTCTGTGCTGAAAAATTTGCCGCGCTCTAGCGCCTTTTGCGCATAATCCTCAAACATATTTGGTGTTGTCAGCATTTTCTTTACGCCTTCATAAAGCGCGTCCTCGTTATTCTCGGTCACAATACCGTATTCATTATTTTCGCCGAGCATCTCCTGCATACCGGAACATAATGTAGTAACAACAGGCGTTCCGACAATCAATGACTCGGTTACAGAGGTACTGAATCCCTCGCTCAATGACGAGCAAACATACAAATCACAAGCCTTAACATATTTGTACGGATTTGTGTTGTAGCCTAAGAACGTAAAAGTATCAGTCAGATTATTTTCGGCTATATACTTTTCAATCTTCGATTGCTCATCGCCGACACCGAGAATGTATATATGATTCTTTATGCCATCATCGAGCAGTCTTTTATGTATATGAGCAAGCCGTATAAAGGCTTTGACTGCAATTATCTTGCCAACTGAAATGATATTGAAAACATCTTTATCAAAGTCAACATCATCTATCGGTTCATTTGATTTTGCGATAATTTCATCGGTCTCTATAGTGTTGTACAGCACGCCGATAGGCTTTTTGAAATCAAAAGTATCAACAAACCAGTTCTTTACCCACTGCGAAACACATGCGGTATAGTCAAACTTGTTATAACACTTTTTAGCTTCTTTAAAGCTTCTGAATCCAACAGAAGCAGCTTTCTCTGTGTCCATTTTACAGTGAATCCAGCTGACAAGCTTTGTGTTCTCATCAGTACAGCCACTCACAATTCGAGCTGTCGGTCCCTCAAGATAAGATACAATAATATCGTAGTGTTCCTTTATAAAACGCTTATAAAGAAGCTCTGGAGAAAACAGCGCAAATAAGTATGAATTAGCGGGAAAGACTTTTTTAAAAACCGATTTTGTCTTTATGTGAGATTTAAGATATTGCTTGTTAACTCCTCCGTCAAAAAGCGTCTGGACTGTTATATCAAATATGTTTTTGTCAAGGTTATTAACAAGGTTTACAAGAACCTTTTCTGCCCCACCATGAGAAAGAGTTGGGATAATAAACAGTATTTTTTTTACATTCATAATTATTAAAAGTGTAAATCTAATGGTATACTATTATATACTCCGTTTCCAGCAATATACATATCATACCAAAAATATGCAAAATAACCAATTAACGAAGCTAAAAGAATCGATTTACCCATGCTCTCGTCAAAAGCATTTTTTAATAGCCAAGGAAGCAACATTAGATTGAATAACTGAAAATACATTGGCATTCTTCCCATAACTCCGGATGTAAACATTCCCACAATATAACATTCCGTGGTAATAACCGATAGATTAACCCATACCTTCACAAACGGAGACGCTACTTCATTTATTATTTTGCGCCTGGCAAACGCTATTATAGAAGGAATTGCCATAACTAAAACACGAAAAGGGTTAACACCATTATGATTGCTGAGATTACTTAAATATGCATAGTCCGTATCCTCAACAAATGATGATCTTGAATATAGAAAAAGCGCAACTGTCAATATAATACTAAATATAATAAATTTTCTCGACCACGGCTCGTAGTTAATAATGAAATAAACTGGAAGCCAAAATAGTGATGAAGAATGAATAAAGTAAGCAACTATTATAACAATAATAAATGGAATTGTTTTACGTTCTTTAATCCAATCAACAAAAAACAGAATAACTGCAACGGCTAAAAACTGCCTCATACCATTTACAAGCCATAAAAAAGTACTTGTTGTAAAGAAAAAATAAATGCTATAAGTAAAATTAATAGAATACTTATATAAAAACAAGGCAATACTTACACACTGAATTAACGCAACAAAGGTAAACCAATCATTATATGTTCCGTGTGTAAAGTGTTTAAAAATAACAAGAACAATACAGTAAAGCGGACCTTTTCCTCCAGCTTTTCCTTGAATAATCTCTGTAATTTGATCCAATTCATCTGTATAATAGTTTTCATAAGCATACTGATAGTCAGTACTATCAAAAATAAAGCTCCTTTGCCCCGCAAAATACACGAGCAAAGCAAATGTAGCCAACGCAAAGAATAATCCGATAGATTTATAATTAACCACAGAAGAGGAATCGTCAACAGGTCCGAGTGTAGCATTCTGCACTTTGGCTTTGTACATAGCCATACCGAATATTGAAACTATCATCATATACGCAAATATTCCCCACCAGACCGGCATTAGTATTCCTCCTTTCGTTTAATTCTTATACTTATTCTTATGTACCGCGCTATATACAAACTGCGGCATTAGTCCGATTACTATCGGCTTGAAAGCTGTAAGCTTTGATTTAAAGCCAAGTCCAAACTGCTTACAAACTCTCTTTCTGAGTTTGTACTCTGTAACTCTGAATTTGAATTTCTTACGCTTTATAGCGTCTCTACCCTCTCTCATACTGTAGAGAGGTTCCTGTATATTATAAGCTTTGTAGCCTTCGGCATACATTCTCACCCAAAGGTCGTAGTCCTCAATTCTTTCGACTTCAGGACTGTTGCTGTAACCGCCTACTTTTCTTAACGCTTCCGCTCTCATCATACATGGGGCGTGGCAAATCGGACTGCGGCTGACAAAATCTTCTCCCTTTGGTTCTTCGGGATTGATGATCTCGCCGTACACTCCATTTTCATCATAAAATCTCATTCCCGAACTGACTACTGCGTATTCGGGATGCTCGTTCAGAACTTTGACTTCCTTTTCAAATCTGTCCTTGTCGCAAACATCGTCGCCGTCCATGCGGGCGAGGTATTCGCCTTTAGCTTCTTCAAAACAATGATTCAAGGTTGGAGCCAAAGTCAAATTCTTCTCATTCTTAATAACCTTTATTCTATTATCCTTTTCGGAGATTTTTTGAGCAACCTCAAGCGTATTGTCGCTTGAGCAGTCATCGCACATTATTAGTTCCCAGTTTTCATAGGTCTGATTTATTATGCAATCGACCGCTTCTTCAAGCGTGTCCGCGCAGTTATAAATCCCCATCAAAACCGAAACCAAAGGTTTTTTATCCATATTTATCCTCGGCTAATAAGCCAATCTCTGTTTTCGATAATTTTTTTAATAAGCACCTTGCTGTCGAAGTGTTCGGGAGAGAATTTAGCTCCCGCCTGTCCGAAAGCTTCGCGCTTTTCCTTATTTTCAATCAATTCGCAGGTTTTCTCAAAGAGAGGTTTCCAATCTCTCGGAGGCACCTTGAAGCCTGTAACATTATCCACCATACCGTTCTGAGGTCCCGGGATATCGGACACGATAACGGGAACGCCCATAGCCTCGGCTTCGATTACAACGTTGCCGAAGCCCTCGCGATAGCTTGGGAAAAGGAAAATATCCATCGCCGCCAAGTATCTTTGCGGGTCGTCAACCCAGCCGTTGGTGGAGATAATATCCTCACATTCCTCAAAATATTTGAGAAGCTCCTGGTCAACAGTGTCGGGCTTTTCGTTGTAACCCACATACAGAAGCTTAACGTTGTCGTACTTCTTCTTAAGTTCCTGAAAGCAGAGCATAAGCTCGTCGAAGCCCTTGTCCCTACCGATTCTGCCTAAAAATCCGAGCACAACAGTGTTTTCATTAAAGCCGTACTTGTCCCGGATTTCTTTTCTGTATTCAGGCTTTTTATTTATATCAAACTTCTCGGTGTTCAGACCGTTTGCGCAGCCGTTCCAAACTATACGGCTCTTTTTTTCGTCGTAAAAGCCCTGCTCACGGCAAAAATCGAGGTTGCCCTTGGAATCGGGCTGAATATCGGTCGAACACTTACATGTGATTTTCTCTGTAGTTTTGAATATCTTGCGCTTAAATCCCTCGTATCCGAGATAAATCATACCCCATTGGCAGTAAAGTCTTACAGGTATTTTCGCCTTTTTTGAGGCAATCGAAGCGTAGAGCGAGGCGTTCGGAGTGGAGTATTGAACTATGTCAAACTTCTCTCTCTTAAAAATCTTCTTCATCTGACGGATTGAGGAAACAAGTCCTCTCGGGTCAACGCCTCTCTCCATCTTCATCGGAAAAGCGTGGACGAACTCAGGAAGTGTTGCCATATATTCCTCGTCCATATCGCAAATCAGGGAGACGTCATAGCCCGCCTTGTGCATATCCTCAAAGGACCATTGAAGAAAATTCTTAGCCGCGAGAGATACAGTAACCACATAACAGATTTTCTTACTCACTTAAAACACCCTGAATCCTCTCGGCTATCTTTGCTGCGCTGATTCCGTACTGCTCTCTGAGGTAAGCTTGATTTCCTACCTTTGTGCAGTAAACGTCATTTATACCAAGGCGAACGAGCTTAGCCTTGCCGCCGTACTCCGCCATAACCTCGGCTACAGCGGAACCGAATCCGCCGACTATATTGTGTTCCTCAACCGTAAATATGTAATCAAATTTATCAGCACAGGATTTAATAACTTCTTCATCTATAGGCTTAACTGTCGGGAAGCTATACTGCTCCACGCCGATTTCTGCCGCTTCAAGCTTGTCGCAGGCAGTCTGAGCTTCTCTTAAAATAGCTCCTGTAGAGAATAAGGCGACTTTTTTATCAAAATCCCTTGCTTCTCTGATTTTAACAGCCTTACCGACTTCAAAATCAACACTGTCGAGCACTCTGCCTTCGCCGCCCCTGCCGAGACGAATATAACAGGTACCGTCAATCTGAGCCGCCGCTTTGATACACTCCTCCGCCTCGGTAACGTCACCGGGGCAGAAAACGGTAACATCGGGCAAAGCTCTGAGAATCGCGATATCCTCGGTAGCGTGGTGGCTCATGCCGAGCGAACCGTAGACAAATCCGCCGCCTACGCAAATGACATTGACGTTAGCGTTGTGATAGGCGCAGTCGTTGCGGATCTGCTCAAGACATCTGAGCGTCGGGAAGTTGCCTATGGAATAGGTAAACACTTTCTTACCCTCTAACGCCATTCCCGCTGCCGCTGCAGTCATATTCTGCTCTGCGATTCCAGCGTTAATAAATTGGTTAGGAAGCGCCTCCCAATAAGGCTTTAATACGCCGAAACCGAGGTCTCCCGTTACCAGAGTAATATCTTTATCATTTTTACCCAATTCAATAAGGGTCCTTATCGCGCTGTCTCTCACTTTTCAAGCCCTCCCATTCTGTAATCAGGCTTGAATGTCAAGCACATAGTGTGATCGCCGTCCTCGGGTTCAGCGGTCGTCTCGGGACATCCGTCGGGGGTGTAAATATCCTCAACGCCCTCGGGCATCTTCTTGTGAAGCTCATTAACCGCGCAGTTATACTCCCAGCCATCGTGAGGGAAGCGATAATGCCAGAGAATATCCATCTCCATAAAGCTTACGCCCTTGCCCTTAACTGTGTTTGCGATGACAACCGTAGGCTTGTCCTCGCTCGTCTGCGTCAACGCATCTTTGAGCGCGTCGTGATTGTGACCGTCAATTTCAATTACGTTCCACCCAAAGGCTTCCCAACGCTTTGCCATCGGGCTGACTTCGAGAGTTTTGTCGCAATAATCCATACTTTGCATTTTGTTGTGGTCAACAATTGCTACAAGGTTATTAAGTCTGAAATGATTGGCAAACTGAGCCGCCTCCCATACAGAACCCTCGTTACACTCGCCGTCACCAAGCACAACAAACACTCTGCTGTCGGTGTTTCCGTTCTGCTTCATAGCGAAAGCCATACCCGCTCCCGCGGAAAGTCCGTGACCGAGCGAGCCTGTGGAAAAGTCGATTCCGGGCAAATGGTGAGAAACGTGACCGGAAAGACGACTACCGTTGGCGTAGTGAGTTTTGAGTTCCTCTACATCAAAGAAACCATTCTCGGCAATCGCCGCGTATATGGAAGCTCCCGCGTGACCTTTTGAGAGGATTATCCTGTCTCTGTCCTGCCACTTGGGATTCTTGTTATCAAATTTAAGTATATCGGCATACAGAACCGCGATAATATCCGCAACGGACAAAATCGCTCCTATGTGACTGCCCCCCGAAAGGTGAGTCATTTCAATTCCGTGTCGCCTGATTTTCCAAGCTAACTGCTTGCTTGTCATTAAATCTATCCCCTATTTTTGTGAGTCTAATTGCTCTACATATTTCTTATGTTCCTCGACTATTGGAACAATTTCCTTGGGTACCTTTTGTGTTCTTGTAAGGACTTTATAAACAGTCCAGAATATAAGTCTAATATCGCCGAAAAAGCTGTGATGATATCTGTAGTAAAGCTGCAGCTTTAATTTCAGCGGTCTTATGTACTTTAAGTATGCTTCGTCCGCGTCCTTAGCCTTAGTGAAGGTCTCGAACTGGTCGAAGTTAGCCATACTCGCGTAGTCGGTAATACCCGGCTTCAAATCGAGGATCGGCTTTTCCTCCTCGGTATACATATCAACATACACCTGAAGCTCGGGACGCGGTCCCACAAAGCTCATATCTCCTAAAAAGACGTTAATTAACTGAGGGATTTCATCAAGTTTACTTTTTCTCAGAAAGTGACCCATCCTTGTGATGCGGTCGTCGTCATCGCCGACATTCCACTTACCATTACCCTCGGAATCGGGCTTCATTGAACGAAATTTAAAAATCCTGAAGGTCTTACCGTGCTGACCGACGCGCGGACCTCTGAAGAAAACTCCGCCGCGACTGTCAATCACAATGCAAATCGCGAGTATTAAAAACAGCCACGAAAGCAGAATCAAGCCGATTCCGCTCACAACTATATCAAATAGCCTTTTCACAAGATTACCCCTAAATCGTTTTACATATTTGCTCCGTCTACGGGAACCACAGCACCGGGCATAAACGAGGCTCGCTCGCTTGCCATAAACAGCACTACATCGGCAATCTCCTCGGGTGAACCGAAACGGTCTATAGCCTGATGATGCCTCAAAAAGTCGTTAACTCTCGGATGTCCTTCTTTAATGAACTTGTCCCAATAACTGCCTTCAAATGATACCGCGCCCGGTTCAACAGCGCTGAGCACAACTCCCTTAGGAGCGAGAGCACGACCAACTGATTCAACATAAGCGTTCAAAAAAGCCTTTGCGGAAGCGTAGAGCGGATTGCCTCGGAGCATTTTGCCTGAAATCGAGGAAATCTGGACAACTCTGCCCCATCCCTTTTCTATCATTGGAGGAACAAGCACACTATTCATATCAATAGAAGCGACAGCGTTGAACTTCAACGCGTAGTTCCAAGCCTCGCCGTCACCGAGCGGGTCACGACTGATAAGAGAACCGCCGACGTTGTGAACAACAATGTCAAACGCGCCGAAGCGGTCAATCAGACTCCTAGCGAACACTTTTGTGTCGCAAGCCATAATATCCTCAATTACATATTCAAATGACTCAGCGCCTTTTGTCAGCGCTTCATCCTTGACTTCTTTCATCAAATCCTCTGTGCGGGCAACAGCAACAATGTTCGCGTTTTCCTGCGCGAAGCCAATTGCAATCGCCCTTCCGATGCCCTTGCTGGCGCCTACTATGAGGACATTTTTACCTTTAATTCCGAGTTCCATTTTCTTCTCCGTTTTATACAAATTGTGAAATAAGACACAATTACACATTATTACTCATAATAATCTAATATATTCTACTACAAAAGGTGGATAATGTCAACAAAAATTCGCTTGTGGAATAATTTGAATAAAACGCCGGATTATGATTTTTATGCCAATAGCATACCAAAATAATATTATTCAAAATCTTCCATTCTGGAAATTGTATTTTCTGCCTAAAATTGCAAAAGATAAATGGGCAGTGATTATAATTAATTTGAGAGATAAGGGAGATTTTAGATATGAAGGCAACAGGAATTGTAAGGCGGATCGACGACCTCGGGAGAGTGGTTATCCCCAAGGAAATCCGCAGAACTCTACGAATCCGCGAGGGCGACCCGCTGGAGATTTATACCGCTACGGACGGGGAAGTTATTTTTAAGAAGTACTCGCCCGTGGGCGAGATGTCGGTGTTCGCCGGGCAATACGCGGACGTGCTGTCGAGAATCAGCAGCCTGCCGACAATCATAACCGACCGCGACCACGTTATAGCCGCGGCGGGCGTTTCAAAACGAGAGTTCTTGGAGCGCAGAATTACCTCGGTGCTCGAGAATTATATGGAAAACAGAAAAAGCTTTAAGTCGAGCGCGGACGACGCGGGCACGCTCTACCCTGTCGAGGGAATTGAGCGCCCCGCCGCGGTGGTCTACCCTATTATCGCCGCGGGCGATGTGACGGGAGCGGTTGTCATGCTTAAGAACGAGCAGGGGAAATTTCCTGGTGATTCTGAAATAAAACTCGCTCAGAGCGCCGCCGCGTTCCTCGGCAAGCAGATGGAAGAATAGAAAAGCGCAAAACAAGGAGTTCGTTCAAAACGAGCTCCCTGTTGTTTGTCGAATAATTGAGTTTTAGGCAAACCTTCCCTCGGGGGAAGGTGGCTGAGCGAAGCGAAGTCGGATGAGGGCTTTTTATATGATAACTTTCATATACGAACGACTTATGTAACTGTCCCTCATCAGTCACTCCGCAAGCTCCGTGACAGCTTTTCCCAAGGGAAGCCTTGGTACTTCTATCAAACATTAATCTGATAATACTATCCCCTTAACTATACCAAAAAGGGCGACCTCTCGGTCGCCCCTCACTAAAAGCTTTCGGGAGCGGCAGGAGCAGCTCCCCTACATTCAATAAAAATGCTTATTTAACCTTAACCTTCACCGTCACGGTCTTGCTAGCACTCTTATAGTTGGAGTTACCCTTGGCGGTGACTTGTACTTTAATTGTATATGTGGATTTTTTAGTGCCTTTCTTAACAGTCAGCTTGCCTGTCTTCGCGTTAATGGTAATATTTTTATTGCCTGAGGTCTTTTTGAACGACTTTGTACCCTGAGCGTTCTTGACCGTAACCGCCGTGACAGCTACATTCTTCTTTTTAACTGTACTATATTTAACGGTCTTAGCTGTAGCCTTAACAGTCATCGGGTTAGCGGCTTTGTTGATCTTGAAAGTCTTTTTAACAGAACCTGTGTAAGAGCCCTTACCTTTGATTGTCATTGTGGCTGTGCCCGCGTTCTTGTTGTTCTTGTAGGATACGGTGTAATCGGTACCCTTTGTGAGCTTCTTGTCGCCGTCCTTTACGGTTACGGACTGTGTCTGATCCTTGCCGTTGTATGTCTTAGCTTTTATGCCCGTTACCGCGCAGTCGCTTATGGACTTAATAACAGCACCTATAGAGATAAAAGGAATCTTATTGTTTTTGGCGTATCTTTCAGCCTCTGAATCTGTATAACCGTAGATTTTAAATCCATCAATTAACTTGTAATTATATTCATATGTTTCTTCATCCCATTCACTTATGTATCCTAACGCATATAAATCTATACCCGAAACACTTTCAGAAATAGTCACACTTGTAAGACTTGTACATCCGCAAAAAGCATAAGTGCCTATCCATGTAACGCTGTCAGGGATAGTTACACTTGTAAGATTTGTACATCCGCAAAAAGCATAAGGGTCTATCCGTTTAACGCTGTCAGGGATAGTTACACTTGTAAGACTTGAACATTCATAAAAAGCACTGTATTCTATATTTGTAACGCAGTCGGGTATAGTTACACTTGTAAGACTTGTACATCCAGAAAAGGTCTCCTTGCCTATACTTGTAACGTTGTCAGGGATAGTTACGCTTGTAAGACTTGTACATCCGTAAAAAGCCCCTTCTATACTTGTAACGCTATCGGGGATTGTCACGCTTGTAAGACTTCTACATTCATAAAAAACCTCTTTTATGCTTGTAACGCTATCGGGAATTGTCACGCTTGTAAGATTTGTACAACCTTCAAAAGCTCTACCGGCTATAGTTAAGGTTCCTTCCTTTATTGTGCAGTTATCTGTTACTGATTCTTTTGCTTTTATTAAATGATGACCAATATATAACACACCATTTTCCCAATTAGTTTCGTTATTATAATACGCGGTTTTATTAAACGCGTCAAACCCTACATACAAAACTCCGTCAGGTATATTCACACTTATAAGACTTGTACACCTGGAAAACGCTTGGCTTCCTATTTTTTTAACGCTATCAGGGATAGTTACGCTTGTTAAACTTGTACATCCGGAAAAAGCACTTCCGTCTATATTTGTAACGCTGTCGGGGATAGTTACGATTGAAAGACTTTCACAATTTTGAAAAGCACTATCGCCTATACTTACAACTCCATCAGGGATAGTTACGCTTGTAATACTTGAACTATTTTCGAAAGCACATTCACCTATACTTGTAACAGTGTAGCCGCCCAGCTCGCTTGGAAACGTAAGCTCTGTAGCTGAGCCTATATAGCCTGTGATTTCGGCTGTGCCACCATCAAGTACGCTGTAGTAATAGTCACCGTTTTTCATAGCGCTCGCGGTCATCGGAGCGACAGCGAATACGCTGATCAGCATCAGCAGAGCTAATGCTATACTTGTAAGTTTTCTTGCTTTTTTCATTAATTAATTTCTCCTTTCTTTGCCCTCCCTTTTCTAAAGAAAGGCTGTTTATAAAGATAAAAAACAGACGTAGCTATACACTACTCCTGTTGATTATATAAAATATTGAGCGGAAAAGGGCAGGATTATCCTGTCTGTCCCGCTTTTTGTCAAGTTAACCTTTCACATATATGTGAATTATACCACACTTTTGCTGTTTTTTCGACAAGTATTTTTCACAAAATCTCGACTTGATATTTATGTATATTGCATAAAAGCAGGGAGACCGAGACGGTCTCCCCTACGTTCATAAACGCTTATTTGATTATAATCGTAATCGCTACAACCTTGGTTACGGGCTTATAGTTAGCGTTGCCCGCCGCGGAAATTTTTACGAGCATATGCCGTGTGCCCTTTTGGGTGCCCTGTTTTACTGACACAACGCCCTTTGAGCTGATGGTTAAGTTCGGCGAGCCTTTAGTTTTTTTGAACGAGACTTTGCCCTGTGCCTTTGTAACCGTTATCGCGGAAACCTTTTGGCGGGCTTTGAGCGCCTTTTTGTAGCTGACGGTTTTGGTCGTGACTTTGACAGTCATCGGATTCGCGGCTTTGACTATTTTAAAAGTCTTTTTGATTGTGCCCGTATAACTGCCCTTGCCTTTTATTTCGACTGTAGCCGTGCCGATTTTCTTATTATTCTTATAAGTCAGGGTGTAGTCCTTACCCTTCGCGAGAGTTTTTTTGCCGTAAGTCACCTTGACGCTCGGGGTAATTGCCTTGCCAGTATATGCCTTGTCAGGGATTGAAGCGACTTTAGCCTTGCTGAGCTTATAGGTTACGGGCTTGGTCGGGGTTGTGGGCTTGGTGGGAGCGGTTTCGGACGAGGACGGCGGAACGCTCTCGCTTGACGTCTGTTCGGATGAGCTTGGGGCGGTCGGTTGACTTTCGCTTGAGGTCTGTTCGGACGAACTTGGGTCGGTTGCCTGACTCTCGCTTGAGGTCTGTTCGGACGAACTTGGGTCGGTCGGTTGACTTTCGCTTGACGTCTGTTCGGATGAGCTCGGGTCGGTCGGTTGACTTTCGCTTGAATCAGGGTTGTTTAAGTCGCTGTTCACAGGGTCGGTGCTGTTGATGTCAGACGACACAGGGTCGGTATTTTCGGGGTTGTCCCCGCCCCCTGTCTGCGTATCAGCCGAAGCTGAGAACAACGCGAACGACGATAATATCATCAAAATCGCAAGCATTATTGAGATGCCTTTAGTTGTGTTTTTCACAATAAATCTCTCCTCTCAATCATCTCTATAATTATAACCTTCCACGGAGGTTTTTTGTGACGTATTTTCTGAAAAGATTATATAATAATTTTTTTAAAAAAGCAACGCCCGACACTAAAAAATGTCGGACGCGCCATAAAAACAATTAGGGGAATAGAGTATGGATGAGTAATTCGTAAGTGGTAAGTGAGAATTAGGCTTTCTTTGTTGTGTCCCCTTTTAAGGGGACCTGAATTGTTGCGAGTGCAACAAGCCAATTCAGAGGGGTTATGTAGTTCAACTTGTTGAACGGTTCTCTTTATGAACGTTTATAGAGAGGATAGATAATCCCCCAAAATTGACACCTTTACGGTGTATCAATTTTGACCCCTTTAAAAAGGGGTACGTCAAAGATTTTTTATTTCACCTTAACTTTCAGCTTTAATACTACGCCGTTGACTTTGACCTTAAGGGTGGTTTTGCCCTTTTTGAGTCCTATTACTTTGAACTTGGCGGCAGTACGCTTGCCGCTGATTCTCGCCTTTTTGGTGTGGTAATATGTATTGCTGACAGTGCTGCATTTGCCTGTGATTTTAATGGTTTTATATCCGCCCTTTTTTACAGTGATACTACTCTTTGAGAGCTTTGGTGAGCTTGTAATCTTAATTGTAAAATAGAGCTTCTTAGAGCCGACCTTAACGGTAATTTTCGCCATACCCTTTTTGAGCGCCGAGACCTTGCCCGCGGAGCTTACCTTGGCGACCTTCTTGTTGTTTGATGAGTATTTAACTTTATTGCCGCCCTTATTATAAACCTTAAGCGTGATAATCTTGCCGCTCTTTACCGTAGCGGTTCTGAGATTAAGCCTTATAGTTTTGGCGGAATTATTTGAGGAATTATATTCAATAGTTTTTCCGCTCTGTGTCGGGCTTGTAGGATCTGTTTCGCTAGGTTTAACAACCGAGGGCTGAGTGTGCTGTGACGGGTTAGTAAAGCTTGAAGGCTCGCTGCTGCTCGGCTTTATAACACTGCCTGAGGACGGAGATGTGGGGTCGGTATCCCAAGCGGGTACATTATCGCTGCTGCTTGGATTTGTCGGGGCTGTGGGGTCCGTATAAACTGAGGGCTGTGTAGGCGCATTTTTGCCCCACTCGGATTCGTCATACGGACTGAGATAACCCGTTATCTTGCCCTCGCCGTTCTCACCCGAGAATTCAAACAGCTTGTTTATTCCGTCAAGCTGAATATCGACGGTCTGTTTTATTACGCTGTCGTCATTCCATGACGCTACTGTTGTGTACCAGTCTACGCACACGAAAACAACGTTACTGTCAAGGTTAGAAAATCTGTAGTGATGACCGTCGCCTTCCGCCAAGACCCATCTGTCCTTACCTTCGCCCCATGTCCACGCGTATATCCACCTGCCCTCAGAACTGTTGACATTCATACTCAGATACGCCGTATATGAGCCCGATACAGAAGCTGGTTTCGAATCGGTCGCCGAGGTCTCGGAGCTTTCGGACGATTCGTCTGTTTCGTTTATTTGAGCGTTGCTCTCACTGCTCGCGGCATCATCGGCAAAAGCAAAGGGAACTGACGTAATGACGAGCGCGAAAACAACCATAAAAACCAATAGTTTTTTCATTTCATCTCCCCCTTAGCTTATTGACGCGGCTACCTTGAGAAGCTCGCTCTTGGGCTCAAAGCCCACAATTTCAAAAACGCTTTCGTTTTTATCGAAAATCAGCATCGTCATACCATCATCTGAGGTTTTGACAATATACTTAACTCCTTCTACGCTCTCCTCGGTTGAGGTTTTGAACTCGGCGTCCACGGCGCTTTTGTATTCACCTGCGGCGAACTGCTCTATGCTGAGGTAATTGTCGCCCTTTGTGTAATAGTAGTAAGCGCTCTGCTTGTCAGAGCCCTTGTCCTCGAGCGTGTAGCCTTTCGGAATATACGAGGGCTTAAGCGCGCTAAAGGCGCTCTGATAACTGCCGCCCGTGTCGTACTCTACCACATCAAGGTGCTGACCGCTCGTGATGAAGAACGAGAAAATCTTTTCTCTTATGGCGTCAACGCAAAGGCTCGCGGCAAGCAGCGTCGCGATAATCGCCGCGACAAGTATAACGCGCCTTGTTTTGGTCAAAGTCGCGCGGTGATAAAAGTTCGTTTGCGACTTAATCATTTTATTCATTTTTTTATCGAAATCCCGTGAGGGCGTGAAGCTTTCGCCGGAGGCGTAGCCGAGCGCCAGCTTCTCCTCATAAAGCTCAAACGCCTGTGTGAGCATATCGGTATTGATTACGTTATTCATTGATTACTCCTCCCAAAAGCTTGCCGAGCGCCTTTCTGGCACGTTCAAGGCGCTTGCGCGCTAACGAATGCGAAATGCCAAGCACCGACGCTATTTCCTTATCGTCGAGACCGTTGAAATACCTGAGCGTCAACACACTTCGGTAATTCTCAGGCAGCAGGGCGATTTTTTCAGCGATAAACTCGGCTGTAAGATTCTGTTCAGTCTTTTGTTCAACTGTTACGTCATAGGGGATATTTTCGTCAAGCTCAATAACCTTTACACGATTTAGGCTGTTATACATTGTTTTTGAGACATTTTCGGTTATCACGAGCACAAAGCCGCGAGTGCGCGGACTGTCAACCTCGTCGATTTTAGAAAGGTTTGAGAGTATCCTCAAAAACGCGTTGTGCACAGCGTCCTCGCTGAGGCTCTCGTCCTTAAGAATCGAATAAGCGCAGCTGAGCATAAGTCCTTTGTATTTGTGATAAATCCGCTCGAATTTATCCTTTTCGTTGTCGCCGTCGGCGAGCGTAAGATAAAAGCTTAACATATAATCCCCTAATTATAACCACTTCTATATATATAACCTTTCGGGAGAAGGTTTTGTGACACTATAATAACATATTTTTTGAAAAAATACAAAAAAGCTGCCGCAAAGCGACAGCCTGATTTCTGATTCATAATATTCAGTTATTCATCATCCTCGTCGGATTCCTTGCCGACGCTAATAAAGGTGAAGACGATTCCGATTATGGCGAGCACCGCGGAACACAGCGCCATTATTATAACAATATTACCGGGGCTGAAAATCCCGAATCCGCCGAAATTATGAGTAACGAACATCGCGCCTAAGGTTACAATTGAAGCGATAAGCAGCATAATAACAATCGGAATAATAACTATCATTACTTTTTGAAAAGCAGAATACTTTTTAACGCTTTTAGATTTCATTGCTTCTCCTCCTTCGGATTGCTATTTTCACTTTTAGCAAACAAAAAAATAGTTATTATGGCAACAAACGCCAACACGAATGAAACTATAGCCAACATAGCGGGCGCGAACACTTCGTCGCCGAGAACAGCGTGAATAATCATCGCGCCGATAAGAGAAATCAGCGAAAAGCCAAACAACACTAAAGATATAATTAAGAAAATAAATTTTTTATCGCTCATTATAATTTCTATAGCCTTTCCGCTAATTTCACAAAATCATCCATAGTCAGGTTTTCAGCTCGCGCTGTCGGGCTGATTGAGCAATCCTCCAAGGCGCTTATTACCTCGGATTTTTCAAGACCGAGCGTTGAGCTGATTGAGTTAGCCGCCGTCTTTCTTCGTTGAGAGAAAGCGGCTTTTATTATTTTAAAGAATTTTTCTTCATCTGTCAATACATATTTGGGTTTTTTGTAGACATTAAGCCTGATTACAGCCGAATCAACCTTCGGCGCGGGCATAAACGACCCCGCGCTCACCTTGAACAACAGCTCAGGCTCGCTGTAATAGTTCACAGCTACGGTAACGGCTCCGCCCGCTCGTGTGCCTACCTCAGCGCAAATGCGCTCGGCAGCTTCTTTTTGAACCATTACGGTTATAGCCTCAATCGGGAGCTTGTCCTCAAGCAGTTTCATTATTACGGGCGAGGTTATGTAATATGGCAGATTGGCGCAAACAACAACCTTCATACCATTAAACTCACGCTCAATAAGCTCGTTTAAGTCGAGTTCCATTACATCATCGTTAATCAGCTTGAAGTTATCAAAGCCCTCGAGTGTTTCGTCGAGCACAGGCACAAGGCGCGTATCAATCTCAACAGCGATCACCTTGTCAGCAACGGCGCAAAGCTCCTGAGTGAGTACGCCTATACCCGGACCGATTTCGATAACGCCTACACCCTCGCCCGCTCCGCTGAGTTCAGCCATACGCGGACACACAGACGGATTGACGAGAAAGTTCTGCCCCAGCTTTTTTGAAAAGCTGAAACCGTGGCGCGACAGAATATCTTTTATTGTACCGATGTTTGATAAATTTTTCATAACGTCCTTAACCCCTTGGGGTATTTATTCTTTAAAACTCCGTTTGAGATTTTGCCGAAGCCCGTAGTAATTCCGTTGACAGTCACGCCGGCGTAGCCCTTAAGCTCGCCGCCTATATTGAGCTGTTCGCCGTGCAGGAATTTTCTTATTTCTTCGCTGTTTATATCAAAGTCAATAACGCGGCTCAAGTCCTCAGGCTTAGCCGCCATAAACGCCTGATGAGCGGGCTCGACGCGGTTTTTCTTTAGCTCACCGAGTTTTATTCCTTTGTTGATTATCGAAAGCCCCTTAGTGTCGGGCAACGAAAAATAAGCCGCGATAATTTTATCGCCGATAATTTCAAGGCTCTCGCCGAACGGCTTGTCCCTGAAAACGTCATTATAAAATTCCTCAACAAAGCTCGGAAGCTTCTGCGGCTTCATTGGCTCATCGGGAACAGAAACAGTTGAGGAGGTTTTGCGCAGTCTGGCGGCGAAGTGCCCTTCTCCCCCGTCCATCGGGAAAATCCTGCGGGCGTATTTGATAGTCGGTCTGCCAAAGCTTACGCCGCTGTCCTCGAGGACAAAGTCGGGATTCTGCCTTAGAAACTCAGTGATAACGCCCTCGTTTTCTTCAGGTGAAAAGGTGCAGGTAGAATAAACGAGCACGCCGTTTTCTTTCAGAGCGTTTTTAGCGGAGTTGAGTATTTTAAGCTGGCGCTCGGCGCAGCTCTTGACGTGCTCCTCGCTCCATTCCCGCGCGGCGCTGTTCTTGCGGAACATTCCCTCACCGCTGCATGGAGCGTCAACCAGAACCTTGTCAAAATAACCAGTTAGCCTATTGCAGAGCGTGTCGGGGCGACAGTTCGATACAACAGAATTGCGTATACCCATACGTTCAATATTCGATAAAAGAATTATCGCTCTGTTGTGAACAATCTCGTTGCTCCACAAAAGCCCATGGTTTTTCAATGCCGAGGCAATCTGAGTGCTTTTGCCGCCGGGAGCGGCGCAGAGGTCTAAAACCTTGTCGCCCTCCTCAACACCGAGCATCGTTACCGCCGAGGTAGCCGACGGCTCCTGAACATAAAACGCTCCCGCGTGGTGGAGCGGGTTGTTGCCGATTGATTCATTTGTAGCGGGAATATAAAAACCTTCCGCGCAAAACGGCGTGGGCTTAAGCTCAAAGCCGATCAGCTCCTCGAGCTTGTCCGTGGAACATTTGAGGGTATTCACACGCAAGCCCTTAAAGCTATCGGCGCTGTTATAGAATTTTAGGTAGTCGTCAAATTCATCGCCAAGCAGCGACTTCATTCTGTTTAAAAATATTTCCATATATTGAATAGAATAAAAAAATACGGTAATAATATCAACAGTTACAAGGAGGTGATTACCGTGAGTAATTATCAGGATAAACAGGACAAGCAGAACCAGAACAAGAAGAACCAGCAGAATCAGAATAAGAATAAGCAGAACAATCAGAATAAAAAACAGCAGGATAATCAGTGATTTCTTATGTCCCCTTTTAAGGGGACCGAAATCTCTGATTTTGAGGGGGATATTTAGTTCAACCGTGTTGAACGATCCTCCTTATGAACGTTCATATTAAGGAAAGATAATCCCCGTAAATTGACCGCTTAACGCGGCAACAATTTACACCCCTTTGAAAAGGGGTACTACTTTCCACTTACCACTTATCACTTACCACTGATTAATACCCCAGTTCCTCTCCGACGAAAATAACCTTGATTCTGTCAATGTGACGCTGCTGAGCGGTCAATACATAGTTACAGCAGATTCTCGCCTTTGAGTGGCAGCCGTCGCAGATTTCGGCGTTCTCTTTATTAAGCGATACGCACTTGCCCTCTTTGGCGCAGTAGGTGTCACAGTTAAGTCTTACGGTATTAGGCGGAGCGGCGCAAGCTTTTACGCGCTCGACAGCCTCATCAATGGTCTTTACAATTTTATTATATCCGCACACCAGAATAACGCTCTTGGGGCCATAAAGAATCGCCGAAACACGGTTGGAGTTGCCGTCTACATTATAAAGATAACCGCTCTCGGTAACAGCGTTTGAGGACGCGAAATAAGCGTCGGCACTGTAGGTATCGCGGTAAACACGCTCAACCTCCTCGGGAGTTATACCCTCGCGCGAGCGGTCGAGATAGTTATACTTTCCGCTTTTGAGCAAGTCCATAACGCCCGTCTGTTTGAGTGTTACGGAGCCGCCGTTAGAGACTGTGTCGCCCTCGTTGATGAGCGTTTTTATCAGAGGAACAACCTCCTCTTTGGTCTCAACAAAATAAGGCTTTATGTTGTTGCGCCTGAGGTTTTCCATGGTTTTTTCGATTTTAGCTTTGATTTCGTTATTCATAGTTGCACACTTCCTTTACATACATCGTGTCCCCTTTTAAGGGGACCGAAATCTTTGATTTCGAGGGGTTATATAGTTCAATTTGTTGAACGGTCCTCCTTAGGAACGTTCATAAAGAGGATAGATAATCCCCGCAAATCAATAGATTTGCACCCCTTTAAAAAGGGGTACATTTATTATACCACCACATACATTTTATTTCAAGGTTCAACAAACGGCACTCCGAGAGTTTCCGTGACGGATTTTGAGAGGTTGCGGGCGATGTTGCCTATATTATCGCGAATCCAGCGCGCGTCGTCGATATTGTCGTGATACGCCACCTCAATCAGAGCGGCGGGAGCTTTAGTCAGCCGAAGCTCGCCGAGGCTGGTTGTCGGGATAGTCCGCACCTTTTCGGGAATCGGATATAAGTCAGAAAAATTGGTGGCTAATGTTTCGGCAAAGCTCTGCCCCTTGCCGCTGTTCGGGTAATAATAGACCTCCACTCCCCTGTTTCTGCCTGCGCTGTTTTCGCCTGAGGCGTTCGAATGAATGGCAAGGTGCAAATCATAGCTGCCCATATTGCTCTGGTTAATTGCCTGGCGCAAGGTCATATCGGGAGAGTTGCGGGTAAAGCTGATTCCGCTCGCCTTAAGATACGGCTCCATAGCGTCCGCTATGAGGTTCATATAGTACTCCTCGTTACCGCCGTCAACGTACGGATTCCACTCCTGCAGGGATGGACTTAAATAGATATTCGGCATATAAAAAATCCTTTCTGAATAAAACTGATAAAGTATATTCAAAAAGAGAGAAATTATTACATAATTTAGCTTTACAAAACCCCGCTTTGATGTTATGATTAAATTAACATTTTTAAGGAGGTTTTCCATTATGAAGAAATTTGTATGTTCCGTTTGCGGATATGTTCACGAGGGCGACGCCGCTCCCGAGCAGTGCCCCATCTGTAAGGCTCCCGCCTCGAAATTCAACGAGGTCAAGGCTGATGCTGACTACGCTACAATGCACGTTGTAGGTGAGGCTCAGGGCGTAAGCGAGGATATAATTAAAGATTTGCGCGACAACTTTACAGGCGAGTGCACAGAGGTTGGTATGTATCTTGCTATGGCGAGAGTTGCCGACAGAGAAGGCTATCCCGAGATTGCCGCCGCTTTTGAGAAGTACGGCATGGAAGAGGCTGTTCACGCCGCTAAGTTTGCTGAGCTCCTCGGCGAGGTTATCACAGATTCCACAGAAAAGAACCTCAAGATGCGCGCTGACGCTGAGGCTGGCGCCTGCGAGGGCAAGTTCGATTTAGCTAAGAGAGCCAAGGCTCAGAACCTTGACGCTATCCACGACACAGTTCACGAAATGGCTAAGGACGAGGCAAGACACGGCGCGGGCTTCGCTGGACTTCTTAAGAGGTATTTTGGTTAATTCGCAATTCGTAATTAAGCTATAAGGCAGAGTAGTTTTTTCTACTCTGCTTTTTTCTTAAAACAAAAACCCGTCTATAAAACGGGTTTAATGTTTTCGATAAATATTTTTTTCAAATGATCTGTAATACCCTGCGCGGATTGAATTGTCGCAAACATCAGATAATCTGTATCAATTTTCGAAAAATTAATATCATAATCATTATATCGAATCAACTGAGTTATAAATACTCGTTGAGTTCTACCATTACCTTCTCTGAAAGGATGTATATAATTAGTTGTACAATATATATCAACTATCTCATTGATAAAGGCGTCAAACTTCAAACCATTAAAACAATTCATTCTTCGCATTCTCGCAAGACAATTCTTCAAAAGCTCCGCAATAGTGTCATGCTTCGCGAATAAAGTGCCTTTCTTTGTGAAATCGATTTGTCTGTATTCGCCCGCCCAATCATAGAGAGTGCCAAAAATACGCCGATGAAGTTCTTTATAGTCGTTTTCATTAAAGCATTCTTTAAATGACTCTTTTTCCAGTTCGGAAGATTTGGCAAGAGTTATTATTGCCTCCAATTCCTTTAGTTTAGAGGCGTCTTTTATATTAAACTTATTAATTAAACAAGTTGTGCCTTCATAACAATCATCAGAAAGCGCTTCGACACTGTAAGGCATTATGCTGTTACTCCAACCTGCTTCAACGCGTATTTCAAATACTCGTCAAACGTTATTTCGTTATTTAAAAGCTTTTCGCACCAAGCCTTGTTTTGTTCGGTAATAATAAAACCCTCCATCTCAATAGAAGCGGCGGCGTTTTCTATCGCTTCACGATTACTGCGCATAGCTTTCACCTCTCGAATTATTATGCTTATATTATACCTGTTTTATTGCTTTAGTCAAGTTTTTTGATTTTTCTACTCTGCTTTATTTTTGCTTAATGTATTGCTTTTTTGCTTTGAATATGATAGTATTTGCTTGTCACACAAATTGTATTTTCATAGCTAACAGTAGGCTGTATTTTTGTTTTGGCAAAAATACAGGCTCAATATTCTGCAACCTACTAGGCTATGAATAATTGTGTGACAACAATGAGCTATGTATTTTTCATGCGTGGCTTCGGTCACGCATTTTTTATTGCAGGGGTTTAATTATGGATTTTGAAAAAGCGTTTTCGGATTTTCTTGACACAAAAGAATATGACGAGGCGGAACGCGCGCTGTTCGAGATAACCCGACAGGCTTTTATGGCGGGCTGGCTCGCCGCCCAGAACAACAATCCAAATAAAAAGATATTGGAGATCAATAAAAGGTAGTAAAAGGCATTACATCTTATGTTGAATTTAATAATCGAGATAATGTTTATGTAGTTCTAGAACGTAATAAAACAACATAAAAATATCGCCCCTGATTAGGGGCGATTTTTTAATGTCTTGGTTTGTATCTGTTTGAGCTTGATTCCCTGGCGTGTTTCGGAACAACAACGTCGGCGGTATCAAACTTGCTTCTTCTGGTTCTTTCGGCGTCGCTCATATGCCTTGGCTTTTCTCTTCCAGAAGCGCTGCGCTGAGGTCTCTGGTTAGCGTCGCGGCTCGGTCTTTCGTTTGAGCGTGAGCGAGCTCCGCCCTGACCGCCGTAGGTTCCTCCGCCCGCGAGCGCCTTTTTCTTTTTGAGATTCATTATTACCATAGCTGCGATGATGCCAACGCCTACTACTTCCATAACAATTCCGAGGATGAGCATCCACTCGCCGTTGTTGCCGCCGCCCGCGTCATTGTTGCGGATAAAGGCAAAGTCATCGGCGCCGTCGCCGTTGCCGTTCTTAAGCTGCGCGGCAATCTTTGCCCAGTCGCCTTTTTTCAGTGTATCCTTGGACACATCGTCTTTTTCGGCGTCATAGACAGCAGCCGTCTCAGCTTTTTCGTTTGAGGTATTGCTTTCGCGCTCCTCATAGCCTTCGGTGTTCTCGTAATACTCCTCGTTATTATATGTAGCCTCGGTCTCGTCGTCATATACCTGAGCGGCTGTGGTCTGGGGAGCTTCGGTCTGAGGAGCCTCGGTCTGGGGCGCCTGAGTAGGCTTTTGAGTAGGAGCTTGTGTGGGCGCCTGTGTGGGCGCCTTGGTCTCGGGAGCTACCGTAGGCGGGTCGGTCTCAGGCTGGGGGTCATATGACTCGGATTCAACGGGAGTTGAATCGCCTGAAGCGTCATCCTCGACAGCAAAAGCCGTTATCGCGGTAAATACCGAAAAGCATAATACAAGCGAAAGAATCAAAGCTAATAATTTACTTTTCCTATTCATAATCTAATGCACTTCCTTCCAATGTATCATTAGATAAGGTTCAATTAAGACTCGCTGTCACCGCTGCCTGAATCGTTGCCTGCTGTTGTTGTGGTTTCTTCGGGCTTTTCAAAGAACGTATCGGGGCTGTACTTGTTGATATAGCCTTCGTTCTCTGAGAACTTCTTGTCCTTGCTGAGGTCCTTCGCCTCTTTCTTTAGGAGCTTCTTGAAGTCGTCGCTCTTCATATTCTGGAGCACGCCTGTGCGGTTATCGCCGCTGACATAGCTCTCTTTGTCTTTGTTTATATCATTTTTAACAATGATATATGCTGTGGGCGAGTCACCGTCGGCGTCCTTTGTAACGAAAGCCGCCTCGCCGTTTTTAAGACCTATAACAGCCTTATAAACCTCTTTGTCAGAGGATTTGAGCGACTTTTTCGAGTCAACTCTGTTTTTAACTTCTTCGTCAGAAGTTACGCCGTACTTGCTCTCGCATTTTTTGGCAATGCTGTCAAAATCAGCTGAACCGTTGTTGATTTCCTTAACATATGCCTTGAGTACGGTCTGGATTTTCTTTGTCTTCTTGGAGCTGAACGCTTTGTTATTAGCGTTGCCGTCGCTGTCTGTTGAAGAATCATAGAGCTTAACGGGAATATAGCTGTAGTCAACATAGTTCTCGAGGAAGAATTCTTCAAGGTCCTTATCCGAAACCTCGTCGGTGCCGCCCTTTGCGTAAATCGAATCAAAGAGAGCCGAAGTCTTTAATGAATAAGGAGTATTGCCTGTCTGAGAAACGTAAATCTGCTTGAAGCTGTCGAAAGAAACGCCGTAGGGCTCAAGCTGCTTGCTCAGAGGATTGTAATAATTCTGACCGTACATAGCGTAGGGACCCATATCCCATGCGTCCTGAACTGTCTGAACAGCGGAAGTCATAGCTGTTTTGTCAAGTTTCACTTTGTTCTCTTTAATGAGCTTATCAACAACAACTAACTCGCGTCCTGATTCTTTCGCCTTGTCAATGATCCAATCGCGCGCGACAGATTTTTTAGTTTCGTCGTCGGCTTTAATCTTAAGGTCAAGGAAAGATTCGTCCTCTTTATATCCCTTGACATCCTTGGCAAGACTGTCAGCTGTAAGATAAGAGCTGTAAAGAGCGTAAATGTATACGCCTATATCATAATTTGTCTTGTCGTATTTATAGCTCCACTGCTTTGTAAGACTAACGGGCACACAGCTCGCCATGGATACTACAATAACTACCGCCAAAACAGCGGCTAAAACTTTCTGAATTGGTTTCATTTTAATACCGTCCTATCTATATGCGCTTAAACGCAATTATTAACTTTATCATTATACATTATAGTTTGTCAAAAGTAAATAATTTTCGGCAAATTTATCAATTTTGTATTTTTTTACAGCTCAATTCCGTCAAAAACCGCCTTGAGCGCCGTTACAACGTCCATATCCTTGGGGAATTTCACCGTAACAAAAGGCTTTGAGCCTGCGTTCAGAGCCGCCTGTCCCCTGAGAGATTTGAGAATTACGCCTGTTCCCTCGCTCTGTACGCTCTTAACATAAAGCAGAAGCGAGCTTTCGTTCTGGCGGATTTCATAAACTCCGAGTGAGTTGGCGATATTTCTGATGAGGGCAATATCAACAAGCCCCTTGACCGCCTCGGGAATCTCTCCGAATCGGTCGCGAAGCTCATCGAGCACATCCTCGCAGTCAGCCTTGTTTCTTATATCGGCGATACGGCGGTATACATCAAGCCGCTGCGAAAGGTTATAGATATAGTTTTCGGGGATGTGCGCCTCGATATTCACGTCAATAATGCAGTCGATTTCGGCGTTCTTGTTCTCCTCGCCCTTTTCCTCGCTGACTGCTTCGGCAAGCAGCTTCAGATACATATCGTAGCCGACGTTCTCCATATGACCGTGCTGCTGAGCGCCGAGAATATTGCCCGCGCCGCGCAGCTCCAAATCACGCATCGCGATTTTGAAGCCCGAGCCGAACTCGGTGAACTCGCGGATAGCGTTGAGCCTTTTTACAGATATTTCTGAAAGCACCTTGCGGGGAGGATAGGTGAAATAGGCGTAAGCCTTTCGGCTCGAGCGCCCCACCCTGCCGCGTATCTGGTGAAGCTGTGAAAGCCCCATCCTGTCTGAATTTTCGATAATAAGCGTATTTGCGTTCGGCAGGTCTACGCCAGTTTCTATAATAGTTGTGCAGACAAGCACGTTGATGTTCTGCTCCAGCATATCGCGCCAGATTGAGCTGAGCTCCTTTTCGTCCATTCGTCCGTGTGCTACTGCGATTTTAGCGTCGGGAACAGCCTCTCTTATCGCCGCCGCCTTAGCCTCAATCGTATCGGTGCGGTTATAAAGATAGAACACCTGTCCTCCGCGTCTGAGTTCTCGGCGGATAGCCTCGTTGATAACCGCGCTGTCGTGCTCAAGCACATAGGTCTGTACGGGATAGCGGTCGCGCGGAGCCTCCTCGATAACCGACATATCGCGGATTCCGCTCATAGCCATATTGAGCGTGCGCGGAATCGGAGTAGCCGAAAGCGTGAGCACATCGACATTCTTGCGCAGCTCCTTGAAACGCTCCTTCTGTTTAACGCCGAAGCGCTGTTCCTCGTCAATTATCGCCAAACCCAAATCGTGGAAAAGCACGTCCTGCTGAACAAGCCTGTGGGTACCGATAACCATATCAATCTCGCCTGTCTGAAGCTTTTCGATAATTTCACGCTGCTGCTTCGCCGTTCTGAAACGGGAAAGCAACTCTATAGTAACCGGATAACCCTCAAATCTGCGCAAAACCGTCTGGTAATGCTGCCACGCAAGAATGGTCGTCGGGCACAAAAGCGCGCACTGCTTGCTGTCGCTGACGCATCTGAACGCCGCGCGCAGGGCTACCTCGGTTTTGCCAAAGCCGACATCGCCGCAAAGCAGCCTGTCCATAGGCTGAATGCGCGTCATATCGTTCTTGATTTCATCGGAACACCTGAGCTGGTCAGGCGTTTCTTCATACTCAAACTTTAGTTCAAAATCTCGCTGCCACTCGGTATCGCCCGAAAAGGCGTAGCCCTTGGACTGCATTCGCTCGGAGTATAAACGTATAAGCTCCTTGGCTATGTCCTTAACCGAGCTTTTAACGCGTGACTTTGTTTTTTGCCACTCTGTGCCGCCGAGGCGGTTAAGCCTGACTGTGCTGTCCTCACGCGGACCTATATACTTAGCTACCAGGTCAAGCTGAGTTACGGGAACATAAAGCACATCGCCCTTGGCGTACTCGATACGGATATAATCCTTTGTAACGCCGTGGACGTTCATCTTCTGAACGCCGCCGAATATGCCGATTCCGTGTGTACTGTGCACAACGTAATCGCCCCTTTGGAGCTCTGAAAGGCTGTAGATTTCCTGCCCGTTTTTATTCTTGCGCGCAAGCCTTTTTCCGGGGCTGTGAGATATAGCGAGTCCAAGGCTGAAAAGCGCGAATTTATCTGACGTAAATTCAAAGCCCGCCGAAAGCGCGCCCGGAACAACAAACAATCCCTTGGGCAGTTCTTCGTCTGTACTGTTCAGAAGCTGCGCGGGGAAGCCCGATTTTCTGAGGTTATCTGCGGTATTCGCCGCGCCTTTATCTGTACCTGAGAGCACAACAACCGTGTAATCCTGCTCGAGATAGCTTTTTAAGTCGTCAGTTAAATACTTAACCGAGCCGTTCCAAAGCCCGAGCTGTTTCGCCGAAAACGACACAAGCTCCTTAAGCGGAAAATCATAGCTTCCGCTCGCGAAGGTGTCCATAAAAACGGATTTATATCGTTTTAATATTTCTATAGAAGAATTAAAGCTGAGAGAGTAGGTCTCAAAACCGCGGCAAAGCGTGCCGTCCTTGAAATAGTCGATAAGACTGTCGTTGAACTGAAAGTCAAGCGCCCTGGCTCTCTCCCTCACCGTGTTGTACTCTGACACAAGAACAAGCTGATTGCTGTCGAGATAGTCAAAAAGCGTGGCTGGCTTGTCATAAACCTCGCCGATAAACTTGTCTATTGAGCTTATACTCAGCCCGTCTCGGATGCGCTGAGCCTCGCTTATGAGGGTTTCTTTAGCTTTCGCCTGACTGTCGTCAGTCAGCTTCAGCACTTTTTTCATAATTTTGTCGGCGAGCTCGTCTTTATCCTCGATGATAATCTCAGCCGAGGGCGTGAGAGTTATACGCTGAGCCTTTTCGATTCTGCGCTGAGAATCTATATCAAAATAATTGAGGTCGGTAATTTCGTCACCCCAAAATTCGGCGCGGACGGGGTTGTCACTGTCGGGCATAAAAAAGTCGAGAATTCCGCCTCTGAGCGAGAACTGTCCTTTGCCGTCAACCTGGTCAAAACGCTGATACCCGAGTAGCGTAAGCGCTCTTACACAGCGTTCGGTACTCAGCTCCATACCCTCCTCGATTTCAAGAACCGAGTCTCTCAGCCGCTCGGGCGGAACAGTATACTGAGACGCCGCGTCAAGGCAGGATATTACAACATCGTACTCGCTCCTGAGCATTTTATAGAGCACATTGAGTCTCTGGTGCTCGTAATCTCGTGATTTTCCGCTGATTTCACGGAAGATAAAGTCGCGCGATGGATAGAACAAAGCCCTGACGCCCATAGCGCATAAATCATTACACATAGTCTGCGCCTTTTGCTCGTCAGAGGAAACAACTAAGGCTCTGACATTCAAAGAACGGCAGAGCGAATTTATAAGTATACTTTTGTGAATTTCCGTCAGCCCCGCGGCGCACACGGGCGCGTTGGGAGCGACAGCTTTTAAAATGGTATTGAACGCTTCATTTCGGCTCAATACACTGGATAAAAAATTCATTATTACCCTAGTTAAATTTATTCATAGCCCTGTCAATCTTGCCGTCAAGTATCAGCTCAACAGCCTCATAACAGTTCTTCTTCACCTGTTCAAGGGCTTTTAATTCGTCACCTGTAAACTTCGAGAGCACCCAAGCGGCAAGGTCATAATCGGGATGAGGCTTTTTTCCTATGCCGATTTTAATCCGCGGGAACTGGTCGGAACCGCTGAGATAAATAATGTTCTTCATACCGTTCTGACCGCCGTCGCTGCCCTTGGCTCTTATGCGGGTTTTGCCTACATCGAGATTGATGTCGTCTAATAATACTACAACTTTTTCGGCGGGAATTTTGTAGAAATTCATCGCCTCCACAACCGCCTGACCGCTGTTGTTCATATAAGTTGACGGCTTCATAAGCAGCACTCTGTGACCGCCTATATCCGCTTCTGCCACGGTTGACTTGAATTTGATTCTCTTTATTCTCACGCCGAGCTCGTCGGCAATATGGTCAATCACAATATAGCCCGCGTTGTGGCGGGTATTCTCGTACTTGCGGTCGGGATTTCCCAAGCCAACTACAAGATATTCAATTGAATTGTTTGAAAACTTTTTTCTGCCAAACATCATAATAAATCAATCCAATACGTACCCCTTTTTAAAGGGGTCAAAATTGTTAAACGCTTGCGTTTCAATTTTGGGGGATTATCTCTATCCCTAATATACACACTCAGTTCAAGGACCGCTACGCTGGATAATCCCTCTAAATTGGCTCGCTTTGCTCGCAACAATTTAGGTCCCTTTAAAAAGGGACACATACATCATCTTAAACAAAGGGGCACGTTTCCGTACCCCAAAGTTATAATTCTTAATTATCAATCAAACGCCGTTGTGAATGGCTTGTCGTTATAGATACGGGCAATAGCCTCGGCGAATACGGGAGCTGTGGGAAGAACAGTGAATTTGTCAATCTTCTTTTCATCGCTGAGCGGAACTGTATCGAGAAGCACAAGCTCCTTAATTACGGAGTTCTGGATTCTCTCAATAGCGGGACCCGAGAGAACGGCGTGTGTAGCGCAGGCGTAAACCTCGGTGGCTCCGCCCTTTTCTACGATAGCCTTGGCACCGTTGCAGAGTGTGCCCGCGGTATCAATCATATCGTCGAGTATGATAACCTTTTTGCCCTCAACGTTACCGATGATATTCATAACCTCGGATACATTAGCTTTGGGACGGCGCTTATCAATGATAGCGAGAGCTGTACCGATACGGCTCGCGAAGTTACGCGCTCTGGTTACGGAACCCAAATCGGGAGATACAACAACATAATCGTCGGCATTGTCTCCAACTTTTTCTTTCATATGGTCAGCCAATATGCCCGCGCCCTTGAGGTGGTCAACGGGAATATTAAAGAAGCCCTGAATCTGATTAGCGTGAAGGTCCATAGTAAGAAGTCTGTCAGCACCGGCTGTGGTAATTATATCAGCGCAAAGCTTTGATGAAATCGGATCACGGGGCTTAGCCTTGCGGTCCTGACGAGCGTAGCCGAAATAAGGCATAACCGCTGTGATTCTGGCGGCTGAAGCGCGCTTCATAGCGTCAATCATAATGAGCATTTCCATAAGATTGTCGTTAACGGGTGTGCAGGTCGACTGAACAACAAAGCACTCGGAACCGCGGACGGATTCATTGATAGTTACCGAAATCTCACCGTCGGAGAATTTCTGGCAGGAACATTTGCCGAGAGGCAAACCTAAACAACCCGCGATACCCTGCGCGACAGGAACGTTTGAACTGCCTGTGAAGATTTTGATGTCTTTTCCGTGAAAATTCATTTGTATACTCCCCTATTTAAAATTATCTTATAGTACCCCTTTTCAAAGGGGTCAAAATTATTAAATGCCTGCATTTTAATTTTTGGGGATTGTCTAGCGTAGCAGTCCTCCTTATGAACGTTCATAGAGAGGAAAAATAATCCCCCGAAATCAAAGATTTCGACCCCTTTAAAAAGGGGTACAGCTTAACATTTATACCCTTTAGCTATCGCGATATTCTCAAGCTCCTTGAGCTGTTCGCGGTCGTTGGCACCGAGAACGGTGTCAGGACTTTTGGCTGTAAACGCGCCGATTTTCTCATTTTTCTTTAAAAGAAGTTTGAGAGCGTCGGGCAGATAGTATTCTTTAGCGTTATTGTCGGACTTGATCTCGCCGAGAACCGAAAGGAGCTTTTCTGTATCAAACCAGAAGCCTCCCGAGTTGACCTCGTTAATCGCGGCTGTCGCTTTATCAGCGTCCTTCTGCTCGACAATGGCCTTTAATTCGCCGTTTTCGCCGCGCACAATCCTGCCGTAACCTGTCGGGTCGCTGACCTTTGCCGAGATAACTGTAGCGGAGTTGCCCTCGTTCTCGTGAAATTCATAGGAATCCTTGATTGTGTCGCTGTCCATAAACGGAGCGTCGCCGTTGAGAATAACCACACTGCCGCCGGCGTTCTCGAGAAAAGCTTTCGCCTGCATTACGGCGTGACCTGTTCCGAGGCGTTCAGCCTGAAAAACCGTCTCAACAGGGAAATCGAGAGTGCTTACAAACTCGTCGATATACTCCTTGCCAAAACCCTTTACAACACAGATATTGTCAATACCCGCTCGTTTAACAGAGTTTATTACCCACTTAAGCATAGGCTCGCCTAAAACCTCGGCAAGAGGCTTGGGCTTGTTCATTTTCATTCTTTTACCCTCGCCGCCCGCGAGGATAACAGCGCATTTATTCATATTTATTCTCCAATATTAATCACATACTTACGTTTATTATCGCATAACTGCAAAATTTTTCAAGTCTAAATTGTAAAAAAAATATATTTTATTTGTTTTATACATAATATTTGGAAAAATTTATTAACATTTTTTGCAAAATTTTTCAAAAGCATATTCCATTTTGAAACAAAGTTTGTTATAATGGTCATAATTGGTATAGTAATGCTGTATCAAATCAAATTGCTAATTATTTTAGGAGGTAATTTTTTATGGCAAACAAATGGGTTTATTTGTTTACAGAAGGCGACGCTTCAATGCGTGAGCTTCTCGGCGGTAAGGGCGCTAACCTCGCTGAGATGACAAACTTAGGTCTTCCTGTTCCGCAGGGCTTCACAATCTCGACAGAGGCTTGTACTCAGTATTATGAGGACGGCCGTCAGATCAATGACGAGATTATGGGCCAGATTATGGAATACATCGAGAAGATGGAAGGCATCACAGGCAAAAAGTTCGGCGACAAGGCTAATCCGCTGCTCGTATCCGTACGTTCAGGCGCCAGAGCTTCTATGCCCGGTATGATGGACACAATCCTCAACCTCGGTCTTAACGAGGACGTTGTTGAGTATATGGCAGAGGCTTCGGGCAATGCTCGCTGGGCTTATGACTGCTACAGAAGATTTATCCAGATGTTCTCCGACGTTGTTATGGAAGTCGGCAAGAAATATTTTGAAGAGCTCATCGACAAGATGAAGGCAGAAAAAGGCGTTACTCAGGACGTAGACCTCACAGCTGAGGATCTCAAAGAGCTCGCTGAGCAGTTCAAGGCTGAGTACAAGTCCAAGATCGGTGAGGACTTCCCCACAGATCCTAAGGTACAGCTCATCGAGGCTGTTAAGGCTGTATTCCGTTCATGGGACAACCCCCGCGCTAACGTTTATCGCCGTGACAACGATATTCCTTATTCATGGGGTACCGCTGTTAACGTACAGATGATGGCGTTCGGTAACATGGGCGACGACTGCGGCACAGGTGTTGCGTTCACACGTGACCCCGCTACAGGCGCTAAGGGCCTCTTTGGTGAGTTCCTTACAAACGCTCAGGGTGAGGACGTTGTTGCAGGCGTTCGTACACCTATGCACATCAGCGAAATGGAAGAAAAATTCCCCGAGGCTTTTGCTCAGTTCACAGATGTTTGCAAAACTCTCGAGAATCACTACAGAGATATGCAGGATATGGAGTTCACAGTTGAGCACGGTAAGCTCTTTATGCTCCAGACACGTAACGGTAAGAGAACAGCTCAGGCTGCCCTCAAGATTGCTTGTGACCTCGTTGACGAGGGTATGAGAACTGAGGAAGAAGCTGTAGCTATGATCGATCCCCGTAACCTCGACACACTTCTCCATCCCCAGTTTGACGCTGCCGCTATCAAGAGTGCGGAGCCTATCGGCAAGGGCCTCGGCGCTGCTCCCGGCGCTGCCTGCGGTAAGGTTGTATTCACAGCTGACGACGCTAAAGAGTGGGCTGACAGAGGCGAGAAGGTTGTTCTCGTACGTCTCGAGACTTCACCTGAGGACATCGAGGGTATGAAAGCTGCTCAGGGTATCCTGACAGTTCGCGGCGGTATGACATCTCACGCTGCTGTTGTTGCCCGTGGTATGGGTTCATGCTGCGTATCAGGTTGCTCCGCTATCGTTATGGACGAGGACAACAAGGTATTCACACTCGGCGGCAAAGAGTATCACGAGGGCGATGTAATCTCCTTCGACGGTACAACAGGTAACATCTATGACGGTGCTATCCCGACAGTTGACGCTAAGATCGCCGGCGAGTTCGGCAGAATCATGGCTTGGGCTGACAAGTACAGAACTCTTAAGGTTAGAACAAACGCCGACACACCCGCTGACGCTAAGAAGGCAAGAGAGCTCGGCGCTGAGGGTATCGGTCTTTGCCGTACAGAGCACATGTTCTTCGAAGGCGACAGAATCGACGCTTTCCGCGAGATGATCTGCTCCGATACAGTTGAGGAGAGAGAAGCCGCTCTGGCTAAGATTCTCCCCGTACAGCAGGCTGACTTTGAGGCTCTTTATGAGGCTCTCGAAGGCTGCCCCGTTACAATCCGTTTCCTCGATCCTCCTCTCCACGAGTTCGTTCCCACAACTGAGGAAGATATCAAGAAGCTCGCTGACGCTCAGGGCAAGACAGTTGAGCAGATTAAGGCTATCATCGACAGCCTCCACGAGTTCAACCCGATGATGGGTCACCGCGGCTGCCGTCTGGCTGTAACATATCCCGAAATCGCGAAGATGCAGACAAGCGCTGTTATCCGCGCGGCTATCAACGTTCAGAAGGCTCATCCCGACTGGAACCTCGTTCCCGAGATTATGATTCCTCTCGTAGGCGACATCAAAGAGCTCAAGTACGTTAAGAAGTTCGTTGTTGAGACAGCTGACGCTGAGATCGCGGCTGCTGGCGCTGACCTCAAGTACGAAGTTGGTACAATGATTGAGATTCCGAGAGCTGCTCTCACAGCTGACGAAATCGCTACAGAGGCTGAGTTCTTCTGCTTCGGTACTAACGACCTCACTCAGATGACATTCGGCTTCAGCCGTGATGACGCTGGTAAGTTCCTCGACGCTTATTATGACGCTAAGATCTTCGAGAACGATCCGTTCGCTAAGCTCGATCAGACAGGCGTTGGCAAACTTATGGAAATGGCTATCAAGCTTGGTAAGCCCGTACGTCCCGAGATGCACTGCGGCATCTGCGGCGAGCACGGCGGCGATCCTTCATCCGTTGAGTTCTGCCACAAGATTGGTCTTGACTATGTATCTTGCTCACCGTTCAGAGTTCCGATTGCTCGTCTGGCTGCTGCTCAGGCTGCGATCAGCGAAGGAAAGTAATTCAAAAAAGTCAGTATTTAAGCCAAAAATCAATACTTTTGCTCGACTTTACGATTACTGAAAAGCTCGCGAGAGATTATGTTTTCAAGTATGACAGAGCGAAAAGGATATTTAATTGGTATGATATGAACGTTAGAGTTTATATTTAATATTGATGTATATAGGGCTACGGGTTGATTCTCGTAGCCCTTTTTTTGCTTAATCGCAGAGTAAACATTTCTCTTTTCTATATATATAATAGGATTGTAAGGAGGAATTGATTATGAAGGACGTAAAATATCACTTGTATTTCAGCTATCAGGAACAAAGCCAATTATTAAAGGCGTTGATAAATCTAAAAAAC
>JAHLAX010000129.1 GCA_020625875.1 bacterium | reverse complement strand
CCGAGGTGACGGTAATCTTCTTGTCGCCCTTAGTCTTCTTAAAGGTAACTTTGCCCTTAGCCTTCTTGACTGTGAATACCTTTGCCTTCTTGAATGTGGTTGTCTTGAAGGTAGCTTTCTTTTTCTTAACCTTAACCGTGATGGTCTTGCCCTTAACTGTCATCGGGTTCTTCTTCTGAATAACGGTAATCTTAACCTTTTTAACTACACCGTTGTTCTTAGCCGAAATTATAACAGAACCCTTCGCGACGCCCTTGACAACGCCCATCGAAGTTACTGTGGCAATCTTCTTGTTGGCTGTAGCGAACTTTGTATCGCCCTTGTCATTCTTAAGATTTGTTACTCTCACAATCGTGGTCGCGCCTACATAAATCTTTGTTTTATCTGCCTTTAATGTAAAGGTTGTCTTAGGAGCGGAAGTGGGAGTTGTGTCTGAGCTCGGTGTTGTGGGTGTACTGTCTGAGCTTGGAGTTGTAGGAGTAGAGTCTGAGCTCGGTGTTGTAGGTGTTGAGTCTGAGCTTGGAGTTGTGGGAGTGGAATCTGAGCTCGGTGTTGTAGGTGTACTGTCTGAGCTTGGAGTTGTGGGTGTGGAATCTGAGCTCGGTGTTGTGGGTGTGCTGTCTGAGCTTGGAGCTGTGGGGTTAGTTCCGGTTGTGCCTTCGCCTGTAGCGATAGGATCAGTTGTGGGATCTGTGCTGGAAGTCGAAGCGTTTTCGCCTTCAGCGGTAACAGCTACTGTAGCGCCTGTGGTAATAACAGCACTGTTCTCAATGTACTTTGTGTTGATTGAGCCGAGTTCGTTAAACGCGAGATTTACATCCGCTGTACCTTCAGCGCCTGCTCTTACAGTAAACACAAGAGTAATAACCGCGCCGCCGCCTGTAAAGTCATAAATACCATTCTGGTCAGCGCTTACGCCTGTAAAGTTGAACTTCATAACGCCGTCAGAAACGTTGAGTCTGTATGTAACGTTGGAGTTAAGAACCGTAAACATTGTTTCTTTTGTATTAAAGCGGTTCTCAAGAGCGAGTTTTGTATTATCAAATGTAACCGTAGCGTCACCGTAGGAGATAAGCTCGGGAGCGGTAAGGTTGAATGTAACCTTAGCGTTTGTCTTTGTAATCTGTACTGTCTGAGCTGTCGCTGTGAGGTTAGACTTAGCGTTAACTTTGATATTGTTTTCAGCTGATGTCGACGCGTCTGTCTCGGAAGGAACCTGCGGAGTTGTACCCGCGACTGTCTGACCGACTGTAATACCCGCGTCCGCGGCAACCTTGTCGTCTTCTACATAATATTTGTTCTTGGAAGCAAGCTCGGAAATGTTCATATATACGGTAGCTGTGCCGACTGTGCTCTCTGATTTCTTTGTGAACACGAGGTTTACGAGTACAGCGCCGCCAGTAAAGTCATACTTGCCGTTGATTCCGGAGAAGTTAAATACGATTACGCCTGTGCCTACGTTGAGGTTGTAAGACGCGTCTGTAACAACAGGGAACATTGAAGAGGCTGTATTATAAACAGGATTCAATGTAAGCTTGCTTGAATCGTAAGAAACGGTAACCTGACCGTCATCGAGCTTCTCGGGAGCAGTGAGGGTATAGCTTACCTGCACATTGTTGCCCTCAACCTTAACCTTTGAGCCCGCTGTGTTGATGTTGGATTTAGCCGAAACATAGAATTTTGTATCCTCGTCCTCAGCAGTGGGGTCTGTGGGAACGCTGATGCTCGAAGGCTCGGTAACTATGGGAGCTGTTGAGGCTGTGGGAATTGTATACTCGCTCTCGCTCGAGGGATTGGTAGGATTGGTAGGATTGGTGGGATCAGTATAACCTGTATCACCTGTGGGATCGCTATAGCTTGTAGGATCACTGTTATATACGGGATCTCCTGACCAGTAACCGTCTACAGAGCCGCCGTCCGCGCTTGTTACCTTAAAGGTAGCGCCCTGAACGGTCATATCGCCTGTCTGACCGATTTTGCCTGTCCACATAGCGTCAGGTGTGCCTGTGCCGTTTG
>JAHLAX010000043.1 GCA_020625875.1 bacterium | reverse complement strand
GCGCATGACTGTTAATCATGATGTCACTGGTTCGAGCCCAGTTGGGGGAGCCAAAACAGAAAGCAGACCAAGAGGTCTGCTTTTTGTTTTGGCTCCCTATAGATTATTATACAAAACTGGGCTCGAACAGCCCGTTAAGAAAAAGCCCCAGTGGGGCTTTTTTAGGGCGCCGGGAGAGATGAACGAAACCTCTTATACACGCCGCACTGACCGCGGCAGAACTTTACCCAAGATGAATTACAGTTGGGGGAGCCAATTGCTTTGCAATTAACCAACTGGGCTCGAAAGGCGGGCTAAGGAAACGGTCCAGTGTGACCGTTTCCCCGCCGTTGGATTTAGCCCGAGGCAAAGCTGTGCGCCGCCCTAACAAGCGACGCAGGAAGTCCTCGTATTGATGAACAGAAGTTGGGGAGCCAATTGCCTTGCAATTAACCAACTGGGCTCGAATTTTCTCACCAAAATATAGTCGTTATGCGGACAGCTTGGAGCGCTGTCCTTTAACTTCTTATTTTGGAGAGCGCTTTTGCTCCCTTTATCCGCCACTGGCGGCGGTCGCAACGCTACAGGAATAGAAAACGGTCCGGTGTGACCGTTTCCCCGCCGTTGGATTTAGCCCGAGGCAAAGCTGTGCGCCGCTCTAACAAGCGACGCAGGAAGTCCTCGCATTGATGAACAGAAGTTGGGGGAGCCAGTTCAATTCGCAATGCGCAATTCGCAATTACTTACTTAATTATGCGTCTACATATGAAATTGGGCACAAATTCTCCTCACCAAAATACAGTCGTTATTATTTATTGTGTTTTCACAAGCGACGCGGGAAGTCCTCGCATTGATGAACAGAAGTTGGGGGAGCTAATTCAATTCGCAATTGCTTATTTACATCTGTAATTGTTTTAGAAGGCTTTTGTCTTCTATTTTTTTATTTTACTACTTGTCACTCAGCGTCTCTTGTGATATAATTTATTATGTATAAATTTATTGTTTTAAAAGGGGAAATATATATGAAACCAAAGGTTAAATTACTGGCTTATACTCCTAATCCCGAGGAGGTTGTCGCTATGGCGGCAAAGCTGTGTTACTCCGCTTCTGATATAGAACACATCCGCGACGGACTCGACGAAGAAAGCACTGCTAAATTCATTGATATGCTCACGAGTCTTGGCCACGGCAGCCCTGTTGAGCACGCGTCCTTTACTTTTGGTATCGAGGGTATCAGCCGCGCTTGTTCGCATCAGCTTGTACGCCACAGAATCGCGTCATACAGTCAGCAGTCGCAGCGTTATGTTGATGGTACAAAGTTCGAGTTCGTTACTCCTCCAGAAATTGAGAATAACGAAAAGGCTTTTGCCGCGTACAAAAAGGTTATTGATATGCAGTCCGAGGCTTACAGGGAAATCCGCGACGCTCTTATCGCGGGTTATATCCGTGAGCAGTTCGGCAAAAAATACAAGGGTACTGATGAAGAAATAATCGAGGCTTTTAAAAACGACAAAAAATCCGTGTATTCATCATTTGAGAAAAAGGCAAACGAAGACGCTAGATTTGTTCTTCCCAACGCGTGCACAACCAAGATTGTCTGCACTTTCAATACACGCAGCCTTGAGAATTTCTTTGCCCACAGATGCTGCAACCGCGCTCAGTGGGAAATCCGCGAGGTAGCTGAGCAAATGCTCCTTGAGTGCCTTAAGGTCGCTCCTCATCTTTTCAAAAACTGTGGTCCCGGATGCCTTTTCGGAGCTTGTCCCGAGGGTAAGATGTCCTGCGGAAAAGCCAAAGAGGTGAGAGAGAAGTATGGCAGGTAGATTCATAGTTATCGAAGGGCTTGACGGCTCGGGCAAGGCTACCCAGACCGAAATTCTCCGAAAGCACTTTGAAAGCAGTGGACAGCGTGTAAAAAAGCTGACCTTCCCCGATTATGATAATCCAAGTTCTTCTTTGGTGAAAATGTACCTGGGCGGTGAGTTCGGCAATAATCCCGATGATGTTAACGCCTATGCTGCCGCGGCGTTCTATACTGTTGACCGCATAGCAAGCTATTTAAAATTCTGGAAAGAGGACTACGAGAACGGTTCGGTTATTCTCGCCGACCGCTACGCTACCTCGAATATTATTTATCAGATGTCAAAGCTTCCCGAAAACGAATGGGACAGCTATATAGACTTTCAGCAGGACTTTGAGTACTCAAAAATCAAAGTTCCTCAGCCCGACCTCATAATCTATTTGGACGTCGAGCCTGAGGTAAGCCAGAAGCTTCTCAGCTCCCGCTATTCGGGCGATGAAAGCAAGAAGGACTTGCACGAAAAGAACCTGAGTTTCCTTTTGAATTGCAGAAAGTCCGCTCTATACGCCGCAGACAGGCTGGGCTGGGTTAAGATTTCGTGCACTAAGGACGGCGAAATGCGTTCGATTGACGAGATTTCAAAAGATATTTTAAGTGTTATAGATAAAACAGGACAGGACTAAAATGTTAGATTTCAAAAAGCCAAGTAAGGATGACTTGCCGTTTCTTCGCAAAATCTGCGAAAACTTCGGTACGATGGGTTGTGACTTTAACGCATCGAACATCTTTATCTGGAGAAACCGCTACAATATAAAAATTTGTTTTTATGACGGTTTTCTGCTCCTCGCTTATTTTCGGGATAACGAGCCGTGGGGATATTGCTTCCCGCTCGGCGAGGGTGATCCGACGGGAGCGATCGCGGCTATTTATCGCGACGCCAAACAGCGCGGAGTAGAAGCGGAGTTTGTTATGCTCACTGACGCTCAAAAGGAAAAGCTCGTTGAGATAACCGAGTATGATTTTTCTTTTGAAGAATTAAAAGACGATGAGGATTATATATATACAAACTTCGATTTGAGCGTTTTGCCAGGCAAAAAATACCACTCAAAACGAAACCATATATCTAAATTTGAACGTACATATCCCAAGTGGAAGTTTAAAATAATATCTGAGGATAACTTCACGGACGCTATGGTTGTAGTTAAAAAATGGTGTGAGAATAACAATATCGAGCCCTCTGAGTATGAGGAGTATCAGGCTATAACCGAGATGTTTGAGAACTATTCTCTGCTTCAGATGCACGGCGGAATCCTCTATGTTGAGGACAAGCCCGTGGCTATGACCGCCGGCTCAAGAATAAACCAAAGCACCTTTGATGTCAGCTTTGAAAAAGCTCTCACCGAGTATGACGGCGTCTACGCAAAAATTAACAACGAGTTTGTAAAGACTCTTATTGGTTTTGAGTTTATAAACCGCGAGGAGGATATGGGCATTGAGTCGCTGAGAAAGTCAAAGCTTTCATATCATCCCGTGGCGATTCTCAAGAGATACAGAGCAAAGAGAGTTGAGAGCTGACGTTTGTTGTGTCCCTTTTTAAAGGGACCTAAATTGTTGCGAACTCAGCGAGCCAATTTAGAGGGATTGTCTAGTGTAACGGTCCTCTATAAGAACGTTCATAAAGAGGATAGAAAATCCCCGCAAATCAATAGATTTGCACCCCTTTAAAAAGGGGTACAGTGTTAGTGGGGTAACAATGGTATGACAAGGAAAAGTTAAAAATGATTGAGATGAGATATGCTTCGGCGGATGATGTTAATTCTATAAAGGAATTATATCAGAACTCCTTTGACGAAAAGCCCGAAGCGGTAGAATTATTCTTTAATAGAATATTTAAAACCGAGAATTGTTTTGTAGCGATTGACAAAGACGAGCTTATAGCGATGCTTCATATGCTGCCGACAATTATCAACGGCAAGCCTGCGCGTTATCTTTACGCAGCGGCTACCAAAAAAGAGTTCAGACGTATGGGTATTATGGACGGTCTTGTCAAGGCGGCGCTGTCGGTGTTCGCTCCCGAGATTTGCGTTACATTACCAGCCAGTGACCACCTCTACGATTACTATAGTCGTTTTAAGTTCAAACCCTTGGAGGTTAATACAGTTAATCTCAGCCGTGATGAGGCTGAGGCGCTCTCAAAGCCCGTTGATGAACAGGAGCTTGTCGTTAATTCTTATTGCGGAATACGCAACAGAGTACTTAAGGATAATTTTCTTTTTTGGAATAATAATCATATTGAATACGCCTTTGATTATTACGCTCTTTATGGGGCGAAGATAATAAAAAGCAACTTCGGCTACGCTATAGCGATTGAAGAAGACGGCGTGTGCGAGGTACTTGAATTCATTTGTATTGACGATAACTCGCCTTATCTGCTGTCAGAGCTTTTAAAAAGCTTTGACTGTGACCGATTTAAAATCAGGCTCTCGCCGAATCAGCGTTTTTTCAAAAACACCGAGCCTGAAAGATTCGCTATGGCGCGCTATTCGTCAAATTATCAGTACGATTTTATTTATTCGGGATTAACGCTGGAGTAGTTGATATTTGTGTCTCCTTTTAAGGGGACCGAAATCTTTGATTTCGAGGGGTTGTGTAGCCCTTTAGAGGCGGTCCTCTTTATGAACGTTTATAAGGAGGATAGATAATCCCCCAAAATCGAGCCCTGTGGGCTAACAATTTTGACCCCTTTAAAAAGGGGTACAAACAAAAGTATGGAGGAAAAGTATGATATACCTAATGCTTGCCGACGGTTTTGAGATTACCGAGGCATTAACAACAGTAGACGTGCTCCGCAGAGCCAAGCTCGATGTGCTCACTGTTGGAGTTTATAATAAGCAGGTAACAGCGTCCTGCAATATCACCGTTACCGCCGATATTACAGCGGATGAGCTTGAGCTCGACAGGCTTGACGCGGTTATTTTACCCGGAGGAATCCCGGGAACGCCCAACCTCGAAAAGTCCGATTTCGTTCAGAAAACTTTGGACTTCGCGCTCGAGAACGACAAGTGGATCTGCGCTATCTGCGCCGCTCCGTCCATTCTCGCGCATAAGGGTATCTTAGACGGCAAAAACGCCACCTGCTACCCCGGTTGTGAGGCTAACGAGGACAAGGTGAATTACACGGGCGAGTTCGCTGTTTGTGACGGCAAGGTAATCACGGGCAAAGGCGCGGGCTGTACGATTAATTTCGCGCTGCTTATCGCTGAGAACCTTGCGTCTAAAGAGATTGCGGCTAATGTTAAGAGCTCAATGCAATGTCCGTAAATTCAAAGAGCGAAATCAGAGCGTATTATAAAAAGCTCAGACAAAATCTCGCTCCCGATAAAAAGAAGCTTTTGGACGCTCGGATTACTGACAGGCTAATAAGTCTTGACGAGTATAAAAACAGCGGAGTTTTGCTCGCGTTTGTGTCGAAAGATATAGAAGTCGATACCGAGGCGATTATCAAAAACGCTTTAAAAAACGGCAAGACGGTCGCTGTGCCGCGCTGTGAGTCGCAAAGCGGCGTTATGAGTTTTTATATAATCAAAAGCTATGATGATTTAGAAATTGGGTATTTTAATATTCCAGAGCCGAAAGTATATTGTGAAAAGCTGAGAAGCTTTGACGATTCCCTTTGTCTTGTGCCCGGCTTGGCTTATGACAAGCTGGGTTACCGCGTGGGCTTCGGCGGGGGATACTACGACAGGTTTTTAAGCGGTTATAGCGGCGTCAGCGTGGGGATGTGCTACTCGGATTGTGTAGCGGATGAGCTGCCCGTTGATGAGTATGACCGTAAAATAAATGTTTTGGTGACAGATAACAAAATCTATCGGAAGGATTAAGGAAATGGATTATAATTCTTATGAAGAAAAACAAGCCAGGAGAGCCAGAGAAGAAAAGGTCAAAAACTTTCATGTTCATATGAATATGGAAGACCTTGCTGTCGGCGACCAATACAGAGAGCTTGAGAATCTCGACGAGCCTCAGCCCGAGTCAATCAGCTCATTCTCGGATGACGATGTTCGCAAGCAGATGAAAAAGAGCTCCCGCAATATGGCTAAAGAGGAGCTCAAAGCGGCTAAAAAGCAACAGAAATATATCGACAGACAGAACAGGCGTATCTTCAGAGTTCTGTGGTGGGTTTCTGTCGGTATAGTCGGGGCGATGATCGCGATGTTTATGCTCGTCGGAATTAACGATATGCTCGCTATTACACGAGCGGGTGACGTTAAGGTAAAAATCTCAATCCCTCAGAATCCTACTCTTACCGATGTCAGCACCGAGCTTAAGAATAAAGGTGTTATCGGCGAAAAGAGCTTCTTTGAGCTCTACGCCAAGCTCACCAAGAACGAGAAATTCAGCCAGGGCGATTACGAAATCGACACCAATCTCGATTATGAGGCTATCATCAACTACCTCGCGCTTATGACCAACCGTACCGACAAAATTACCGTGACTGTAACCGAGGGTATGAACGTTCAGGAGATGGCGGCTTTCTTCGTCAAAAAGCGCGTGCTCTCGGATGAAAAGCGCTTCCTCGAGCTGTGTAACTCCGATTATTTTGACGAGGACTATAAATTTATAAATACCAAGAACGCTAAACAGCGCTATTATAAGCTCGAGGGCTATCTGTTCCCCGATACATACGAGTGCTATACAAACGAGCGCCCCGAGCTTACTATCACCCGTATGCTCAATAACTATGAGGGACGTACGACCACAAGCCAGGAAGTCAGCGGCTTTAAAAAGCTCGTCAACATTAAAAAGCTGTTTAAGAACGGCAAAGTCAAGGTTAAGAACTCCAAGTATACTATGGACAGGATTCTGACCATCGCGTCGATTATACAGGCTGAGGCGGGCAGTACAGAGGATATGTACAACGTAAGCTCAGTTATCTATAATCGTCTCGAAGAAGGCGCGCAGAGCGACGTATACCGTCTGGAGCTCGATTCGACCAAGTACTATCCCTACAGAAAGAAATCCAAGATTCCCGCTGATGAGCGCGCATCGTTTACAAGCAGATATAATACATACAAAAAAATCGGTCTGCCGCCGGGACCAATCTGTAACCCTGGTATGCAGGCGATTATGGCGGCGCTTTATCCGAACGACACAAGTTATCTGTACTTCTGCCATGACAGCGACGGCACAGCCTACTATGCCGATAACTTTGAGTCGCACAAGTACAACCTTCAGGAAGCGGGATTGCTGTAATGTTTAAACCCGAAGTTTTAGCTCCCGCGGGAGATTTTGAGTGTCTTGAGTCCGCTGTGCGCTTCGGCGCCGACGCTGTTTTCCTCGCGGGCAAGCAGTTCGGTATGCGTACCGCCAGCGCGAACTTTGACCTTGATGAGTTAAAAAGAGCGTGTGATTTCGCTCATAAAAATAACGTAAAGGTTCATTTGACCTGCAACACCCTGCCTCGCGGCTATGAGCTCGCGGGGCTTCCCGCGTTTCTTGAAAGCGCGGCTGACGCTGGCGTTGACGCTTTTATCATAGCTGACGTTGGTGTTATGGAGCTCGCAAAAAAGCACGCGCCTAATGTTGCGCTGCACGTTTCGACTCAGGCGGGAGTCACCAATCATTTAACGGCGAATACGCTGTATAATATGGGCGCTTCAAGGGTTGTGCTCGCGCGAGAGCTTACACTTGATGAAATATCAGAGCTTCGCGCCAAAACGCCAAAGGAGCTTGAGATTGAGTGCTTTGTGCACGGCGCTATGTGCGTTTCGTTCTCGGGCAGATGTTTGATTTCAAGCTATATGACGGGGCGCGACGCCAACCGCGGCGACTGCGCTCAGCCGTGCAGGTGGAAGTATCATCTCTTTGAGGAGAACCGCGACGGGCAGTTTTTCCCTGTTGAGGAGAATGAGCAGGGCACATTCCTATATAATTCGCGCGACCTCTGTATGATTGAGCATATTCCGGAGCTTGTTAACGCGGGAATCTCGAGCTTTAAAATCGAGGGCAGAGCCAAGTCGAGCTACTACGTGGCGGTTATTACGAACGCCTATCGCCACGCTGTTGACGAGTATCTGAAAAAACCTGACGGGTTTATTCTGCCCGATTGGATTAAAGAGGAGACCGAAAAGATAAGCCACCGCGAGTATAACACGGGCTTCTACTTCGGCTCAGAGCCGGGTCAGGTCACGGACAACGGCGGCTATATCCGCCATTATGATGTGGTAGCGTTCTGCGAGAGCTCGGATGATTTGACCGCGAATATAACCCAGCGCAACAAGTTCCTAGTCGGCGATACTCTTGATATACTGCCGCCGAGCGGGATTCCTTTCAACACAAAGTGTTTAAAGCTGATTAACGAATACGGGGAAGAAGTAGACTCCGCTCCCCACGCTATGGAAAAGCTAATAATGCTTACGGATGTTAATATCCCCGCTGGCTCGGTAATCAGGAAAAAAAGAACGTAAATAATCGGATGTTAAAGGATTTTGACATACGTTTTTCTTTATGTAAAAGCATTTGTTATTGTTTTCTGAGCGGTTTACTTGTATAATTAATTAAAAGGTCGTGATATTATGAAAAAGAAAACCTTCACAATAAGCGGCATAATGATTCTTTCAATTGCCCTGCTTCTCGTCGCTGCTCTGTTTTTTCAGAATACCCTGTATGAAAATATGTTTTTGCCAAAGGGCAGTTTTACAGTTGACGAAAAAACATCTGACAATCCGCTCAACGATAACAGGCTGCTTTTGATGAACGATAAGCTTTATTATAATTACAACGCGCACAGCTCTGACAAATACGGCACATACGAGATAGACGAAAACGGCAGCCGCCGCGTTCAGTACGACGGCTATATAATCAAAGAAACAGGTCCGCGCTACAATTTTAAAGTTTTCAGGAATAATCTTATTCTGACCGAAGTGAACAAAACGGGTACTCTCTACCGATATAATCCCGATACTCAATCGGTAGAAAAGTTTTCGGTATTAAAGGATTTTATGAAGAATCATATTCAGTCCTTTGACATAATTGACGGAAAAATATATTTGTTCTCCAAGGATAAAATATATATGTCCTCTAACGGCGAAAATACAGAGGGAATATTCAAGCTTAATAATGTATGGAAGAATAATTACGATGAAAAACAATATTGTATTTCGGGAGATTTTATCGCATATATCTCAACTGACGGTTATGTTAAAAAGTATAATTACAAAACTAGAAAAAATGTATTCAGCGAAAAGCTGAAAGAATCAAAAGAGAATCTTGATAATGACTGTATTATGATGTGCGGCGATAATATACTTTTGAAATACTATTCTGACGTCAACTTTAACTGTATTGTTTATAACGCGACCGATAATTTTAAAAAGATATATTCTGTAAGGGTTTGGCATGGTTATGACTATGGTTATATTTTTAACGCATATAATGACACCTTGTTTGTAAGCGTTCGTGAGGACGGTGTTTATTCCGTGGATATAAAAACGGGCAGAACAAAAAAGCTGACAAGCGGCGACACGAAGGATATTTATGTTTTCGGCGATAAGTGGATATACTGCGTCGTCGGAGAGGAAGAGAACCTATGGCGCGTATCTCAGGACGGCAAAACCACCGAAAAGATTTTCAATTAATCTCTTGACAATTATATAACTTAGTTTTATAATATTCTTCGATATAAAAACGGCTATGACGGAACGAGTAAGACTCAGCGTTTTTCAGAGAGAGGTCGGTCGGTGCGAGACCTTAAACAAAAGCTTTACAGCCACTCCCGAGCTCCGTATGAAAGTACGGCGTTTGTCCGCGTTAAGGACGTTCAAGCGGACGTTTTATAACGTCAATTTGGGTGGTACCGCAGGTTAGCTCTTGTCCCATTTCGGGATGAGAGCTTTTTTAATTTGCAATTTCGCAATTCGCAATTCGCGATTTGCCTTATAGATTTTATTACAGAACGTTTCACAAGTCTCCAAAACCTCACAGGAATGTTGAGGTGAGGGGGATATGAACACTTGACAGGAACGTTCACGATAGATGTGGAGGATTCAAAAAATGCAATGGACAGGAGTTAACGAACTCAGAGAAAAATTCTTATCATTTATGGAGAGCAAGGGCTGCCTCAGACTGCCTTCGTTCCCGCTCATTCCAAAGGACGACAAGAGCCTGCTGCTCATAAACAGCGGTATGGCGCCGATGAAAAAGTATTTTACAGGCGAGGTTACACCTCCCAAAACACGTGTAACCACCTGTCAGAAGTGTATCCGTACGCCCGATATTGAGGAAGTCGGCAAGACCGACCGCCACGGCACATATTTTGAGATGCTGGGCAACTTCTCTTTCGGCGATTATTTTAAGGAGGAAGCCACAGCGTGGGCTTGGGAATTCTTCAGAGATGTGCTCGACATTCCCGAGGAAAAGCTCTACGTCTCTGTTTATCAGGACGACGACGAAGCTTATGACATCTGGACTAAGAAGAATCACGTTTCTCCCGCTCATATGGTGCGTCTCGGCAAGGCAGACAACTTCTGGGAGCACGGCAGCGGTCCCTGCGGCCCCTGTTCAGAGATTTATTACGACCGCGGACCCGAGCACGGCTGCGGCAAGCCCGACTGTAAAGTAGGCTGCGAGTGCGACCGTTATATGGAGGTCTGGAACCTCGTATTTACACAGTTTGACAACGACGGCAACAACAACTATACGCCTCTCGAGCATCCCAACATAGACACAGGTATGGGACTTGAACGTCTCGCGTGCGTAATGCAGAATGTTGACAACCTCTTCCTTGTCGACACTGTTCAGAATATTATGAAGCACATAAGTCAGATTGTCGGCGTAAAGTACGGCGAAAGCGAAAAGACCGACATCTCCCTGCGTGTAATCACCGACCATATCCGCTCCACAACCTTTATGATTGCCGACGGCGTTATGCCTTCAAACGAGGGCAGGGGATATGTTCTCCGCCGTCTGCTCCGCAGAGCCGCGCGCCACGGCAGACTTCTCGGCTACAAAAAGCCGTTCCTCTATAAGGTCTGCGAAACAGTAATCAAAGAGAACGAGACCGCTTATCCCGAGCTAAGGGAAAAGCAGATGTTTATCACAAAGCTCATCAAGGTTGAGGAGGATAACTTCTCGCGCACAATCGACCAAGGATTTGAGCTTCTCAACAAGCTGCTTGACGACAAAGAAACCGATGAGATTTCTGGCGAGGACGCCTTCAAGCTCAACGATACCTTTGGCTTCCCGATTGATTTGACAAGAGAGATTGCCGCCGAAAGCGGTATCAAGGTTAATATTGAGCGATTCTCTGAGCTGCTCGCCGAGCAGAAAAAACGCAGCCGCAACGCTCGCAAGAACGCGGGCGCTGACGCGTGGATTTCCGAAAGCACCGATCTTTCAGATGTTCCCGCGACAGTATTTGTCGGCTATACTCAGGACAGCTGTTCCTCTGATATTCTCGCGATTGTTAAGGACGGCGTTCGTGTTGATATGGTCAGCGAGGGCGAGGACGCTATAATTATAACTGAAAAAACTCCGTTTTACGCTGAGTCTGGCGGACAGGTCGGCGATACAGGCGTAATTCAGAACGAGAACTGCGAGGCTGAGGTAGACAATACCACAAAGGACGCCAACGGTATTTTCCTGCACACCGTAAAGGTTAAGAAAGGCGCCTTAACAGTCAGCGACAGCGTTGAGCTTAGTATTGATACAGAAAGACGCGTAGCCATTATGCGCAACCACACAGCCGCTCACCTGCTGCAGGCGGCGCTGAGAGAAGTTCTCGGCACTCACGTTGAGCAGGCTGGTCAGCTCGTAAACGACGAAATTCTGCGATTCGACTTCACTCATTTTGAGGCTATGACTGCACAGGAAATGATTGAAGTTGAACAGCTTGTTAACAAAAAGATTATGGAGGGACTAACGGTTATAACCGAGGAGCTCCCGATCGAAGAAGCCAAAAAGCGCGGCGCTATGGCGCTGTTTGGCGAGAAATACGGCGACGTTGTTCGCGTTGTCTCCGCGGGTGGTTTTTCCGTCGAGCTGTGCGGCGGTACTCATATCGACAATACGGCTAAGCTCGGTCTGTTCAAGATTCGTCAGGAGGGCTCTGTAGCCGCGGGCGTAAGACGTATAGAGGCGCTCACGGGCTTTAATGTTCTCAGATTTGTTAACAAGGCGATTCTCACTCTGGGCGAGGCTGCTCTCGCGATGAAGGTTAACGATCCCCGCACGATAGCTGAAGCCGCAGCCAGACTTGTTCACGATCTTAAGGAAAAGGATAAGCTGATTTCCGAACTCAACAGCAGAGTCGCGTATTCCCAGATTGAGGGAATTATGGAGAGCGTTGAGAATGTCGGCGGAGTGGATGTTGTGTCCTCAATCATAGGCGTCGACAACTCCCAGATAAGGGACGTAGCCGAAATGTGTACCGACAAGAACCAGAACGCTGTTGTGGTTTTGGCTTGTGTAAGCGGCACAAAGGCGACATTCGCTTGTCGTGTAGGCAAAGAGGCGCTCGCTAAGGGGCTCAACGCGGGCAAGATTGTTCGCGCGGTTGCTCAGATTACTGGCGGTAACGGCGGCGGCAAGCCCGATATGGCTATGGCAGGCGCGAAGGATATAACAAAGGTTGACGAGGCTCTCGCCGCTTCGAATGATATCGTAGCTGAAATGTTAAAATAAAGCTATTCAGGGAGTTCTTGAGGACTCCCTGATATTGTTTACAACGACATAGAAAAAAGGCTACCCACACGGGTAGCCTTAGTTTGCATTAATGATTAAATTAAACCGCGCGCTCAACCTTACCTGAACGTAAGCATCTTGTGCAAGCGTATACGTGCTTGGGCGAACCGTCTACAATAGCCTTAACTCTCTGTACGTTGGGCTTCCAAGTTCTGTTGGAACGTCTGTGTGAGTGAGACACTTTAATACCGAAAGTAACACCCTTGCCGCAGAAATCACATTTTGCCATGTGTCTGCACCTCCTTATAGATTAAAATACATTTTTTTACATAGTCAACTATCACATTATATATGATAATCTCAAAAAAAGCAAGTACTTTTTTAATTTTTTATCCACTTGTTTTTTGAAGCGAAATATTGTATAATGTTTTTTGTATATTAAATACTGTAAGGTGGAGTAATATGCTTAGTTATTTAATCAGCGGAATCCAAGGCGGCAACCTCGATTTTATGACGGTTCTGGTCGATGTTCTGGCGTCACTTGTCATTATATTCCTGATTTTGCCTCTGCACGAGTGGGCTCACGCTTTTGTGGCGTACAAGCTCGGTGATAAAGATATAAAGAGCCGAGGCAGGCTCACGCTTAATCCGATTGAGCATATTGACCCCATAGGCGCTCTTATGATAATCTTCTTCGGCTTCGGCTGGGCTAAGCCTGTGCCGATTGACGACCGCAACTTCAAAAACCCGAAGGTTGGTATGGGTATTACCGCTCTGGCGGGTCCTGTCTCTAACTTCCTCGCGGCGCTTGTCGGCGGATTAATCTACTGCGCGCTTTATAAATTCTTCCCCGAATTTATGTATTTCAACAAGGTAGGGGAGTATATCAGTATTTTCTTCTCGTTCTATGTTGTCATAAACGTCACTCTGGCGGTGTTTAATCTCGTTCCGATTCCGCCGCTCGACGGTTCAAAGATTCTCTTTATGTTTTTGCCCGACAAATGGGTATACACTATTTATAAGTACGAAAGATTCTTCTTTATAGCGATTATCGTTCTGCTTTGGACAGGCGCTCTGCCGATTTCTTTTATCAGCAACCACGTCACGAATTTTGTTATGTGGCTGGCGGGACTGCCGTTCGGATTTTAGAAATCTATGGTTGTCCCCATAGGGGAAAATGTCCGCTTGCGGACAAAAGGGGGATTAAAAGAATAGTATTCCCCTATCGACCAAATCGCTTAGGCGATTTGCCCACTTCCCCCTAGGGGGAAGCTAATAAGGTTAAATTTATAGCGGGAGGCAGCTATGGAAACAGTACAATTTAATTACAAGCTGCCCGTATATGAGGGTCCGCTGGATTTGCTTTTGAGCTTAATCGCGAAGAACAAGGTCAACATCTATGATATAGTCATCGCTGATTTGCTCGAGCAGTATATGGAGCAGATTAAGGTGATGCAGGATAACCAGATGGACATCGCCTCAGAGTTTCTAACAATGGCGTCAAGGCTTGTTTATATCAAGTCGGCGATGCTCCTGCCTAAATACGAGGAAGAAGCCGAGGAGCTCAAAAAGGAGCTAAGCGGACAGCTTATTGAGTATCAGCTATGCAAAGAGATTGCCGCGAAGCTCGGCACAATCTACGACTTCGATACATTTTATAAGGATGCTTCACCCGTCAAATTTGATTTGACCTATAACCGTAAGCACGACCCGCAGGATATAGTTAAAGGTTATATCAACGCGGTCGGACGCGGCAAGCGAAAGCTTCCGCCGCCGCAGTCGGCGTTCGCGGGTATTATGGAGCGCAAGATTGTGTCCGTTAATTCGCGTATAATCACCGTAATGCGCAAGCTGTGGCACGGCAAGCGCGTAAAGTACAAGGAGCTTTTTGAAGCCGCTGACGGCAGAGGAGAGCTCGTGGCGACATTCCTCGCCGTACTCGAGCTCGTAAAAGGCAAGCGTGTGCGCATTGACGGAAGCGGGAACGAAGCGAAGGTATATATGCTGGAGGACAGAAAATGAATCACAAAGAAATAATTTCGGCGATTGAGGCTGTTCTGTTCGCCAACGGCTCATCGGTTGAGCCCTCAAGAATCGCCGAGGCGCTTGAAATCAGCGAGGCTGAGGCGACTGAATGCCTCGAAAGCCTGATGAATGAATATCAAAAAGCCGACAGAGGCATAACTATAATAAAGCTCAACAAGAGCTATCAGATGGTCAGCGTAAAGCAGTACGCGCCCTATATACGAAAAGTTATGGATTTGCGCAGAAACACTCCGCTGTCGCAGGCGGCGCTCGAGGTGCTCTCGGTTATCGCGTATAACCAGCCTGTAACAAAGGCGTTTGTTGAGCAGATACGCGGCGTTGACTGTTCGGGCGTTATCGGTTCTCTGACTACAAAGGATTTAATCGAGGAAAAGGGTAGGCTTGAACTCCCCGGGCGCCCGCTTCTTTACGGCACGACAGAGAATTTTTTGAGATGTTTTAATATCAGCTCAATCGAGGAGCTGCCGCCTCTGCCCGAGGATGACGCTCCAAAAGAGGAAGAGGATGTTCAGCTTACTGTAGAGGAAGCCATAGAGCAGGCGACTTCTGAATAATGATTGCGTTATACATTATACTCGGCATTCTGCTTTTGCTTTTTCTTTTGACGCTGTTTAATGTGTGGGTGCTGGCAAATTACGACAACGAGCTCAGGCTCAGTGTTCGCATAGCTTTTGTGAAGCTTCAGCTTGTACCTCCTAAGCCTAAAAAGAAAAAACCTAAGAAGAAAAAGAAGCCGAAAGATACAACTAAGAAAAAGAAGAAAAAGCCCAAGGAAAAGCCCAAGAAAGAAAAGTCTTTTAATATAATGGACTATGTAAAAGAAAAGGGCGTTTCGGGCATAGTGAATATAGTCAAGCGAGTCTCAAAGCTCGCGGCGGGCGCTTTGAAAGATTTGTTTTCAAAGATTACAGTCAAAAAGCTCAGCCTGTTTATCAGAATAGCGGGCGAGGACGCGGCTGATTCGGCGGTCAAGTACGGGCAGCTGTGCTCGGTGCTTTATCCTTCCTTAAAAGTCATAGCCGAGGTTGTGACCGTCGAGGACTACGATATTGATGTCGAGCCCGATTTTTCAGACGAGCCAAAGACAGTGGCAAAGGGCGAGGTTGTCGCCCGAATCAGGATTATTTCAATCCTTATTGTAGTATTAAAACGCGGCTTTGAGGCGTTGAGACTGATTCTCAAAGCAAAGCCGAAGCATAATAAAAATAAAAGCATAAAGAAATAAAAGTACGGAGGAATACAAATGGATCATCCTATTAACAATCTGATGGACACAACAATGCAGAAAATCAAAGAGATGGTTGACGGCAACACCGTTATCGGCGACCCGATTACATCTCCTGACGGCACAATCATCATCCCTGTTTCAAAGGTGAGCTACGGCTTCGCCTCGGGCGGCTCTGATTTGCCGACTAAGAAAGAGAACAAGGACTGCTTTGGCGGCGGCAGCGGCGCGGGTGTTACAATTCAGCCTCTCGCGTTCCTCGTTGTCAGCAACGGTCAGGTTAATCTTATGCCTATCGAGAAGTACGACGGCGCGGCTGACAGAGTTGTCGGTATGGTTCCAGAGCTCGTTGATAAGGTTTCGGCTCTCTTTAAGAAGGACAAAAAGAAAGATAAGGTCAAGGACGAGAATTCCGAGACAGCCGACCAGGACGAAGATTTATTCTAAAATATTAACGCGCTTCATAGATTTAATAGGTGATGTTTATGAAGCGTGTTTTTTCGGTTTTTTTATTATTAGCGTTCACGATTGGTTTTATCCCGAGTGCTCAAGCCGCTATAAAAATTTCAGCGGAAGCCGCGGTGCTCTACAGCCCATTGAATCACAAGGTTTATTATTCTAAAAACGAAAATAAACTTATGAAGCCCGCGAGCACAACCAAAATAATGACAGCCCTTCTAACTCTTGAGTATGCAGAGAAGCATAACAAAAAAGTAAAGTTTACTCAAAAAATGACAGCCGAGGGCAGCAGTATGTACCTCAAAATAGGTGAGGTTGTTACTCTTAACGATTTGGCTGTCGGGCTAATGCTCTGCTCGGGAAACGACGCGGCTAACGCGGCGGCAATATCAATCGCGGGGAGCAAGCGAAAATTCGCTTCATTAATGAATGAACGCGCGCGAAAAATCGGTATGAAGAACACTCACTTCGTAACACCGAGCGGACTCGATAACGATAACCATTACTCGACCGCGTATGACATGGCTCTGCTTATGGCTGAGGCTATGAAGAACAAGTCTTTTATGAAGCTGAGCGCTAAGCGAAGCGAAACCGTTGCTTTTGTCAGTCCGAAAAACAAGCGCGTGACCTACTCCAACCACAACCGTCTTTTGTCGCTATATAAGTACTGCGTCGGCGGCAAGACAGGCTACACTATGGCGGCGGGGCGTTGTTTAGTTTCAGCATCCGAAAAGGACGGCTTGCCGCTAATTGCCGTAACTCTCAACGATAAAAACGACTGGAACGACCATATCGCGCTCTATGATTACGGTTATGAAAAGTACCGCTATCGCGAGTTTGACGACAGCGATTTGTATCTTGAGGTTGATGTTGTCGGCGGCGATCACAGCACGGTTATGCTCACGTCCGATGATAACAGCGGCGCGGTTGTCAGGGTGGAGGACTTAAAACGTATAAAGCGCAGAATTTATCTTGATAACTTTTTGTACGCTCCAGTCAAAAAGGGGATAACTCTCGGCAGGATTGAGTACTATTTGGATGGTAAAATAATTGCAGTGAATAAGTTGACGTTATAAGGCTTCCCCCTGTGGGGGAAGCTGTCACGGAGCTTGCGAAGTGACTGATGAGGGCAGACTTACACAAGTTGTTTGTATACGTAAGTTAGATTAAAAAAATCCCTCATTCGCCTCGCTCTGCTCGGCACCTTCCCCCAAGGGGGGAAGGCTAAATTTGAAAAGGAATACATATGAAACAGAATATAGTCAGACTTCAAAAATATATGGCGGACTGCGGCGTGGCTTCACGCCGTAAATCCGAGGAGCTTATCGCAAACGGCGCAGTTAAGGTCAACGGCAGAACCGCCGAGATAGGCGACAAGGTGAACCCCGCCGTGGACAAGGTCTATGTCCATAACAAAAGAATAGTTATGAAGCGTGTCGGCGGAAAGCGTTACATAATGCTCAACAAGCCCCGCGGTTATGTCACAACGATGAAGGACGAGATGGGCAGAAAGTGTGTTGCAGATCTGATTAAGGATATTCCCGAACGGCTTTTCCCTGTCGGCAGGCTCGACAAGGACAGCGAGGGACTTTTAATTATGACCAACGACGGCGAGTTTTCAAACTCCGTTATGCACCCAAAAGCTCATATCAATAAGGTTTACCACGTTACCGTACGCCCCGATTTAACCCAAGAGCAGGCGAAAATACTCTCAAAGGGTGTTATGATAGACGGTCGAAAGACCTCTCCCTGCGAGGTCAGAATTATGAACCGCCTCGAGGACAGAACAAATGTCGAAATGGTAATCCATGAGGGCAGAAACCGTGAAATCCGCAAGATGTGCGAGTACTTTGATTTAGAGGTTATAAGACTTCGCAGAATCTCCATCGGTACTGTCAAAATGGGCAAGCTCAAAAAAGGTATGTGGCGCGACCTCACACCGTATGAGGTGGGGAAGCTGTCAGGAAAATAAATTAGTTATTAGTAGTCAGTAATCAGTTCTTAGTTTTTCACGCGAATAATTTAAAGAAAAAGTCAGTAGAGAATCTCCCGAGAGATGTTTCTGCTGATTTTGTTTATTGTTATGTTAATGCTTAACTGACTACTGACTACTAACTACTGAAAACTAAAAATTTTGCTTGCAGAAATTTTCTTTTTGATATATAATTAAAGCGTATATTGTGATTTATTAAAACGGAGGAATAGATATGAGTATTGAAAGTATTGCTCAGGCTAAAGCTTCTATCAGCGAAACTGCCGCTTACAAGACTCTGACGGCGTTTTTTGACGACGGCGAGTTTACCCCGATAGCTAATCTCGCTAAGTCTAAAGATACCTATGCTGAGGTTGTGGCGGGGCACGGATACGCTGGCGAAAACGAGGTACTCGCCTTTGCTCAGAATCCCGACTTCTGCGGCGGCGCGATGAGCAAGGCTCAGGCTGATAAGATTAAAAAAGTTTATGATTTAGCCAAAATGAGAGGACTTCCGATTGTCGGTTTTTATAATTCGAAGGGCGGCAGGCTTGATGAGGGCTACGCTTTGCTCAACGGCTACGGCGAGGTGCTCAACGCCGCGTCAAAACTGTCGGGTGTGGTTCCGCAGGTTTCCGTTGTTCTCGGCGACTGCATAGGCACGGGTGCTCTCAACGCAGTTTCAGCCGACTTTGTAATCGCGACTAAGGATTCAAGACTGGCGCTTGATACAACAGGCAAGAACTCCGATATTGATTATAACGCGAAGAACGGCATTGTTAATGTTGTTGCCGAGGATGAAAGTGACGCTATCGAAAAGGTAAAAGAGCTTTTGCCGTATCTGCCCGAGAATAATATTTCATCGTCAGGCTGGGGCTTTGAGAATGAGCTTGAGCCCGATACGGAGGGCTGCGTGGTTCGCAGAACTGTTGACGGCGATTCTGTTTATAAGATTTCAAAGGAATACGGCGACAACGCGAAAACGATTTTTGCCACGATAAAAAGTGATATTGTCGGAATTGTTCGCACAACGGGTGGCAAGCTTACTGCCGATGACGCCAATAAAATTTCGAAGCACGTGCGCTTCTGTGACGCTTTCTCAATTCCAGTTGTTACATTTGTTGACGCCGACGGCTTTGATGATATAAAATCCGCGGCAAAAGTCAGCTCTGCCTACGCCGAAGCTACTACAGCGAAAATATCCGTAGTTACAGGTAAGGCTGTGGGTTCAGCTTATATCGCGCTCGCGGGCGCGGGAGCTAACGCCGATATGGTCTACGCTCTGCCCGACGCGGTAATCAGCCCCATAAATCCCGAGGCTGTTGTGCTCATAAACGAGCCCGATTTGTTAAATGTTCCCGTTGCGGAACAGGCGGCTGTAGTAGAGCAGTACGCTAAAGAAAACCTCAGCGCCGAAAACGCTGCGGCTCAGTGTTATGTTGACGATGTTGTAGCGGAAAATGAGCTCAGAGACGCTTTGTCATCCGCAATTCAGATGCTGTGGTTTAAGAGAGTTAAAACCGAAGCTAAGAAGCATGGCACAATTTAGTGGTCAGTAGTCAGTAATCAGTAGTCAGTTGATATTTGTAGGGGAGCCGCTCTTGCCGCTCCCGAGAATAAGGAGAATAAAAAATATGAAAAATCTTAGAATAACAGTTAACGGCACAGCATATGACGTACAGGTTGAGGAGCTCGGAAATGACAGCGCTCCCGCAGCGGCTGCTCCCGCTCCAGCGGCTAAACCCGCCGCGCCCGCTCCCAAGGCGGCTCCCGCTGCTTCGGGTAATGAAGGCTCGGTTAAAGTTACAGCGCCTATGCCAGGTACGGTTGTAAGAATTGAAGTCAACAACGGCGACGCCGTAAAGGCGGGTCAGGACCTCGTGTTCATTGAGGCTATGAAGATGGAGACACCCGTAAAAGCCGCTCAGGACGGAACAGTCGCTTCAATCAACGTCCAGAAGGGCGAAGCTGTCGAGACGGGTAAAGTATTGCTTACGATGAACTAAAGAGGTAATAGTGAACAGGTAACAGGTAACAGTTTTGGGTCGCTCCGCTCCGAATTATAATTGAGTGCGGGCAGAGTCCGCCCGCAACTGTTAACTATTAACTGTTACTTGTTAACTGACTAATAAGGAGAACCAAATATGAGTAAAAAGATTAAAGTTACCGAGACTGCTCTGCGTGACGCTCACCAGTCCTTAATCGCGACAAGAATGACCACCGAGGAGATGCTCCCCGTGCTTCCTCTGCTCGACAAAATCGGCTATCATTCACTCGAGTGCTGGGGCGGAGCGACGTTTGACAGCTGTCTCAGGTTTTTGAACGAGGACCCGTGGCAGAGGCTTCGCACAATCCGAGAAAAGTGTCCCAACACAAAGCTCCAGATGCTGTTCCGCGGTCAGAATATGCTCGGCTACCGTCATTACGCCGACGACGTTCTCAATTATTTTGTAGAAAAAAGCTGCGCCAACGGTATTGATATTATCCGTATTTTTGACGCGCTCAACGATATTAAGAACCTCCAGAGCGCGATTAAAGCCGCTAAAAGGGAGGGCGCTCACGCTCAGGTAGCGATAAGCTATACAACAGGTCCTGTATTTACTAATGAATATTACATCGACTACGCCAAGCGCATAGCTGACGCGGGCGCAGACTCAATCTGCATCAAGGATATGGCGGCTCTGCTGACTCCATACAAGACTTACGATTTGATTAAGGCGATTAAGTCTGAGGTTGATTTGCCCATAGCTCTGCATACTCACTACACCTCTGGACTCGGCTCAATGTGCCTCTTAAAAGGCGTTGAGGCTGGCGCTGATATTATTGACACAGCGATTTCACCGCTTTCTCAGGGCACTTCGCATTCCCCGACAGAGTCAATGGTCGCCGCGTTACAGGGCACAGAGTACGACACAGGGCTCGACTTGGAGGCGTTCACAGAAATCCGCAACTACTTTATGGAATTGCGCAAAAAGTATATCGACTCAGGTCTTTTGGATACAAAGATTCTCACAGCCGACACAAAGGCTCTGCTCTATCAGGTGCCAGGCGGAATGCTCTCAAATCTCATCTCGCAGCTTAAGCAGGCGGGCAAGGAGGATCAGCTCGACGAGTGTCTCGCCGAGGTTCCGCGTGTGCGTAAGGACGCGGGCTATCCACCGCTCGTTACCCCGACATCCCAGATTGTCGGCACTCAGGCTGTGTTTAACGTAATCACAGGCGAGCGCTACAAGATGGTTACAAAGGAATTCAGAGGCATTATCGAGGGCAAGTACGGCACAACGCCTATGCCGATAGATGAGGAATTCAGAAAGAGTATCATAGGCGACGAAGAGCCGATTACCTGTCGCCCCGCTGATTTGCTCGAGCCTGAATTAGAAAAACTCCGTGCTGAGATTCCACAGTATATTGAGCAGGATGAGGACGTTCTTTCATACGCTCAGTTCCCCGAGGTTGCCACAAAATTCTTTGAAAAGCGCCGCGAGGAGAAGGCTGGTATCAACTCCGACTTAGGCGATAAGGCTAATAAGGTTTATCCTGTATAAATTTAGGGGGTGTCGCTTGTGCGACACCCCTTAGTGGTAAGTGGTAAGTTGCTTGTAAAACTTATCTTTTACCCTTGTTAAACTTCTTTACCTTCTCTGAAATTTCAACAAGCTCCTCCTGTGACAGCTCGGGGAGCTTTTCCAATTTTTCAAGGAATGTTGAGACTGTTTCCTGCTCTCTGACTCTCAGGTATTCGGTGTAATAACTCACTATAACTCCTGGTATCATAGCCACAACCAGTACGCCGTAGAGCGTGACAATTATTGTGATAATTCTGCTGAGAGGTGTTGTCGCTACAAAGTCGCCGAAGCCGATTGTCATCGAAGATACAAAGCAATACCAGAAGCCCTCGCCGAAGCTATGTATATCGGGTTCAACAAACATCAGAACAACCGCGGCTACGCACAGGAACAATACGAACCCAATCGCTACCTTAATCATACCTGTTCGTTTCATCACGAACAAAAGACGTTTTAAACTAATCATATTTTTATAACTCCTCTTGTAAAGTCAGCGCCGCACGCGCTGTTTTTTTGTGTTGCCATATTAAAAATATCGGTCGCGAGCAAGTCAACGTCAAAAATCCTTTTTGCGTTGTTGTCAAGGGTTTTATAGCCGTCCGCGACATTTGTGATAAGGGGGAGAGGGCACGCTTTTTTAATGTCCTTTAATAGCTCAGCGCCCTTGCTGTTAAAAGCCAGCACGCGCGCGTAAGGTGGGCTTTTTTTCGGCATATCCGCTGTTATGTTTAATAGAGCGTATATACACAAGCGCCTGATTCTCGCCATAGTATAGCGCTTTGTCTTTATGTTGCCGAGCAATTCATCTATTGACGTTGAAGCTCTGACAGCGTCATAAAGCCTGTTTTCAAGCCCCTCACTGACATCGGGCAGAGCGGCGAAATCCTCCGCGCTCATAGTCCTGAGCTTATACATAATAGCCTGTTCAAGCTTGTCTATATCAGCTGGGTTTTCTATTTTGTAATCAGGCACAAATTCGCTGTATTCTTCACTGCGTTTTATAAGCTCTCTGATATATGACGCGCTCGCGATGCCGTTTTGACTTTCCGCGCTGTCGTGTTCAGCGCCTACGCGTTTAATTGCTGCAGGCTCAATGTCTGTGCCGCTAAGCGCCTTTATGTATTCAACGGCGAGTATGTTGTTGGGCTTTTTGACGACTTCAGCCATAGCGGGAGAGAATGTCTTTGACATAGCTTTGTGTACGGCTTTCGGATAATAGTCGCCGTCTTTCATAAGTCGGTTAAGCTCGATTTTGAATTCATCATTATCAAAAGCTTCGCCCGCGAGCTTCAACAGCCCGACGTCCGCGTCCTCGGCTCCGAAGCAGAGCCTGTCCACAATATCAAGGGAATTAATAAGCTGAACGCCGCCTCTGGCAAAAGTCTCAGCGGGCGCGCACGCTAATACTGTAGGTAGCTCAATTACTAAATCCGCGCCGTTTTTGACCGCGACCTCGGCGCGCGAAAATTTATCGGCAACAGCTATATCTCCGCGCTGTGTAAAGCTGCCGCTCATTACCGCAATAAGGACGTCGCCGTCCTTTTTTGCCTGATTGATTAAGTATTTATGACCGTTGTGAAACGGATTGTATTCACAAATCACCGCACAGACCATAAAATTAGCCTCCAAATTGATAAAAATGCATAAAATTATAAAAAAAACTTGCAAATATCGCTCTTATACATTATTATAGTATAGTATGATTTTAAAACTATTTCAATATAAAGGGGAATTTTTAATGAAAGTTTTAGTAATAAATGCGGGCAGCTCCTCGCTTAAGTATCAGCTCATCAATATGGACGGCGAAAAAGTACTCGCCAAGGGTAACTGTGAGCGTATAGGCGACGAGGGTTCTTTCATCGGCTACAAGACCGCTGATGTTGACATCAAAAAAGAAGTCGCGATGCCCGATCACGCCGTAGCTTTTACTCAGGTTAAGAATATGCTCCTTGACCCTGAAATCGGCGTTATAAATGATTTGTCCGAGGTTTCCGCGGTAGGTCACCGTGTAGTACAGGGCGGCAGCATTTTCCACGAGAGCTGTCTTGTTGACGACAAGGTTATTGAGGATATCAAGAGCCTTTCACCTTTGGCTCCATTACATAACCCGGCCAACGCTCAGGGTATCATTTCGAGTGAAAAGGTTTTCGGCAATGACACACCTCAGGTTGTAGTATTCGACACAGCGTTCCACAGCACAATGCCCGAAAAGGCGTATATGTACGCTGTTCCTTATGAGTATTATGAGAAGTACGGCGTTCGCCGCTACGGTTTCCACGGCACATCCCACCGCTATGTAAGCTCCGAGATGGCTAAGCGTATGGGCAAGGATATAAAGGACTTAAAGATTATCACCTGCCATATCGGCAACGGCTCCTCAATCACAGCTATTGACGGCGGCAAGGTTATAGATACTACGATGGGTCTCACTCCGCTCGACGGCTTTATGATGGGCACACGCTCAGGCTCTCTCGACCCGTCCGTAGTTACATTCATTATGGAAAAAGAGGGACTTTCAGCTTCCGAGATGGATACACTTCTTAATAAGAAATCAGGTCTTCTCGGTATCTCAGGTATATCCAGCGACGACCGCGATATTGCGGCGGCTGAGGCTGAGGGCAACCACAGAGCTAAACTCACTCACGAAATGCTCTATTATCAGATTGCTAAATATGTCGGCGCGTTCTATGTAGCGCTCGGCGGCTGTGACGCTATCGTATTCACAGCGGGTCTCGGCGAGAATCAGCCCGCGCTCAGAAAAGCTGTATGCGAGTATCTCGCTCCTCTCGGCGTTAAGATTGACAACGCCGCCAACGAAGCTTGCATCCGCGGCAACGAGGGTATGCTCACAACAGCTGATTCTAAAATCCGCGTAGAGCTCATCGCTACAAACGAGGAGCTCGTAATCGCCAGAGATACAAAGGCGATTGTGGAAAAACTATAATTTTTCAGTTGATTGATATAAACAAAGCCTTGGGTTCATAATAGAACCTAAGGCTTTAATTTATTCCTTATTCCTTAACTGTGTGGTCGTCAAGCATATCGTTCTCTCTGAACAGCAGGGATACGCACCAGATGGCGGCTAAACCTACTATAATGTAGATTATTCTGCTCAGTATGCCGCTCTGTCCTCCGCCCAGCCAGGCAACCAAATCAAACTGGAATATTCCGACAAGTCCCCAGTTGAGACCGCCGATAATAGAAAGTATTAATGCGATTCTGTCTATCATAATGAAAATCCTCCTTTTCACACATAGTGTTGTCCGAAAGGAGGATTTTTATTCATATTAATTAAAATAAAATAATTCTTATAATCATTAACACAACGCCGATTACAAAGAATCCGACGCCTATCATACGCGTTACAAATATGGCTTTCTTGATTTTCATCGAGCTTATCATATTCTCGACAGGGAAGGGCAGGAAGATGACAGTCGCGCCGACAAGCATCATCGAGAACGCCGTCAGCGAAAAACCAATCGCGGCGTCAATAGCCGAGAGAAAAAGCCCAACGGGAACACCGAATACTCCTATTATATTCAGTATAGAAAATACTTTAGTGTATTTTTCTCTTAAAGAATAAAAATCCAGCGCTTTCTTTTCGCATTCCTCGTCGCAATATTGGTCGTAGTACGAAATCTCTTTAGCGCAATAATCACATTTTTTCATATTTATTTTCTCCCCGTCTTTGTATAAAGGCTTCCCCCTGTGGGGGAAGCTGTCACGGAGCTTGCGGAGTGACTGATGAGGGCAGACTTACATAAGTCGTTAGTATACGAAAGCTTGATTTGTAAAGCCCTCATCCGACTTCGCTTCGCTCAGCCACCTTCCCCCATAGGGGAAGGCTTTTTTATTTCATTTTTAACTTTTTCTTAATAAAAAGCTCATAAACAGCGAAAGCCACAAGCGCGATGCTTATCCACTGGCTTGTCGATAAGAACAGAAAAATACCTCTCGCTTCATAATCGCCGCGCAGAAACTCAATAAAGAATCTGGCGACTCCGTAGGTGAACAGATAGATGTATAGAAGCTGACCTTCCATAATTCCTTTACGGAATAATATCAACAAACCGACAAAAATCCCGATACAAACGAAGCTTTCCAAAAGCTGAACGGGGAATCGTGTAACATTTTCTTTTGCGTCCATCACAAAGCCGAACGGGCTTTCTATTCCGTAACAGCAGCCCTTGCAGAAGCAGCCGATTCTGCCTATAGCGTGAAACAGCGGGATTCCGACAACAAAGCAGTCGCTGTAATGTTTAAAATCAAGCTTTCTGAATTTACAATAGAGCAGTCCGAATAGAATACCGAGAATCAGTCCGCCGTAATATACAGTGCCCCTCATACAATAGAACACTACGTCGAATATTACGTTTACGCCCCAGCCTTCTTTTTGAAAAGGCTCGAGAGCGTCGATCATTGTCGGTATATTTACTATGCCGTAGAGCAGGTGAGAGCCTAAAAAGACGCCGATCAACATAAAAATCTCGCCGAAAAAAACATCCTCGAGCAAAATCTTGTACTTGCGTCCGAGTATAAACGCTGTTATACCCATGGCGATAAGTCCCACCGCGGCTAAAAATCCGTATACATCCATCGGTGTTCCGAAGAAATTAATACTGGGCAGCATAATTCCACCTCCTGAATCTTGTATCTATTCTATCAAATTATAACAAATTCCGCAAGTACCCTCTGCCATTCTGAGGAGCGCAGCGCCGAAGAATCTTAAAGATCCTTCGCTTTGCTCAGGGAAAAAGCGAAGTAGACGCTTTTTAGTTATATTTTATAATATTTCTAAGAGGCTTTTTTAACGCGATAGCGACGACCGCGGCAAGAACGCATTTGAGTATATCAGTCGGAATAAATGCCAAAGCTCCCGTAATAACCGCCGAGCCTAAATCCATACCGGTTACAATCATAAGCCCGATTATTCCGCATAAGTCCACCACAGTTATACCGATTATAATTGAAAGTAATAAATAAAGAATTAAAAGCATAGATTTTTTCTGTATATGCTTTTCGAAAACGGTTCTTAATATTGAAATAATAAAAGGCGTCAGCAAGAAACCGATTATGTATCCACCGGTCGGGCTGAATAAATTAGAATAAAGCGTATTAAATGACGAGAATACGGGCAATCCTACTAAACCCAAAAGAAAATACACAACAGACGATAACAGCGCCTCAGCGGGATTTAATAAAAGTCCAGCCAGAATTATCGCGAATGTCTGCAAAGTAAAGGGCACGCCGAGGGGACTGGGTACAGCTATCCACGCGCATACGCACATCAGCGCGGCGAATATAGCGACTAAAGATATTCTTTGCGGCAACGAAGTTTTTTTCATCTTTTTCTCTCCTTCCTACGGAATTATACAACAACCCTGTAACATTGTCAACCAAAATGTGAACTATAGTTTACAATAAGCGGCTGAAACGGTAACAAAAAATTTATTTAAAAATTTTTAATAAAAGTATTGACAAATGAGAAAAACTATTATATAATATGTACAACAAAAAAGAAATGGAGGTTTTAGAGATGTTACGAAGACCATTTAAGATTTCGATCAAAGACCTCAAGCGGAGTTTCCCACCTAACTCTTAAAGCCGGTGACGGCTCCCTTTAGGAATATCTCAAAATTTAACAATCATTGAAGTTTATAAAAAATTAAATTAGTTTTACGGAGAACTGGTCCGATGTACATTTAATTATAGATTTGAATTTAAGTTTTTTATAGATAGGGGATAGTCCCATGATTTGTTTATAACTGTTCGCACATAATATTTTTAGTTATATATGGAGATAGTCCAATGTTCTAGTTAGTTCGCCCGCGGCGTTTATGCCGCGGGCTTTTGGTTTGTTTTTATTCTATCTTTTTTGTGATAAGTATTGATTTTATACTGCGAATATAGTAAAATTACTGTGATTAGAATTATACTATTGTGAGGTAATTCGTATGAATATTATCGTTGTGGGATGCGGACGAGTCGGGCGCACAATCGCGCGTCAGCTCGAAAAGGAAGGCCACAGTATTACAGTCATTGATAAAGATATTCAGGCGCTTCAGGCTATAGCGGGTACTCAGAATGTTATGGCGATTGAGGGCAACGGCGCGACCTTTAAAATTCTTAAAGATGCGGGAGTGTCTAATTGCGACATTATGATTGCTGTTACCGCCTCTGATGAGCTGAATCTATACGCTTGTCTTGTCGCTAAAAACGCCGGCGCGCCTCATACTATCGCCAGAGTGCGCAATCCGGATTATACACGTGACGTTACGAAGATTAAGGACGAGTTAAAACTTTCTCTCGCGATTAATCCCGAGCAGACCTGCGCGCGAGAGCTCAGCCGACTGATAAAATTCCCGGGCGCTGTTGAGATTGACAGTTTTGCCAAGGGAGTTGTAGATTTAATCAAGGTTAAGATTAATAAAGATTCCGTGCTTGCCGAGCGCAGGGTTGTTGACTGCGCCAATCTCTTTAAGAGCGGTCTACGCATATGCACAGTTGAGCGCAACAAGGAGTGCTTTATTCCCAACGGCGATTTTCTGATTAAAGCGGGCGATATTATCTCAATTATCTCTGAGAGTAACGCCGCGGCTAAGCTGTTTAAGAACCTCGGTGTAATCAACTCAAAAAGCCGCCACGCAATAATTCTAGGCGGCAGCAAAATCGCGTATTATCTCGCCGAGTCATTATCCACGACAGGTATCAAGGTTAAAATAATAGAAAGCAACCTCGCTCGCTGTGAGGAGCTCGCGGAGCTGCTCCCCAATGTTGTTATTATCCACGGCAACGGTATGAATCAGGAGCTGTTGATCGCGGAGGGTATCGAACACGCCGACGCGATTGTCGCTCTTATGGATACCGACGAGGAGAATATTATAGTATCGCTTTTTGCCAAGGATGTTAATCCCGACGCCAAGATTATCACCGAGATTGATAATCTCAGCTTCAGCATAATTGACAGCCTGCCGCTCGACAGCGTTATTCATCCCAAGCACCTCACAGGTCAATATATCATTCAGTATGTACGCGCTATGCAGAATTCAGTCGGCAGCAATATTGAGACTCTTTACTCGATTTGTAACGATCAGGCTGAGGCTCTCGAGTTCAAGGCTCGTGAGGAGAGTATGGTAATAGGCGTTCCGCTCGCTATGCTCAGTCTTAAATCCGAGCTTCAGGTTGTGTGCATTACCCGCAACGGCAGAATCATTATCCCGACAGGTAAGGACTGCATCGAGCTGGGCGACAGTGTTATTATTGTCACCAAGCACACAGGCTTGTTCGACCTCAAGGACATTCTTAAATAATTTTTAATTCTCATTTCTCAATTCTCAATTCTCATTTCTCATTTATTCGGAGGCTATCGTGAATAAACGGACTATTGTCTATATTCTGGGTTGGGTGCTGTTCGTCGAAGGAATAGCGATGATGTTCCCGACGCTAATTGGTCTTTATTACGGCGAAAACAATTTTAAATATTTTTTGTTTGTCGGTTTAGCCGCGGCTGTTGTCGGTCTGGTGGTTATACTGAAAAAGCCCAAGCGCTTTGAAATGCTCAGGCGCGACGGCTTTGCCGCTACAGCGTTTTCTTGGATTGTGCTATCGCTTGTAGGCGCGCTCCCTATGTGGCTCAGCGGACAGATTCCTAGCTTTATCGACGCGTCTTTTGAGGCTGTTTCGGGCTTTACAACGACAGGTTCAACCATACTTACCGATATTGAGTCGCTCGACAAGTGCGTGCTTTTCTGGCGTTCGTTCAGCCATTTCCTCGGCGGTATGGGTGTTATCGTGTTTCTGCTCGCGCTTATTCCGAAGCTCGGCGGCAACGCGGGAATCAACCTTATGAAGGCTGAATCCACAGGTCCTGACGTTGACAAGACTATGCCCAGACTTCGCACATACGCGCTGATGCTTTATTCTATCTATTGCGGTCTAACCGTAATTGAAGCGATTTTGCTCAGAATCGGCGGTATGTATTGGTTCGACTCAATCACCAACGCCTTCGCTACAGCGGGCACAGGCGGCTTCGCCTCGTACAATAACTCCATAGGATTTTTCTCCGCGTATCCTAACGGTTACTATTTGCAGGCTGTTATCGCCGTGTTTATGATGTTGTTCGGCGTAAACTTCTATGTGTACATCTTAATTCTTTCAAGGAAATTTAAGAACATCCTCAGACTTGAGGAATTATGGGTATATCTCGGAATTATCGTTGTAGCTACCGCGGCGGTCGCTATAAATATTTTCAGCATTTACAAGGACGTTTTCGTAAGTACTCATCAGAGCTTTTTCTATGTCAGCTCAATTCTCTCGAGTACGGGCTTCGCGATAACGGATACCGATAAATGGCCCGAGTTCTCAAAGGTTATTTTCTGTATTCTCACATGTATAGGCGCCTGCGCGGGCAGTACGGGCGGCGGCTTCAAGGTGAGCCGAATAATCATTCTTTGCAAGGAAGTCGTCAAGGAATTCCATATTATTATCCATCCCAGTTCTGTTGAGAATGTCAGAATAAACGGCAAAAAGGTTAATCACCAGATTACCCGAAATGTCAGCGTTTATCTGATTATCTATGTTTTGATTATAGTGTTTACCACGCTTTTGATCTCGTTCAACGGTTTTGATTTTACAACCAACTTTACAAGCGTACTCGCTACTCTGAACAACACAGGTCCGGGCTTCTCGATGGTAGGCTCGGCGAGCAACTTCGCTCAGTTCAGCGTGTTCTCCAAGATTGTATTCATATTTAATATGATCGCGGGACGTCTCGAGCTCTATCCGTTGTTGATTATCTTTATGCCAAGAGCGTGGAGAAAAAATTAATCACAATTTAATAAAAACCATCTCACGGGCAATAATACCTGTGAGGTGTTTTTATGTCAGAGAATGTACTTGATTTCAGAGAATTTGAGATTCCAAGGCAATACGGCTTTGGAACAAAACTCTTTTTTCTGTATTTTTTGAACGTTGCCGATTGGTTTTGCACACAGGTGCTTATAGACTCGGGGTATTTTCACGAGGCTAATCCGCTTATGGCGTGGATAATGCAGTACCCGATTGTCGGGTTTTTCGTGAAGTGTATTTTGCCCTTGGCTTTGAGCATACTGATTTGGCTTTTCTTTAAGGCGTTTAATCTTGAGCAAAACAAGCTTACAAATTTTTTGATTTACGGCGGCGTGGTTATTTACAGCGTGGTAATATTGATTCACGTTGTTAATTTCATTATGTTATATACCGTATAGGCTAACAGAAATAATCCTAAGGAGGTGAAAACGTGCCAGTATTAAGCGTTCATAATTTATCCAAGAGCTTTGTTGAACATAAGCTTTTTGAAAATGTCAGCTTTGATATAGAAAAAGGTGATAAGGTCGGTTTTATCGGCGCCAACGGTGTGGGCAAAACCACGCTGTTCCGCGTGATTAACGGCGAAGTGAGCGCTGACGAGGGCAGCATTTTTACCTCGGGAGATATAAATATCGGATATATGCAGCAGCACGCCTGTACTCATCCCGAGCGTTCGGTATATGATGAGCTTATTTCGGTGTTTGACTATCTTATTGAAATGGAAAGCAATATCAACGCCGTTAACGCTCTGGTAGCGAAAGAAGCCACCGCTGAAAATATCGAAAAACAGACCGCTATGATTGAGCGTTTTGAAAGTCTCGGCGGTCTTACATACAAGAGCAGAGCGCGTTCGGCGCTAATCGGTTTCGGCTTTGAGGAAAAGCATTTTGATATGCCTACGGGCAAGCTTTCGGGCGGTCAGCGCTCAAAGCTCAGTTTATTAAAACTGTTATTGTCTAAATCCAATTTTTTGCTTCTTGATGAGCCGACTAACCACCTCGACATCAATTCTGTTAACTGGCTTGAGAGCTTTATCAAAGGCTTTAAGGGCTCGATGCTTATTATCAGCCACGACAGATATTTTCTCGATAAAGTTACCAACAAAACAATTGAGCTCGAGCATAATACCACGATGATGTACAAGGGCAATTATACCGAGTTCAAAAAGAAAAAACAGGCGTACGAGGATAGCCTGAAACGCAAATATGAGAACGACTTAAAAGAAATCAAGCGTATAGAGGGTATTGTTGAGCAGCAGAAACGCTGGGGAAGAGAGCGCAACTTTATTACCGCCGCGAGCAAGCAGAAGCAGGCGGACAGAATTAAAGCTCAGCTCGTTGCCCCCGAAAGAGAGCTTGACACAGTTAATATGCGCCTTGAGCCGAAGCGCGTCAGCGGAAACGATGTGCTTATGGCGGAAGGGCTGAGCAAGTCGTTCGGCGAAAAACAACTTTTCAAAAACGTTGACTTACATATTCGCAGGGGAGAAAAGGTATTTATCCTCGGCGAAAACGGATGCGGAAAAACAACCTTGTTCAGTATTCTTATGGGTAAAATGGCGTTTGACAGCGGATTTTACGAGTACGGCGCTCAGGTTGATATAGGCTATTTTGACCAGATGCAGAGCAATCTTGACCTCAATAAATCAGCGCTCGATGAGGTTTGGGACGCGTTCCCGAATCTCACGGAAACCCGTGTGCGCACGTGTCTCGGCAGCTTTTTGTTTAAAGGTGACGAGGTCTTTAAGCCTTTAAGTCAGATGAGCGGCGGCGAACGCGCCAGAGTAAGCTTATTAAAACTTATGCTTAACGGCTCGAATATGCTTTTGCTCGATGAGCCAACCAATCACCTTGACTCAAGCTCACGTGAGCAATTAGAACAAACCTTGGCGGATTATGAGGGCACAATGCTTATCATCAGTCACGACCGCTATTTTATTAACAAATTAGCCGACAGAATTCTCGTGCTTACTCCAAACGGTATGGTGCAGTATCTCGGCAATTATGATTATTACGCCGAAAAGATAATGATGGTCGAAAAAGCCATTGCCGAACAAAAGCAGAGAACAGAAAAGAAGCCCAATTCATATGAGCTCGAAAAACAGGAGAGGGCAAAGGAGCGCAAGCGCCTTAGCGATATAAAAAAACTCGAAGAAAAAATCAACACTCTCGACGAAGAAATAGAAGAACTCAATACTCACCTTTCCAGCGACGAGGTTATTTCGGATTATGAAAAGCTCCTCGAGTTAACCGCCGAACTTGAGCGAAAGCAGAGCGAGCTCGAAGAAGCGTACGAGCAGCTTGATGAATTAAACTGGTAGACATTTAAGCTGGTTTATGGTATTATTATTGTTGTAATTCTGCCCGTAGCACAGCTGGATAATGCAACAGACTCCGACTCTGTAGATCGTGGGTTCGAATCCCGTCGGGCAGACCAAGAATTAAGCACCCGTTTGGGTGCTTAATTTTTGCCTGAGTCAACGGGATTCGAAGCCGACTGTTAAGAAAATGCTCCGGGGGGAGCATTTTTAAGGAGGAGCGCTGATGAATCCTTTTGGCAAAACGTGAACCTGACAAGCGAGATGAACAAATTTTAAGCAGAGCAAAAGTCGG
>JAHLAX010000223.1 GCA_020625875.1 bacterium | reverse complement strand
GTTCGTCTTCGGCATGACCATGAGAACACAGTTATTGGCGAACCGGAGGATGCCCTTCAGCTGGTCTTCGTCAATTCCGCTCTCGATGCTCTCCATCACTTCCATCGTGAGTTTGTGCGCTTGGCGCAGCTTCTCCTTGTCGGACTCCTCTTTCACCCACTCCGTAGTCGCCAGTTCCTCACAAAAGGAAGTGACGCCGCCCAACGAGATCAGAGCTTCCTTCTGAGCCTTATTGAGATATGACATTCTGTATCCTCTCCCCCTTCATGAGTTCCCGCCGATAGTCATACAGCACCGCCAGGATCGTTACGATGTCATCGCTCGTTTCCTCCCCAACATGCTTGAATGCACCGCTCTCAATGAACTTGATGGCGGATTCAACCCTCCTGATGCTCAACTTGTTCAACATGCTTCCGTTCCTCCTCCTTCGCTATGATTAAATCTCTCTTGACGGTGGTTATCTGGGCGTTCATCAGCGATGCTATATCCCGCAACTTCTTACCGTCATCGTACAGTTTCTTAACATACCTCGCCCGTTCAAGGATGTGGTCCCGCTCGTACATGTAGTCTTCTTCCGTGTCGCTTGCTTCGTGCATCGAGATGATGCAATCGCTGAACGGGCATTCAAAACAGTTCTCAGCGTACTTGCAACCGCTCTCGATCTCTTCGCGGTCTTGCGAATACTTCATCCGCATCCCAGCTATCCCTCCAGGATGAGTTTTTTTATCAGTTCAGCATAAAGCTCGTTTTCTTTACGTAGGCTTTCAATGGTTGCCGCCGCTTCCGCCAATACGCATTTGAACATCGGACTTATGTCCTGTAAATCTGCATAATTACGCAGTGTTTCTGTAATATTACTCACTGACATCCAACTGCTCTCCTTCGCTGACTTGCCTTATGTATTCGTTGCACCACTCGATCAGTTTGGTGAACTGCTTGTCCGTAAAATACTCCTTACCGTTCGTGAAGTCCGGTATCTCCAGGCTATCGACAGTAGAGAACTTGCCATCGTCAATGTCCATTCGGGATATATTGATGTCACCGTTTATCGTGATACCATCATCTCTCACTTCGATAAGGCCCATGAGGTAATCCATCCTATCCGCTGCCGTTTCAATGGAGGCCAGTTTCGGGGCGGATACCCATCCGAACGGGTACTGGACCTCGATCCCGTCAGGACCCATGATGTCAAGCGAGTATCGCACGAACTGAGTGGCCGGCATCTTGGTCATTTTCTTTTTCTTCTTGGTCATTTGCGCTCCGTTCTGACTATCTTGAACTGCATCTTTCTGATGTCCTCTTTTACTTTCGACCAACCGCTCTTTGGCTGCGGTATCTCGCCCTCTGTGACCAACTTGGACAAACAACCAATTGAGAACTCAGATAATACTTTAGCCAATCCCTCATCGGTCTGCATCTGCTGTCGGATCAGATCGCCGTAGGTCATTTCCCTAATGCCCTCAAGCACTCTTCGTGAAGTTCCATGTACTTATTTTCGTACCATTCAGCTTTCGCCATGTCTTCCTCCATGCTCGATCCGTCCTTCTTCCCCGCCCGGAATCTGTACTTGAAAGCATTTAGCTTACAGAAAACCTTCAGCTCATATTCTCCAAACATGGCTTTCATGATATCGATGCACTCGTACTTTCCCTGATAGTGCGGAGGATGCGAAACCCTTTCTTGCGGCGTGGACGGAGGCTCATATGCTCCGCAATAGTCTGCCTTTGGGCAATATGCACCAGGTTCACCGAATGCTTCTGCGCAGCCATCCGTGTAGCATCTCTTGCCAAGTTCGCTCATTTCGCCCTCCTTAACTCACGCTCCAGTAGAATCCACAAGGCCCTGCCGTATGCTTTATTCACTTGC
>JAHLAX010000126.1 GCA_020625875.1 bacterium | reverse complement strand
TATAAGTATTTATCATAAATTATTTCTCCTTTCTTAATTGATTCACTGTTTCATATCCTCCTGTTGCAGCCCAACCTAAAGTTAGACCAAGTATACCAGATGTAATTATATCTCTATCTACAAATACATGAGGTATAGTTATACCTAATATAATACCTAGTATCCCTCCAATTAGAGGTATGTATTTATCAGGTATAAATGCGAGGGTCTTTATAATTTCGCCAACTACAAAGGCAGCGACAGCAATTATAATACCCTCATTAAGAACTAAATTGACTATAAAGTCCATAATATTATTCATACCTAATCGTCTCCTTTATTTTATTATAACATATCTTTATGAATTTTGTTTGCTGCATTCCTATAATCTCTTATAAATTGCATCTCACTTACTATAAAAGAATTAGCACCTTTATCTCTATACTTCTTATAAATATCTTCGATATGCCTGTATTCTACTTCCTCTCTTTTTGCTCCATTACGAAGACTGTAACTAAATTGTAGTATCTCATATCTAATTCTATCCAATTCATTGTCATCAACTTTCTTTTCTAAACAATCTATTTTGTTAGATAAACTGTCTATTCCTAAGAATTTGCTCAAGACTTTACCTAATAGACTTATTGGATTAAATTTTATAGGAGATATTTCTAGTCCAATCAAAGCTAACACACCAACTAACCATTCATAATTTTTTATTAGTTCTTGAATTTTATCCATTGTGTACCGTCACCGTAATAAACTGGAAGTGTTTTTTCATATCCTGTATTTTCTCCATAAAACCAAGCATCTTCAAAGGAATATTTTAAGTCAGAAACAAATTGGTTAGTAGTGTATAAGTTAGTGTGATAAGCACTATAATTACTTTCCGATTGATTTAAGATAACAGTATCTTTATTATAAGTTGCACCTAATAAATTAAGTTTCCATTCAAAAGGAGCTCCTCCTGTAACAGCAGGTACACTGACTATTTGATTGTTAGTTGAATCATAGTATGCGAGAGTAGTAGCATTGCTAGTAAAAGAAGTTCTAGCTACTTCTACGCCACGGGTATTAGAATTTATTCCTTCTAAATTAAACTTATTACAAATTCTATGATAATTATTATAAGCAACCCGAGCATCAGAATAAATTATATTACCAATTCTACAAAAACCTGATGAACCAAAGAAAGAAGGATCCTGATACTGAGGTCTTGTTATACTAAATACTTGTTGAGCTGTTTCTAAATTAAGACATATAACATTATTATTATTATTAGAGTTACCGGCTCTAATTCCATCAAGCTGATAAATAAGTGGTGTTCCATCATAAGGTGTTATATTTGAACCTCTTAATAATAAACCACCATTACTATATAAATCAAGTGATGTATCATTTGCTCCAATAGCAGTACGAGCAGCGACACCAGGAGGATAGTTACCACTTGGGAAATTGAATCCAAGTGCCCATAACACATTATTATGAAATACGACCTGTGCCAAATGATGTGCTCCATAAGTTGTAGTCTTTAGACGAGTAGCACTATGTCCACTTAAACCAAAACGAGCAATACGTCTAGCATCATCTCTACCATATCCTGTACTTGCATCATTAACAGTTGTACCTCCCCACCAATATATATAATTATCATTAGTGTCTGGAGTCCAGCATTTAGTATTTGTATTAAAAGAACCTAATTTTTGAAATAAGGTAGGACTTGTCGCTGTGTAATAAGCTTCACCTCTAGCTGTAATAAATTCATTATAAGTGTAACTTTGTTTTTGAGCCCAAGCCCTAGTATTTTTATTATACTTATAAAAATACAATACAGGCGTTGTTTCTGTTAATGCATCTGCACCAGACCCAGCAGCATTCCTTATTTGTGCTGCATAAAGATTATTATTATATTGTTTAAAGACCGTAGCATAATAAGATCTACCAGGGATTGTGGCTATACTATTCGTTTCATTAACATATACTTCATCTACAAAAGGGACGGAAGTAGATACTGCATCAAAATCTACAACAGTTGTATTTCTCTTAAACCAAATACCTTCTTTACCTAAAGGTTCATCTGGTTGTACATAGATACAACGTAACGCTCCATTAGCAGCAAGAGCTGCTTGTACAAGTTCTGTGAACGTATCTGATTCTTGTGTGCTTATACCAGCAGCTGTTAGGTAGTTACGTAAACTAGCTTTATCTAATCGTAAGTGTTCAGTGTATTCACTAATTGTAGGATAATCCATTAAGCACCACCTCCACCTAAGTTAGTAAGTGCTTCTAAATCTTCTTGAGCATAACCTAAATCTTCTCTTAAGGCTGCTACATCAGTGTCTAATGTATTAAC
>JAHLAX010000267.1 GCA_020625875.1 bacterium | reverse complement strand
TGAAAGACCGAACCTCGTTTATCATCTTGACCTATTTAGACAATGAAGCGTTGCCGAATCAAGAGCGAGAGAATATCGAGAGTAGGAGACCAAAGCCAGGCGAAGAACCGAGCAACTGGTGGACGGTTTACGGCCTAGGTCAAATCGGCTCGCTTGAAGGCAATATCTATCAAGGTTGGGAAGAAGCAACCTGTTCCAAAATAGAACAAGTTGGCAAATTGGTGCGTTATGGCTTGGACTTCGGTTTCTCAAATGATGAAACAGGTATGGTGGCGATTTATGAAATGCCAGATGGGAAGTTAGGTATTGTGGAAAAAGTCTACAAGAAAGGATTGCTCGGTTCGCAGTATGCTCCGCTGTTTGAGCAAATTGGCATAGACCACAATGTTCTGATTATCGCAGATAGTGCTAGACCAGAGATTATCGCCGAGATTAAAAAGGCTGGTTATCGTATCGTTGGAGCTGATAAGAACCCTGGCTCGGTTTTGCGTGGTATAGATCGTGTATCGCAAAGGCAAATCGTATATAGTGGAGAAAATGTCAAAAAAGAGTACCTAAGTTATGCGTGGAGAGCAAAGCGAAGTGGCGAGATATTAGATGAACCGCAGGACGGCAACGATCACCTTATGGACGCACTAAGGTATGCGATAGATGACCTTAAGAAGAAGCGTATACAATTCTAGACAAAGACCCCAAAAAGTGATACGCTAAAATCAGAAACTTAATAGCATAAAGGAGCTAAGAGCAATGCTACACTTTAACGGGTTAGAACCTGTTGACTTTAAGGGGAAAAAATGTACCCCGAAAGTCGACCAAGAGAAGAAGCTTCGACTGTCAATGTTGAAGTTTGAGAGTGCCTCGGACATCAAAGAGGCTGACGAAGTGCTTGGTTCGTGCTTTGACGAAAAGTACGCCAAAGACTTCATTGCAGAAAAATTATCTACACAAGATAAGCAGGTACTTGCTACATATCTAACAGGTGGGGAAACAGGGCTAAACAGACTCTCCAAAGCTACGGACGGTGCTATTGAAAAATACATCACACGGGCGATGGAGGGGCTAGATAATGAGTAGAGAAATCATCTGCGTTTACCAAGATTGCGTGTTGTGTGGAGACCGTGGGAAAAAGCTCATGGCAGCAGCACTTAAGAATGACGCAAATATTCGCAGGGTTAGTTTTGCTTCAGAAGAAGGTCGCAGTTTAGTACGGACTGCACTTTTTGACCATAAAATCGGACGGCTTCCGTTCTTCACCGATGGCGTAAAGTTTAGCCGTAGGTTTGAAGATATGTTCGTGGAAAAACCTGCAAAAAGCGTTAAACGCACTAGAAAACGTAAAGGAGCAAAGGCATGAGTATACTCGATATTTTCAAGGATTCTCGCCGTAGGACTAAGGCTCGGAAGTTTGCACAAGAGCTGACACGGCAATTTATGTTCTCGCCTCTATGCTCGGACTATGAGAACTTGTTTGCACAGATTCGACCATTTGTAGATGAGATGAAAATGGTGATGCCGTATGGCGTAGGAAGAAACGGTGCGAGATTACCAGAAGCTAGAACTCCAGAGCTAGCACTATTGAACTATCCGAATGACGATATGGGATGGGCTGAATTCGCCGACCTGATGTTTACCACTTGGCTCACCGAGGAAGAGCTAGACATCCATGTTTGGTTCTCTAAGAGTGGCAGAGTTGAGGGGTATACAATTATCCCACCACAGTGCAGAATGTACCTCGGAGATGGTCG
>JAHLAX010000222.1 GCA_020625875.1 bacterium | reverse complement strand
TTTCCGCTCGCCTCGGTAAGTTTGCCGACGGCGTAAACCGCTACATGGGCGTGGTCGCTGGTGCCGTGGGAGCCGTAACGGGTCTCACCATGACAGTCAGAAAGACGGTGGATGATTACGCCAAGATGGAGGACGTGATGGCGAACGTCCGAAAATACACTGGCCAGACCGATGAAGAGGTACGTGAGATGAACGAGGATTTTAAGAAGATGGATACTCGTACATCTCGCGAACAACTCAATGAGTTGGCTGGAGCTGCCGGTCGATTGGGCATCACCAATAAGGATCTGATTGAGGAATTCGTCGATGGTGCTGATAAAATCGGCGTTGCTCTCGGTGATGATCTTGGTGAAGGTGCCGTTGACACCATCGGAAAACTCGCTATCGCTTTCGGCGAGGATAAGAATAAGGGTTTGCGTGGTGCGATGCTCGCTACTGGTAGCGCATTGAATGAACTTGTTGCCAACTCACCTGCCAAAGCCCAACCCGTGATTGAGTTTACGGAGAAATTGTCTGGAGTAGGACAAATGGCACATCTCACCCAAGCACAGATTATGGGATACGGTGCCGCTTTGGATAGGAATAACCAGGAGATGGCTACATCTTCAACTGTCATGTCGCAACTCATTACGAAGATGTATCAGGATCCAGCGCGTTTCGCTCAGATGGCGGGCATGGAGGTAAAGAAGTTCAAGGACCTCATTAAGAAAGACATGAACCAGGCTCTTGTGGATTGGCTGAAGCATGTCAACAAACTCGGTGACATGAGTGTGCTTGCAGGGAAGTTCGACGAGCTGAAGATGGATGGAACACGTGCGGTGGGTGTACTTGCATCTTTGGCTGGCCACGTTGACCAGGTTGTGGAATCACAAAGAATAGCAACTGAAGCATATGAGGAAGGTACAAGTGTCATTAAGGAATTCAATATCCAGAACACGACCGTGCAAGCGGAACTTGACAAAGCAAAGAAACGCTTTGCTACCCTGTCTGAAGAACTCGGAGGCAAACTCCTCCCCATCGCCAAGTATGGCATCACCACGGGCGGTACCATCGTCAAACTCCTTTCCTCTCTCATCAATTTCTCTGCCAAACACGCTGGTACCATCGTCTCCCTGACAACTACCATCATCGCACTGGTAGCATGGAAAAACAAGGATGTCATTGCCACAAAGCTCATGAATCTCTGGAATGTTACGCTCATGGGTAACATGAAGAAACTTTGGGCTGTCATAGCTGCCAACCCATGGGGAGCCTTGGCAATAGCGGTTGGTGCGGTAGTGGGCGTATTGATAGACTTAAAACGTCATATGTCAGACGTGGCAAAAGCAGAGAAAGACCTGTCTGATATCCGTAAGCAAGCAACGGATAAAATAGCAGATCAGCGTACCAAAATAGATAATTTGGTAGCAGCTGCAAAAAACGAAAAACTGTCTCTCGATGAACGCAAACGTGCGATCAACGAATTAAACCGTATCATTCCGGAATACAATGCCCATCTCGACGAGACAAC
>JAHLAX010000004.1 GCA_020625875.1 bacterium | reverse complement strand
TAAGTACTGACGAAAGAATAACACTGATTGGCAGAGAGATTCGCAGACTGTTGCCTGTTAACGGGCTGGTGCTTGTATGCGGGCTGGGTAATTCAGAAATAACTCCCGACGCTCTTGGCCCCAAAAGCGCGTCAAGAGTGCTTGCCACACGTCATATCTCGGGCGAGCTCGCGCGAAGCACAGGACTTGACAGCCTACGCCCTGTAGCGGTTATGAGGACGGGAGTAACAGGACAGACAGGGATAGAAACCTTTGAGTATATCGAAAGCGTTGTGGGTAAAATCCGCCCCAACGCGCTGATAGTTATTGACGCTCTCGCGTCACGCCGTCTTGACAGGCTCGGCTGTACGCTTCAAATCAGCGATACGGGTATTTCTCCGGGAGCGGGCGTCGGCAATCACCGAAAGAGTATCAACAGAAGTACGGTTGGAGTTCCTGTGATTTCTGTTGGCGTTCCGACAGTGGTGGACGCTGTTACGCTTGTGTGTGACGCTCTTGATGTTGATGACGTAAAAACCTATGAACAGTTCAAAAGCTCGCTGTCGCCCGATAACCGCTCAATGGTTGTCACTCCCAAGGAGATAGATTTGTTGATTGATAGGGCGAGCAGGCTGATTTCAATGTCGCTCAACTGCGCTTTGCAGGAGAATATCGAGCCCCAGATACTCGAAAGCCTTATGTAGAATAATAAAAAGCGCGCGTGAATACAATATATATTAGAAAAAATAGGAAGGTGTTAAATTGCGCGCGCGAAATTTTAAATCATTATTATCCAAAACTCTGTCACTATTACTGGTTTTGCTGGCTGTAGCCTGTGTGTCTGTACGGATTCCCTCGTTTGTCAACAACGACAAGGCTGCGCTTATGGCGGCGGCTTTAACTGTTTCTAAAGGCAATTACAGCGAAAAACCGACAGAGAAGGCGACCGAGTCCGCGACCGAAAAACCAAAAAGCCAAAAGGTAAAGTCTGTCAAAAAGTCTGTGAAAACCAATGCTGTGTCATCTGATTTTCCTCCAAGCTATTATAATACATTCGCCTCTCATAAGGGCGAAGTTAAATATCCTGTTTATACAAAGCAATATATCGAGGGCGGTGATAAGTACAAGAATTTTTATGTCAAAAACAACACTTGGTACGACCTCGATATAGACAAGCAGCTGCGTTCAAAGCTCGGTTTCAGCTTTGACAAGAATTCGGATATTCAGGTGCTTATCTATCATACGCACACGAGCGAGAGCTATCTTGACTGTGACGTCGGGTATTATTACTCCGATTATTATCCCAGAACATCCGATAAACGATACAACGTTGTCAGCGTGGGAGAGGCTATAGCTCAGTCGCTGAGAAAAGAGGGGATAGGCGTTGTTCACGCCACTACCTCGCACGACGACGCGTATGACGGCAGCTATGAGCGCAGTATGAATACGGTACAAAAATATCTGAAAAAATATCCGACAATCAAAGTTACGCTCGATATTCATCGCGACTCAATAGGCTCGGATGACTATAAAATGAAGCCGACTTTTACATATAAAGGCAGAAAAGGCGCTCAGATTATGGTGTTAACAGGTTATGACCCTGGGGGAGAGTATGGCTTCCCTGACTGGGAATACAACCTGAGATTCGCTCTCAGACTCCAAAAAGCCTGTGAGGATAAATACAGAGGAATGACGCGCCCGCTGGACTTCGGAGACTTTGTGTATAATATGAACGCCAATACAGGTTCTCTGCTCATAGAGGTCGGAAGCGACGCCAATACGCTTCGTGAAGCTGAGTATTCAGGCAAATTATTAGGCAAAGCTCTCGCCAAAGTATTGCAAAAAGCAACATAATCTGGTATAATACATCCATCTATGGAATATAATTACCACAATATGATGGGGTTTGCGTTATGAAGATGAAAAAATCAGGTTGTAAATTATTAGTTTTTTCTCTTATAATTTTAATATTCACATGTTCTGTTTTCTCGGTTTTCGCCGTTCCCGACGACGCGAATACCCCTGAGCCCAGTTACTCGGAGGAAACTCAGTCTCAGGAAACTCAGCAAACCGAACAAACATATGAAACTGAGGCTACAACTCAGGAATCTCAGCAGACTGAGCAGACCTACGAGACCGAGGCTACTACTGAGGCGACCTACGAAACTGAGCAGACCTACGAGACCGAGGCTACTACTCAGGCAACCGAGGCAACCTACGAGACTGAAGCGACGGAAAAAGAGACATACGCCGTGCTTGACAATAATCTTGAGGATTTGCCCGAGGCTGACACCGCGCCCAATCCTAAAGCGATTTTCACTACAAAGAATAAAGATTCCGATATGACTTACGGCATCTTCAGCTGGGCGTGCGTTATAGTTGGTGTGTTGACTGTTATCATCGTAATTCTCAGCAATAAATCAGGTTATTACGGCGGCGGCGGAAAGCATCGCTATGACGAGGGCAACCGAATAATCGGACAAAAGCGACTGCTTAGCGACGATTATTATACCAACAGAAAGTTCAACGACTACCAGAACAGAGATAATTACCGATGAAAATCGGAAATATACATTTTAAATCACGTTTCTTTCTCGCTCCGCTCGCGGGTATCACCGATATGGCGTTCCGTCAGGTTTGCGGAAGCTTCGGCGCGGCTTACAGCGAGACCGAAATGGTGTCCGCTAAGGCGCTGAGCTTTGGCGACAAAAAGAGCTTTGAGCTTATGAAAATCGCCGATGACGAGCATCCCTGCGGTATTCAGCTGTTCGGCTGTGAGCCTGAGATTATCGCGTCATCCGCGAAGCTCGCGGTAGAAGCGGGCGCTGATATTATTGACATCAATATGGGATGTCCCGCTCCCAAGGTCGCTAACAACGGCTGCGGAAGCGCGCTTATGAAGAATCCCACCCTTTGCGGCGAGATTGTAAAAGCGGTCAAAAGCAGCGTGGATATACCTGTTACCGTCAAAATCCGCAAGGGCTTTGACAACGATAGCGTAAACGCTGTCGAAGTGGCTCAGATATGCGAGGAAAACGGCGTTGATGCTGTTATTATTCACGGACGAACCCGCGATCAGTACTATTCAGGTCAATGTGACCTTGATATAATAAAAAAGGTTAAAGAGAGCGTCAACGTGCCCGTAATAGGCAACGGAGACGTAAGGAATATAAGGTCAGCCGAGAGAATGCTCGATTCTACGGGCTGCGACGCTGTTATGATAGCCAGAGCGGCGCTTGGTAATCCGTGGATTTTCAGAGAGTTGACTGAATATTTCGATAAAGGAATTATAATTCCAGAGTTATCCAACGAGGACAAGCTCAGCATTATGCGAGAGCATATCGAGCTTGTTGTAAGATATAAGGGCGAGTATATGGGTATGCTCCAGTCGCGAAAGCAGATCGCGTGGTATCTTAAGGGCTTTAAGGGAGCCGCCGCGTTCAGGAATGAAGCGGGCAGGCTGAGCACACTCAGCGAAATGAACGACCTTATTGAAAGGGTACTGAACGCTAATAGTACCCCTTTTTAAAGGGGTGGAAATTGTTACGAACATAGTGAGTCAATTTCCGGGGATCGTCTAGCGCAGCGTTCCTCTATCAGTTCATTCATAAAAAGGAAAAATAATCCCCCAAAATTGACGCCCTAACGGCGTATCAATTTTGACCCCTTTGAAAAGGGGTACGGTATTGTTGAAATAAAGGAGTAATTAAAATGAAGGAAATGAAAAACATCGAGCTTTTAAAGCAGTATGATCCCGAAATCGGTAACGCTATGGCGGACGAGCTTGCCCGTCAGAGACGTAACCTTGAGCTTATCGCCAGCGAAAATATCGTCAGTGAGCCTGTAATGGCGGCTATGGGATCTGTTCTTACCAACAAATACGCTGAGGGACTCCCCAGTAAGCGCTACTACGGCGGCTGCCAGTGCGTAGACGTTGTTGAGGATATTGCGCGCGACAGAGCGTGCAAGCTCTTTGGCGCTGAGGCTTGTAACGTTCAGCCTCATTCGGGCGCTCAGGCTAACACAGCGGTTTACTTCGCTATGCTCGAGCCCGGCGACACTGTTATGGGTATGAACCTCAACGAGGGAGGTCATCTTACACACGGCTCGCCTGTTAATATTTCGGGTAAATACTTTAATTTCGTAGCTTACGGCGTTGACCCTGACACTCACTATATTGACTATGACAAGGTTCTTGAAACCGCTAAAGAATGTAAGCCCAAGCTCATCGTAGCGGGCGCCAGCGCATATCCGCGTGTAATTGATTTCCCAAAGCTTCGTGAGATTGCCGACGAGGTTGGCGCGTATCTTATGGTAGATATGGCTCATATCGCTGGCTTGGTAGCGGGCGGAGCTCATCCGAATCCTGTTCCTTACTGCGATTTTGTTACAACCACAACTCATAAGACCTTAAGAGGTCCCCGCGGCGGTCTTATTCTGATGAAAGAAAAGTACGCCAAGGACATCAACAAGGCTGTGTTCCCAGGCACACAGGGCGGTCCTCTTATGCACACAATCGCCGCTAAGGCAGTTTGCTTCGGTGAGGCTATGAAGCCCGAGTTCAAGGAATATGCCGCTCAGATTGTCAAGAACTGTAAGGCTCTCGCTGACGGACTCGTAAAACGCGGAAACAAGCTCGTTTCGGGCGGCACGGACAATCATGTTCTGCTTATGGATTTACGCGGCACAGGCGTTACGGGTAAAGAGCTTGAAGCCCGCCTTGACGAGTGCTACATCACTGTTAATAAGAACACTATCCCCAATGAGCCTCTTTCTCCGTTCGTAACCTCGGGCGTGCGTATCGGTACAGCCGCTGTTACAACCAGAGGTCTCAAAGAGGACGATATGGATAAAATTGCCGAGTACATAACTCTCGTGCTCAAAGATTTTGAAGGCAACGCCGACAAGGTAAGAGCGGGTGTTGAGGAAATCTGCGCGAAGTATCCCTTGTATGAATAAGAATAAATATGCCTTCCCCCTGTGGGGGAAGGTGGGCAATTCGCCCTAAAGGCGAATTGGTCGGATGAGGGCTTATTAGGGTTTGTTCAAAATGCAAACTTTCGTATACGAGCAACAATTGTATGTTGCCCTCATCAGTCAGCCTATGGCTGACAGCTTCCCCCAACGGGGGAAGCCTTTATGTTTTAAGGAGGATAATATGTCTTCACCCCTCGCTGACCGACTTCGTCCCGAAAGTCTGGATGATATAGTAGGGCAGAGGCATCTGCTCTCAAAGGACAAGCCGCTTCGCAAAATCATCGAGAGCGGCACTATTCCCAACTTAATATTCTACGGCCCGTCGGGTGTGGGCAAGACAACTCTCGCGAACTACATCGCGCGCAAGACCAACAAGGCTTTTAAAAAGCTCAACGGTACCACTGCGTCAACCGCCGATATTAAAGAGGTTTTCGCCGAGACCGACACACTGATGGGCATAAACGGCGTGCTTCTCTATCTCGACGAGATTCAGTATTTTAATAAAAAACAGCAGCAGACTCTGCTTGAGTACATCGAAAATGGCAAGATTACGCTCATCGCGTCAACTACCGAAAACCCGTATTTCTATGTATATAACGCGATTCTGTCACGAAGTACAGTTTTTGAGTTCAAGAGCGTTGAGTCTCACGAGGTTGAGAAAGCCGTGCTCAGAGCCGTGGATTTTCTCAGCGAGGAGCAGGGCTGCGAGATTGAGATTGACGACGAAATCGTCAGTCATATCGCCACAGCGTGCGGCGGCGATGTCCGCAAGGCGATTAACGCCGTTGAGCTCTCCGTTCTCGCATCACCGCTCAGCGACGGCAAGCGTGTTGTGGAGTACGCGACTGTGGATGAGCTCACTCAGAAGTCGGCGATGAAGTACGACCGTGACGGCGACGAGCACTACGATATTGTGTCAGCGTACCAAAAGAGTATGCGCGGCAGCGACGCTGACGCCGCGATTCACTATCTTGCTAGGTTGTTGGAGGCGGGCGATTTGCCGTCAGCGTGCAGACGGCTTATGGTCTGTGCCGCCGAGGATGTAGGGCTCGCTTATCCTCAGCTTTTGCCCATAGTCAACGCCTGCGTTGATATGGCGATGAAGGTGGGGCTGCCCGAGGCTCGTATTCCGCTCGCGGACGCGGTTATTATGGTCTGTAACGCTCCTAAGTCTATCTCGGGTATTATGGCGATTGATAAAGCTATAACCGATGTAAAAGCGGGCAAGGGCGGACCGATTCCGCGCCAGCTGCAGAACAAGCACTACGACGGCGAGGACAACCCTAATAAGGGACAGTTCTATAAATATCCCCACAGCTTCCCGAATCACTGGGTAGAACAGCAGTATCTGCCCGACGCGCTGAAGGACGTTAAGTACTATGAGTACAGCGATAACAAGAACGAGCAGGCGTTCAAAGCTTATTGGGATAAAATCAAGAATAAAGAATTGTAGGGGAGCCGCTCTGCCGCTTCCGAAGGCGACCGCAAGGCCGCCTTTTTTATATCTGCGTTTGTCACTGTGAATATTCATAAAAAATGCTTCACATCTATCTGTCAAATATCAATAAAAAAGTCATCTAAAAATCGTCAATATGACAGTTGCTATAATTCGATATCGGAAAAATAATTCATCTTTCTTTTGTTATAATATTTATGATTATAAGTCTTAATATGGGTTGATATTAGACTTAAGATTTAGAAGGAGGATTTCTTATGAAAACAAGAGCATTAAAACTCATAAGTTTACTGCTCGTAACGGTGCTTATCTCTACCTGTTGCGTCATTATGGCTGTGTCCGCTTCCGCGGCTGCAGGCGACGTGATTTATTTTGATAACTCTGTTACGAACTTTTCAACTCCGTACTGCTACACATGGGGCAGCGGCGGAAACGGCAATTGGCCTGGTGTGGCTATGACCAATGTTTCAGGCAATATCTGGGCGTACAGCCTTACTAACGGCGACACCAGTGTTATCTTCAACGGAGGTCAGGGGCAGAACCAATCCGATGACCTTACAGTAGCGGGTAATAATAAGCTCGCCACACCTACAGGCAGCGGCAATAAGTTCCAGGTTAACTGGACAGATTACAGCGGCGAAACATTGCCCACATCCGCTACACAGCCCTCAAGCGGCAGCACTAATCCCACTCAACCCTCGGGTAACGGCGGTATGGTTTATTGTCAGAACGACAAGGGCTGGTCATCAGTATATTGCTATATGTGGAAGGACGGCTTAGGCGAAAACCACGGGTGGCCCGGTGTTCCTATGACCGATATCGGCGATGGCGTATGGGAATGCAGCTACGACAAGGATTATAATATGATAATCTTTAACCCGGGTTCCGATAACGGAAAGACAGGTAATCTCAGTTTCCCCGGTGACGGACATATCTATAACAACAACACAGACAATTGGGAGACTTATTCCACAAGCCCTGTTAAGATTACCGCGCTTACAACCAGCGTTCAGTCTCCGTCTTACACTTACTGCAGCATAAAGATTTCAGCTACAGCTAAGACAACAGCTTCTGGACCTTTGACCTATAAGTTCACAGCTAACGGCAACGTGATTTCCAACGGCTCGTCCGCTTCCGTAGCGTGGGTTCCCACAACCGCGGGCACATACAAGCTTGCTGTTGAGGTTACAGACGGCGCTGGCAACAGCAATACCCGTTCAATCAGCTTTGAGATTAAGAGCGCTGACAATCTTGCTGAGGCTTATATCAGCGGATTCGCTAATTCTCTCGGCACAAGCACACAGATTAAGCGCAACAGCGCTATCACATTTACAACAAGCGCTATAGGCGGTAAGGTCGGCACAAACCTTCTGTTCTATAAGTTCCAGATTACCGACCCCGACGGCGTAAACAATACCGCGTACTATACAACCGGCAATACTTATTCATATACTCCCACAAAGCTCGGCTTATATACTGTAAAAGCGTCTGTTCAGAACTCTTATAACGCAACCGTAACCAATACCTATACATATACAAGTGTTGATAATATCAACGAGCAGGAGGATACAACTCCTACATCACCTTCCAACCCCACAAACCCGACTAACCCCACTAACCCCACAAACCCGAGCACTCCCTCAGGTCCGTTAATGGGTGATGCCAACAGCGATAACAAGGTTGATGTCAACGACGTTACATGGATTCAGCTCTATCTTGTAAATATTGAGTATTACAGAAGTAACATCAACGCAACTCTCGCTGATGTAACAGGTGACAGCAAGGTTAAGATTCAGGACGCTAATAAGATTCAGCAGTATCTCGCGGGCATTGTCTCTCAGCTTTAATCGGGAGGTGCCAATATGAAAAGATTTAACAGATTCGCGGCTCTCGCTCTTTCTGTTGTTGTGCTTCTTTCAGTCTTTGCTTTCGGCGCTAATGCCGCTACTGCTAACAGCAAGAAGCTTGCTGAGAACTCATCAATAATAGTTCATTTTAAGAGTGATACGGCTCCGTATGTTTACTATTGGAATTCTCTGCCAGAGAACATCGAGGTGCAGTATCCTGGTAAGGCCATGCAAAAGGATACTGATCAGGGCGAGAACTGGTACACTTATATATTCCAAAACGTTACAAAGATAAACATCCTCTTTACCGATAAGGACGGCAATCAGCTTTCTCCCGAGCTTACCCGCAACACGGGCGAGTGGTGGTACAAGAACCGCGTATGGCGTTCCAAAAATCCTGAAAAAGAGGATACCCCCGATGATATCGATTTCCGTGAGGAGAGTATCTACTTTGTAATCCCCACCCGTTTCTATGACGGCGATAAGTCTAACAACGTTCACTGCTGGGATGACGGTACTGCTAATAACCCTGACACAGACCCCGCGTGGCGCGGCGACTTCAAGGGCTTGGCCGACAAGCTCGACTACATTAAGGCGCTTGGCTTTACCGCAATCTGGGTTACTCCCGTTGTAGAGAACGCCTCGGGTTATGACTACCACGGTTATCACGCTATAAACTTCGAGAAGGTTGACTCTCGTTATGAGAGCTCCGACTTTACATATCAGGATTTGATTGAGGCGGTTCACGCCAAGGGTATGAAGATTGTTCAGGACGTTGTATGGAACCACACAGGTAACTTTGGCGAGAACACTCTTTGCAAGCTCTTTGAAAAGAATTATGACGCCAATATGTCAAGCCTTGAGGATAGTATGGTTCCCACAAAGCTCCTTATGGACGAGGCGGGCGTAAGCAAGCCCGAGGATTATTGGAAGCTTCAGCCCGGCGCTCAGTATCAGGCAAGACTGAACCTGATGAAGAATGTAACCTATTCGGGAGACAACGGCAACGGCAATAAGGGCTATCCCGAGGAGAAGGATTACAGCATTAATAAGCTTTCGAACAGCGATACTTATAATAAAGATAATTATTGGCACTCGGGTTATTTCCAGAATCCGAACTATGATGACTGGACAACCAAGTTCGCTCAAATCGCGGGCGACTGCGTCGACCTCAACACCGAGAATCCCGCTGTCGCTGAGTATACAACTGACGCCTATACCAACTACATAAATATGGGCGTAGACGCCTTCCGTGTTGATACGGTACGCCATATTCCGAGACTTACTCTCAATATGATGTATAATCCTCAGATTATGGCGGGAGCTGAGGACGCGGGCAAGAATGGCTTCTTTATGTTCGGCGAAATTTGTACAAGATATACTCAGGTATGGTACAGAGGTCACGCCGAGGAGTCCGCTCCCTACTACACATGGAAAGAGAGCAACGATAAATGGGCTAACTCCTGGAAATGGGATACAAGCAGAGAGTCAATCAACAGCAATATGAACCTCACGTTCGACCACTATTTACAAGAAGACGATCCCAAAGCTCAACCGACATCTAATAATGCTTTCCTTAATGGCATCAGTTATCGTACCCCCGATGATTCAAAGGCTTCGGGTATGAACGCGATTGACTTTACAATGCACAGAATGTTCGGTTCTGCCGAAAGCGCGTTCGGCGTTGCCGAGTCCAGCGATAAGTATTATAACGACGCCACATGGAATGTAATGTATGTTGAGTCTCACGACTACGCTCCCGAGCAGCCTGATGAATTTTCAAGATTCAAGGGCGGCGAGCAGACATGGGCTGAGAATATGGACTTGATGTTCACCTTCCGTGGTATTCCTTGTCTGTACTACGGCTCTGAGATTGAGTTCCAGAAGGGCGAGCTTATCGATAAGGGTACGCTTATTCCGCTCAGCGCGTCAGGCAGAGCTTATTACGGCGATAACATCGAGGGCGATGTAAGTGCTACCGATTTTAGTCAGTATACCGCTACGGGCACAGTAGCTCAGACGCTTGCAAAGCCTCTTTGTAAGCATCTTTCAAAGCTCAACGCTATCCGCCGTGCTATTCCCGCTCTTCAGAAGGGCCAGTACACCACATCAAGCAACTATGTAAGCGGCGGTAAGATGGCATATGTTCGTCGTTATACCGATGACGCTAAGGGCGTAGATTCGCTCGCGCTCGTAACTATCAGCGGCGGCGCGACCTTCAAGAATATCCCCAACGGCAAGTACATTGACGCCGTAACAGGTGAACAGAAGACTGTAACAAACGGCACTCTTACAACTTCGGAGCTTGGAAAAGCCAATATGAGAGTTTATGTTTGTTGCGCAGACGGTTTCAAGGGAATCAGCGGAGCAATTGGTCCAAGCGGACAGACTTATATCAAATAATTTTATCATTTATGGGCTGTCGCTTTGCGGCAGCCCTCTTTCAATATAAGACTTGACAAACAAACTGAAAAGAATATAATAATATAAGAAGTTGTCTTCGGGGCGGGGTGAAATTCCCCACCGGCGGTATAGCCCGCGACCGTGTTTAAAACACGCTGAGCCTGTGAGATTCAGGCGCCGACGGTATAGTCCGGATGAGAGAAGATTCAGTTATTCTGTAACCAAGCCCCAAAGCGTTTTGCTTCGGGGCTTTTCCGTTGACAGCTCCTTAAAAAACAAAGGAGGTCATTTTATGACGAACAAATCTACCGAGCGTATCAAAATGATAAGCGCGATGGCGATGCTGACCGCTATTGCTGTTGTCGCGGACATTTTTCTGCGCTTACCCAACATAGGCGGCTTTCTAACCTATGAGCCAAAGGACGTAATACTGACGATAGGGGCGTTTATTTTCGGACCTATAGCGGGGCTTATTATGTCGCTGATTGTCTGCCTGATTGAAATGGTGACTGTCAGCACAACAGGTTTGATAGGTCTTTTGATGAATTTCCTCGCTTCAGGCATTTTTGTCGGAGTAGCTTCGGTAATTTATTACCGCAAAAAGACGCTATCACGCGCCGTTATCGGTTTAGTGGCGGGCTCGTTGTCCATGATAGCTATAATGCTTTTATGGAATTATATTATGACGCCGATATTTATGGGCGTTCCCAAAGAGGCTGTGCTCGAGATGTTTTTGCCGCTGCTGATTCCGTTCAATGCGATTAAGGCGGGGCTCAACTCGGCGCTCGTTCTGCTGCTCTATAAGGGCGTTGTTACGGCGCTTCGAAAGTCAAAGCTCGTACCCGAGCGCGAGGCATACGACGGCACGAACAAAAAGATGAACACCATCTTGATTATTGTTATTTCCGCGTTGGTTGTAATAACACTTCTTCTTGTGCTCTTTGCTTTCGCGGGCGTATTTTAGTATTTGACAAACTTTAAAGATAGTAATATAATATCATTGTTCACAGAGTAGAAGCCTGTGCGTGAAGTGTCCTTTGAACGGGGAGTTGTCAGAGGAACGAAGGTTATTGTTGACCGCGGTATAGGTTTCGCATCCCGCTGTTAGTAGAAGATAACGGGCTGCTCTACGCAGCCCGTTTTTAAATGAGAAATCAGAAATGAGAAATGAGAATATGAAAGTAAAGACAATTGATTGCCCTAAATGTGGAGCTGCTGTTGATTTAGACAGTTCTCAAAAAATTATAAAATGCAGTTACTGTAACGCGACATTATCTGTTGAGGATGAGGCTACACATATTGTGGTTGATGATCCTGAAAAGATTGGTTATGAATTTGAAAAAGGTAGAATAAAAGCTCAAGAGGATTCATTGAGATCAAAGCGGATTGAAAACGCAAAAATGAGTTTTAAGGAAAAGTTTTATAATTCGTTTAAAGAATTAACTGGTGTCTACTCATTGGTAGCGTTGGCTATGCTTTTAGCTATACGAATCATTGTCGGAATATTCGCCAACTCTACGATGGCGTTGTTCGGCAATATGCTGAAAATCAGTATAAACTTCCTGCCGATTGCCGTAGCGGCGGCTATGTTCGGACCAATAGGCGCGGCGCTTGTCGGCGGCTTGGGCGACATTCTGTCGTTCTTTATCAATCCCGCGAGCGGCGGCACGTACTTTCCAGGCTTTACGCTTAACGGAATATTGACAGGGTTAATTCTTGGTATATTTCTTTATAAGAATAATATTAAAGTATCCTCCGTGTTAATATCGTGGACTATCAACGCGGTGTGCATCGAGGTTTTTCTTTCGGGTTACTGGCTGTACTTTATGTATGGAGCTGGCAGCGGTAACAGCTTTTGGGTGTATCTCTGGACGCGCGTCATCAGCGAGGCGATTAAGTTTGTGCCGTCTGTATTGCTGATATTCGCGGTATGTAAAGCGACAAGTAAAATCAGGATAAAATAAAAAAGGCTCCCTCGTGGTTGAGGGAGTTTTTTTTTAATTATAGAATATGGTGGCGGCTAAGCCGCATTTATACAATCCTCAGTCTCGCTACGCTCGACAGCTCCTTTGGCCAAAGGAGCCTTTTTGTTATTTACAACTTTTATTCAAATCCAGATACGCCAAGTCGTGGCTGAGTACTCGCTGGCTTTCCGGCGGAGGCGTCATATAATCCTCGCCGAACGCAAGCTTAAGGTAGCCGTCATAGCCGTTCATAGCCTTGAACTTTTCGCCCTCAAACTCAACGTCGACAGCGTATTCAAAGTATTCCTTCGGATATTCGTTCTTCATAATCCTCGGACCCGCGCAGAGCTCGCAGATGAGCTCGCAGTCATCGAGTGAATATCTCGTCATACGCTTTTCGGCGTACTTCCAGATTTTCTTTCTGGTCTTATATTTTCTGAAAATACCGAGCAGAATTTTGCTGCCCAGCGTCATAATGCCGCCGTGTTTTTCGGGAACGGTCTGCGCTCTGAAAAGCGAGTAGATGATACACCAGAAGTATTGCAAGTACTTCTGGCTTTTTTTGCTCGGGCGCGCGTCAATAGGGAAGATGTCGAACGCTACGCCGTGCGGGATTTTTAAGTCCTGCTGATAGTTTTTGACGAGCGTCGCGCTTGTGTCGACGAGCGTCGCGAAAGAGTTGCGGGTGAAGGTGTCGTCGGTTTCGTTGAGAAGAACAAAGCGCTCAGAGGGGTTTTCTTCCAGATAGGTTCTGATGAAAGTCTCGTAATCACCTCTGGGCATAAACACATCCGCGTCATCATCCCATGGAATAAACTTTCCGTAACGGAGCGCGCCGATAAGACATCCGCCGCACAGATAGTACGTGATGTCGTGCTTATCACAAAACTCGCTGAAATACTTCAGCAGTCCCAGTTCTTTAAGTTGTAAACCTCTGAGTTCTTCGTCACTCAGCGTGATAACGTTTGACATTTATATCTCCAAATAAAGGTAGAATCTAAATTTGTAGGGGGAGCTGCTCTTGCCGCTCCCGCATAACAATAAGATTATTGCGTGCTCTTTTCTAGTTCCGCTTCTTTCTTGAGCTTTCTCTTCCAGAACGGAATCTGAAGAATACCCACAATCGTTCCAAAGCCGTACGCTAAGTGCATCAGCGGGAACAACAGCGGAAGCAGGAAGAAGTGCGGTCTTATATCTCTCATTGTAAAGCAGCTCACTGTGTTTACAAAATCAAACATCGAGTAGAGCAGCAACAGTATTTCAATAAAAAGAGGGAACCCCAGCAGCGCGAGCACTGAGCATACAATCAGTCCGCTCACAAATAAAAACGGAACAAAATGATAATAGGACAAGCACTTGGGAGCAACCGAAATTGTGAGTCCTATCCACTTGCCGTTGCCGTACTTTTGTTTAATCATACCTTTTAGATTGTTTCTTGTATGCTGATAAGAAATAATCTCGGGGTTAAAGCAGATTTTAAAACCCGCTTTTTTCATTCTGTAGTGTATCTCGTTGTCCTCTGTGCGAACCAGACACTCGTTGAATAAACCGACCTTGTCAAAAACTCTTCTGCGGTACGCGCCGTGGAACAGCGAGTTGACGTAAGTTTTGCCCTGCTGACGGCGATAGGGAGCGATAGAGCTGCCGAACATCGAGGTTTCAACCAGATTGAGAGTTTCTTTCCAGGGAGTGCGTTCGTCAATAATGTTAGGTCTGAATCCGCCGCATATGTTCTCGCCGCCGAGTAGCGTCGCTATATTCTTCGCTATGAAGTCAGAGGGGATAGAGGCGTGGGCGTCAATCCTGACTACCGCGTCACCGCTGTAGTTTCTGAGCACTACGTTCCATCCGCAAGGCTGGGTTTTCTTGGGGTTAGACAAAACCTTAACCCCGTAAAACTCTTTTTCGTTATTCTTCTTGAAGGTTTCCATAATAACCTTGGTATTGTCGGTGGAGTTGCTGTCAACCAGAATAACCTCAATTTTGCTGTGGTCATAGGTCTGTTTGCATATGTCCTTGAGCAGTGAGCCCAGCGAGTTTTTTTCGTTATAGGCTATAACTCCGATAGTTATTATCATACCGTTTTACCTTCCTTATATTTATTTATAAGCCATTTCGAACTTGTGCCCAGCGATGTTGTGAGATAGGGGATTACATATAATCCGGGCAATACGAAAAAACAGGAGAGTATCCAGAATCCAAACGAGAATACAAGCTTATAATAATCATCAAGATGCTTTGATGAAATGGACTTGGCTATGCTGAAAGCGTTAGCCTCAAAGTTGTCAACAAAAACAAACTCAGGGATAACTAGCCTTACGCTGATTATCACTGTAGAAACCGAGCCGATAATCACAAGCACAAATTCAAGCGTATCAAAAAGCGCGTTCGTGGACGTGGTGGGCTTTATAAAGTTTGTGAATAAAACCAGCTCAAACAGTAAGCATAAAAAGTAAGGAATGAAAGAAATCAACGCGTACAAGACTTTTTTGAGCATAATGATTATATTGAATTGCAGCGTTTTGAAGTAAATCTTAATTCCCGAAAAGAAATAAAAAGCGTCTCTAAGCCCGTCGCTTCTGCCTTGGGCGATGTTGTAGCACAGCCTGTAATAACCGTTTTTGAACGGCGATAAAGCAAATGTAATCAGAAAAACAGCGCATAATACTATTACCAGCGTAAGCTCAGAGCCCTTTTTTATAGTTTCGCCGCTTAATATTCCTGTCAGATTTATCAGTGCTTCATAAAAAATCTCAATCAAAAATATAACCGCAAGCAGCAAAAAAAGTCCTGAAACCGCGACAATCCAGTTGCCCTTAAGAGCGTCTCTGGCTTGTGAACGAATTATTCTTTCTGTTTTCATTCGGTTAACTCTCCAAAATCTTCTGTGTACATTCTATACATAGCCTGCAAACAAATCTGAGCGTGAGCAAAGAATTTTTCTTCGTCAATACTCTCGTCAGCGTTGTGCATCTTAACGTCATCGTCTTTAAACGCTGGACCAAAGGCTACGCCTTTACCGCCGAGCGTGCGCGCGTATGTACCGCCTCCTGTGGAGTACGGCTCGGGCTTTTCGCCCATTATTTCTTCATAAGCCCGCGAGAGCAGAGATATTGTCGGGCTTTCCTTGGGAAGATGCAGCGGAGGAGCGTGATGAATAACCTCAACCTTAAGCTCGTTTATCGCCGCCGACTTCTCAACCTGTTTCAAAATCTTTTCGCCGTTCATCGTAACGGGGTAGCGAATATCGAGAGTCAGGTATGAGTTGTTGTCATTAAGCCTGATTTTGCCCAGGTTACAACTCAAATCACCCGAAACAAAATCTCTCATTTTTAGCCCGAGCGAGGTCCCGTCTGTTTCACGATGCAGCGCGTAACCGATAAATGAACAAAGGCTGCCTACTTCTTCGGGTTCAAGCTCGCCGTTTAAGAGCTCAACCAAAGCCAAGGCGGCGTTTTCTCCTTTTTCGGGTTCACAGGCGTGAGCCGCTTTGCCAAAGCTTTCGATTACCAGCCCGTCTATTGTGTCGATAAAATTAAAATTTCCTTTGTATTTTTCTCTTTGGTTCTTCAGATTGTTTGTCTGAGCGTCCGAAAAGTACAACAGCGCTTTCGCCTCGTCTGGTACAGCGTTAACGGCGTTGCCCGCCTTTATGGCGCTGAGCGTTATGCCGTCGTTTCTGTCCATACTGATTTTAAGCTGCAAAATACCCTTCTCGGCAAAGCAAATGCCGTAGTTGCTGTCGGGAGTAAAAGAAACCTCGGGCATACTTTCGCTTTCGAAGTATGTTTCCATATCGGACATACCGATTTCTTCATCCGTACCGTAAATACAGCGCAGGGTGTTTACGCCCTCAACGCCGCTGTCCTTAAGCGCCTTAAGACAATAAAGATTGACTATTGAAGCGCCCTTGTCGTCCGCGACGCCTCTGCCGTAGAGCCTGCCGTCTTTTCTCGTCAATGTGAACGGCTCTACGCTCCAGCCCTTGCCCGCGGGAACAACGTCGAGGTGAGTCAGAGCGCCGCAGAGCCTGCCTGAGTTGCCGAGCTGAATATGTCCCGCTTTGTTCTCTATATTTTTAGTTGATAATCCGAGCTGCTGGGCTCTGTCTAAAACGAAATCAAGCGCTTTTTCGCAGTTTTCGCTGCCTTCGCTCGATACAGACTCTATCTCTAAAAGAGTTTTTAAATCGCTCAGAATATCATCTTTATACTTTAAAATATTCTCTCCAAAATTCATTTTTCAGCCTCTGTGTTTGCGCCTTTTTGAAAGAAATGCTATGGCGCATAAATACATAACAAATATTATACCACATATTACGGAGATTATAATTCCCGTGCGGAAACCGACAGCCTCATAAACGAAAACTATATCGTTCTTTTTATTGCCGTCGACCTTGACTGCCATAAAGCCCGAGTCCGCCTTAACTATTTCGGCTTTTTTACCGTTAACGCTGGCGCTCCATCCCTCGTCATAGGGTACGCTGAAGAACAATAAGTTGTTGTCGCCCTTATTGTTGAATGTAGCCTTAAAGCCGTTGTCTGTATAATTAAAGCTCTCGCAGGTATTAGCTATTAGCTTTTTACAGTCATCAAAGTACTCCTGACTTCCGTATGAAAAATCAGAGGCTATAGTCGGCGAAGTTTTTTCTTTGTTCTTTATGTTCTTTTTGATTCGGTCTATATCCTTTTTGGTATAGCCTGTAATGTCGGAATATTTGAGAAGGTCGTTGTTTTTGAGCACCATGGCTTTGAGCAGAGCGTTAGACTGATACCGCTTGTCAATCTGCGCGAACTCATATTTGCTTATAAACTTGTCAAAGGTGAAGCCCATCGGAATATAGTATTCGTTCTCGTAAACCTTACATCCGTTAATTGTTTTCAGATACTTCCAACCTGGCATTCTGTATTTGCCGTCTTTTTCTTTGAAGCAGTATTCGTCGTCATCGTCCTCGTCGTCGTACTTCGCGTCAAAAAGATATTTGCAGCTGAATAACCCTCTTATGGCATAATAGTCGGTCTCGGGGCGTGAAGCCACGTCCCGCGTAATTCCGATGCTGTCATAAAAATCCATTATGCTGGTGGGAACCACACTGTGGAAGGCGTTAATTGACTGTATCTGCCAGTACATACCGAGGTTGTCGGGACATTCGTAAAAATCCGAGCGAACCTCGTCTATATCATCAATATCAATCGTGCCGATTTTGTTGACCGCGTTAGCGTTCAGATAGACTTTTTCATCATAATCAAGAGAGTTGCCGTTCTGGATGATATAGGTTGAACTTAGTACGCTTATAACGCAAACTCCCGCGAGCACAATGGCGGACATAAGTCTGGGACGTTTTTTGAAAAGAACGATAATGAACGCGAAAGCCGCGAGCGAAAACATAGCTATAGCGGCGTAAATCCAGAATCGGTCGGTAAAATCATGAAGTCCAATTTTAAATACTTCTTTTCCGTTGTCATCTTCATGTGTGTTAGGCATAAATCCGATGAGAACAGCTATACCTAAAGTAATTCCCGCTGACCATCTGAACGCCCTGTTCCAATCTGTTTTTTTGTCCTCGAGAGCTCTTATGGTAGCGAGCGAAAGTATAAGCGTAAACATATAGTACCATCTTGTGTAGAAGATACTGGAGTTTAATAGCTGGAACATCGAGTTGAATAACGGCACAAGCGCGAACAGAGCGAGGAGCAGAATGAGCTTTTTAATCCAGTCGCGCTTTTTGAGCTGAAGATAACCGATTACGCCTGTCATTCCGACGAGAGGCAGCCAGCCGCCAAGCGACGCCCACTTAGCGTCTGCTCCCGGAGCGAAGTTGGGCTGAGCGGGCAAATCAGGCGGGAAGAAAAAGGCGCACAGTATAGCCGAGTATCTTTGCGAAACTTCGTGAGTGAGCGCCGAATACCCGTTCGGAAAGCTCGAAAGCCGAGGATTGCCGATGATAAAGAATACTGTGGGTAACACCAGAAAAGCCGTCGCCGCGAAGCCCAAAAGTACCTCGAAAATAAGCGTCAGAAGCTTTTTTATGGTGAGCTGATAGTTGTTGGTGAAAACCATCATAAGCCAGTAAACAACGGTGAATACCGCCATTCCCGCGAAGAAATAATAGTTCACGGCGCAGGCGGCGAAGACGGTTATAGCCAGAAGCCCGCGCTTGTTTTCGTACATCAGGTTATCAACCGCGTACAAAAGCAGCGGGAAGATAATCATAGGCTCGTGAAAATGGAAGAAGAAAACATTGTAAATCGAAAAGCCCGAGAAAGCGTACAACAGTCCGCCGACAACAGCGTAAGTCGGATTCTTTACATAGCGCTTCAGATAAAGATATGCCGTGAGCGAAGCGCACGCGAATTTGAGTATGAACAGCGGTCCCATAAGATAGGGGACAGCCTCGCTCGGAAATAGCAGTGTTACCCAGAAAAACGGACTGCCGATAAGATAAAACAGATATGAGCTTATTGTGGGAGCGCCGAGATCAGTCAGCGTCGTCCAGGTCGTATTACCCCTCAGAATCTCATCGTGAACCTGCTGGTAAAACGGAATTTCCTGAGCGTTGAAATCGCCGTAATAAAAGAATATACCGCCCTGCTCAATTATAACGGGCACAACAAAAGCGGCTGATAAAAGTATTCCGAGCAGAAATACTGTTAAGCCGAAGTTTTTTGTATATAAATTTTTTAGCGTTTTGACTTTAGACATATTTACATCTTCCTGAAAATGGTATATTATACAGTATAGCACAACTCGACATAATTTTAAATAGCTTATAGAAAATAAGGAGGCATGATAAAAAGTAAGTGGTAAAGTAATCCGAGAACTCTGACGATGTGCTACAATAGAGGTAGCAGAAAGACAGAGTAGATACTAATT
>JAHLAX010000183.1 GCA_020625875.1 bacterium | reverse complement strand
CATAGAGCTTCTGAAGGATTGCGCCGTATTCAAAATCTGATACAACCATATCACCCAGTTTGTTTCGATAGTCTCTATACCTTAGAATTGTCTTTCCAATTCTCTGAACAAGAGTATTAAGGAAAGCTTCCGTATTTGTGCTGGATGAAAGTACAACATTTCCCAGTGAAATTAAAGAAGTAACATCTACTACAGTGATAGCATTACTTCCAAACGCTTCTGCATTAACTTCATTAACTAATGCGTAAATCTGATCAGTATTCATAATTTATTCTCCCTTCTGTGGATAAAACATTTCTTGTAATATATCTTCAGCACTTCGCTTCGGCTGAGGATTGGCAGATCTTGCTAAAGTGAAATTAAGTTCTTTCGCTTCTCTTAGATCTTTCTCCAGCTTTTCAGCTCCGGCTTTATAGTTATCATTTTCATTTTTCAGGGAGCTTATTTCTGCTTCCTGATCCTTAGCAGTTGTTTCAAGTGCTTCACAGCTTAAAAGATAAGCTGCTTTTTCATCATCAGATAGATTGTTAAAATGATCTAAATTCATATACCCTCCTATAAGCCACCCTATTATAGTGTGACAAGCTGTTCAGGTGGCAAACCGTCCGCACTCTTCCGAGCTGTGCCCGCGGAACAATGAACAACTTGTCAATATTATTTTACACAATTTATTAGAATAAAACAATAGCACCTGAAGTTTAGCTTCAGGCGCTATCACTGGCAGTTGGTGAAAAAAGTGGGGTTAGGAAAAATTAAATGTTTGATAGTTATATTATATCCGAAGTATTTCATTTAGTCTACTCTTAGCCGTAAAATCAGAAAATTCAAGTGTACCAGTAGCCGCCATAATATCAAACTTGTGTCCATAAGCACGATAAAAAATTGAAAAATTGTCCTTGCTGGTGAAAGTTGGAATATTACTACACTGAGTAAAACAAGCATAATATTTGCCATTGCTCTTATGCTTATAGATGTAGATATCATCTATCATGCATACTCCGATATACTCTTTTAAAGGACGTTTGACAATTCCATAAAATGAGTCATTAGCAAATTTATTATCAAGAGCTTCCTGATATGTTTTTGTCCCTTCCATTCCCTGATAAAATGCTGTCTGCTTTTTGAGTTCTGATACTTCTGATACAGGGAGACATATAAAAGAGTTTGCTGTGCTCATTGTCCTCTGTCCGCTTCGTATCATACCTTCTATTGGTGTTATCAGATTTTTAGAAGCAAGAATGCTATTATTAAGTTTTTGAGCATTACTAAGAAGGATAAAAACAAAAGGTTTTTCTCCCTCCAGCTCCCTATTTGAGTTGATACTTTCGTACAGATCATCATAATATGCACCCTGATTAAAAGTAAGAGTTTTCTTTTCAATAAATTCATCGAATAAGCCTATAGAAATATCGCTTAGGTCTAGTCCTCGCATGGATCCGAGAGAAGATAAAGCTGCTGCAAAACCTACCTCATGCTCATCTTCTCCCTCACCTTCAAGAATAAGAGCGTGGCTTTTTTCTTTCTTCATATGAAGGTCTTTCTCCATGACTTTGTTCCACTTCTTAAAGGGATTACCAAGGGCTGTGCAACTCTCGTCTATCTGTGCCATAGTATTGCGGACATATAGAAAAGGCTGTTTTGTATACATATAGGAAAACGTAGAAAAGGTTTTCCCTATTCTACGTCCTCCTATAAAAAATGTATTTGGTTTGAAGCGATCCTCATAGGCTGCTATATCAAACCATTTTATCATGCGATGTCCTCCCAGTTGATACCATAGCAGTCTTTTTTAAACTTCTCCTGATGGTATGGGTGAATGGAAAAGCCTACTTTACCAGCTTTAATAGCTTCGACAACTTCGCAGTCCTGAAGAATATTTTCTACTGTCTCAGTAAGGTATGATGGAAGGTCTACAAGAAGCTTTTCAGTGCAAAGGATTGCCACTGGATGATTGTCATAGATACCCTTCT
>JAHLAX010000042.1 GCA_020625875.1 bacterium | reverse complement strand
TGTGCCGATTGCGGCAGTAAGCTATGGTATCACACGAATACCACTAACAAGGAAATCCATTATTTCAGCTGCTCCAACTATAAGAAAGATACCCGTGGCAACTGCGAATCCCGCCATTATATCCGTGCCGACGCTATCGAACAGGTCGTAATGCTGGAACTTCGGCGTTTAGCAAAGTATCTGGAATCTAATGAGGAAGAATTTGCAAAGCTTCTCGCCGAGAAAACCAACGCCGATATGTTGGCGGAGCAGAAAACCTTAGAAACAGAGCTGAACCGGGCAACTGCCCGAAACGAAATGCTCACTTCGCTTTTCGCAAAAACCTACGAGGACAATGTATCGGGCAAGTTGAGCGATGAGATGTATATGGAGCTGTCACACAAATACGAGGTTGAACGCCTTGAACTTAAAACAAAGATTTTCGAGAACAAGGAACGTCTTGCCAAAATCAGCGAGATGGAGCAGAACAAGGATGATTTCCTAAAAGCTGTCCGTAAATTTATGGAGATGGATTCACTGACAGCACCAATGCTCAGAGAGCTTATCGACCACATTGATGTGTACGAAAAGGAAGGCGGCAAAAAGAACTACACGCAACGCATCGTCATCTATTATCGCTTTGTCGGCTACTTAGAACTGCCGTCATCAGAGGACGAAAACTACAAAGCCAACACCCGAAAAGGCGTCGACGTGGAGTATATCCCCACAGCAAAGTCCGCATAAGCAAAAAGTGAGCAGGCGCAAAACCTGCTCACTACATACAAATCGGATGAAATTGAATAAAAGAATGAGTGCCCATAACTTAAATCCGTTATGAACACTCATACTGGTGCGGGCGACAGGACTTGAACCTGCACACCGTGGGGCACAAGAACCTAAATCTTGCGTGTCTGCCAATTCCACCACGCCCGCGTTTTTGTTGCTCATTGATTATACTACATATTGTATGTAAAAACAAGTCATTTACAAAATTTTGTTATTAAAATTCTTTTAAAGAAATTAAACGTAACTTTTTAGTAACATTACACAATAAAACAGCTACACTTTTGTATATAAAATCAATAAACTGTTACTTGCAAAACACAATATATTGTGCTATTATAGTAACACTCCACGAAATAGTGGGGTATGGTTATATGAAAAATGATTTAGAAATGCAATTTTAATTCCGATTTAGAATTTTGAAAGGGAGGTACACAATGGAAATTAAAGTAATTGGCGGCACATTATCAGAAAAAGAAATCAACACATACGTTACACAGATTAAAGAGGCTAACCCCGATAAGGAGTTCAAAACCTTCGAGTTCACAGTAGACGGTGAATATGTTGACGTAAACTACACTTATGATATGGTTCCCTTCGAGAGAATCAGAAGAATCACAGGTTACCTCGTAGGTACACTCGACCGCTTCAACAACGCTAAGCGCGCTGAGGTAGAGGACAGAGTTAAGCACGGACTTTCCGAGTGCTCCTGCTCTCTTGAGGACATCGCCTGAAATTCATAAACACAGCGTCTGGCTTATGTCAGACGCTTTTCTTTTTACCATTATTACAGTTTTGTAAATGTATGTATTTCTTGTAGATTTATGTCGAATTATGTGATATATTTATTTTACAGACTATTTTTGGAGGGTTAGTATGAGCAATCAACTCAAGCATAATTCTAATAGCGGTAAAAAGCCTATTAATAAAAAGAAAATTCTAATCATTTGCGGTTGCGTTCTGGCGGCGTGCGGTATAGCGGCTGTTATTATATTCTTTGTTCTGAATTCAGCTGTCAACGCGAAGCTCCCCAAGGACGACCGGATTAAGGCTGATATGCAGGCTGATAAAACCATCACTCGTGTAAAAGTCGGCAAAACTGCCTATGATTTTAAGATTTCAGAGTTTGAAAAAACAGATTATAAGGCTAAGCCCGACGCAGAAAAACCTGAAAGCTATGAAGCTTGGGTTACGATTTCACGTACATCCGATACATACGGAATAAAACCTGTTGATTATAAGGTAACTTATAAGCTCAGCGACAAAAAGCTTGTGTATAAATCCTCCGAGCTTATAAAGGGAAAAATCACCTTCACGGCTCTCGCGGGCGCCGATAAAAAAGACGCTGAAAAAAGAGTCAAAAAAACATACAAAAAAGCAGTTTTCAAAGATCAGAAAACCGACCTTAAAAAAGGTGTAGATAAAATATCTTTCAAGGTTGACGACAAAGAGTTCACTGGCACAGCGACAGCCGTTTATAACTTCAACAATAAAAAAGGCTGGCTCTTTAAGAAGGTTGACGACAAGCAGGTCAAGTTCAAAAAGGGCGTGACTCATAAGGAAAACGGTCTATATACAAATTCAAATGTAAAGAACATTCTTTTCCTCGGCATTGACAGCGACGACGGCTCAGGTCGTTCAGACTGTATGATGCTCATTTCGGTTGACAGCAACACGGGCAAGATTAAGCAGACCTCGTTTATGCGCGACAACTGGTTCAATATTCCCGGTTACGGCGAGAACAAGCTCAACGCCGCTTACGCTTTCGGCGGCGCTAATCTCACCAAAAAGACTATCGAGCAGACATTCGGCATCAAGATTGACAACTATGTAGCGGTCGACTTCTCAACCTTCAAGGCTGTTATTAACGCTCTCGGCGGCGTTGACGTCGACATCACTTCCGATGAGGCGGGCTATGTTAACTGGCAGATTAACAAGAACGGACAGGCTTCTTCTGTCGGCACTATCAGCACAGCGGGCGGAGTTACTCACCTCAACGGTCAGCAGACGCTCTGGCTGTGCCGCGACAGAGGCGGCAACGGCTTCAGCGGAGACGACTTTACCCGTACATCCCGCCAGAGGAGAGTTATTCAGTCGCTCGTTAATACCTACTGCACATATACTCCCGTTAAGGTTCTGGCTACATTGAACGCTCTTAAAGGCAACGTCAAGACAGACTTAACCGCCGCGGACTTCAAGTGGTTTGCCGACCGCAGCCCCAAGTTCTTCACATATAAGTTCTCGGAGCGCTGCGTTCCCGACGACGGCGAGTGGCAGTCAGGCACAGGCGCTGGCGGCGCGTGGATTATCGACATCAACGATTTTGAAGGACTTAAAACCGAAATCCAAAAGAGAATATACGAAGATATTAAATAAAAAAGGCAAAGCCTTTTTAGTGGTCAGTATTCAGTAATCAGTTTACAGTTTTTCACGCGAAAAGATATATTTGTAGTATCAGCGGAGCATTTCCCGAGAGATGTTCCGCTGTATTTCTTTTTTTCTTTGTTAAGGCTTAACTGACAACTGACAACTGACTACTAATAACTGTTCTGTCATTTTGCACAAATCCAACTCATAATTTTTGTACAGTATTTTTGTGTAGGGTATGTTATACTATGTTTAGATTCTTTAAGGAGGAATTCTAATGAAAACTTTAAAAAATCATTAAGTTTGTTTTTAGCTCTGGTAATGCTCATGGGCGTATTTGCCGTGGCTTCTGTCAGCGTAAGCGCCACGAAGAGCGGCGACTTCCAGTATACTGTGCTCGGCGACGGCACAGCGGAGATTACCGACTACGCTGGTTCGGAAGCTGATGTGGTAATTCCGAATATGTTCGGAACCTACAAGGTTTCCACAATTGGCGGTTCGTCTATCAGTGATAATAGCAGCATAAAAACAATTACTATCCCGAGTACAGTTACAACAATTGAGGAAAACGCTTTTGGTAATAACAAAAACCTTGAAAGTGTTGATATTCCCAAAAGTGTTAAAACAATCGAAAAATATGCTTTTTCTGATTGTCCAAAGCTCGCGTCCGTAGATATTCCCGACAGCGTTGAGACTATTGACGATTTCGCTTTTGTAGATTGTTCCGCGCTCGCCACAATTACAATCGGCAGCGGCGTAACCTACATCGGCGAGGACGTTTTCAGAGATACCGCGTATTATAAAAACGAGAGCAACTGGAATAACAATGTACTCTATATTGACAATTGTCTTATAAAAGCCAATAAAGATTCCTTTACAGGCGGATATTCTGTCAAAGGCGGTACAAAGCTTATTGCCGAGGACGCTTTTTTCGAATGCGCAGGTCTTACCGCCGTAACAATCCCGATTAGCAATGTTAAGAGTATTTGCGACTACGCGTTCTATGGTTGTTCCAATCTCGAGACTATTACATTTATGACTACTTACGGAAAACCTGATGTTCTTTCAAAAATAGGTTACAGTGCTTTTTATAACACAAAGTATTATATTACCACCGATAACTGGGAAGACGATGTGCTTTATATAGGCAAGTGTCTTATCAGCGCTAAAGATACGGTTTCGAGCAATTATTCAGTTAAATCCAACACATTTCTTATAGCTGATTACGCGTTCTTCTCCTGTATCGACCTTGAGAGCGTAACATTCCCGAGCAGTGTTAAGAGTATTGGCGCAAACGCTTTTAATACTTGTGATGAGCTCAGCAGTGTAACACTTAACGACGGGTTAGAATTCATAGGACATCAGGCGTTCTATGATTGCCCCGACTTAAAGGAAATTACAGTTCCCGACAGCGTAACAACCATAGAAACAAGAGCGCTCGGCTTCCGCACCAACGAAGAAGGTGACGATGAAACTGACGAAAGCTTCGGTCATTTACTTAATAATTATTATATAAAAGGTATCAACATCAAGGGTAGCGCGGGAAGCGAAGCCGAAAGATACGCCAAGGATAACGGTATGAGCTTCAACGGCGTTTCATATGCTACTGTTTTGAGCGCAAAACTTGAAAAGACAAAGATTTATGTCGGCGATACAACCAAGGTTAAAACTACCATCAAGTATCCCAAGGGCGATACTATCTATAGAGCGGGCTGGACAGCTTACGCAAAAGTAAACTCAAAGGGCGTTGTTACAGGCTTAAAAGCGGGTGAGGAGAGAATTCTTGTTAAGAACAACGACAAGTGTATGGTTCTGAGAATTACAGTTGTTAAGAAAAAGAACCCGATGACCGTTAAGCCCAAGACTATCAAAGCCAGAGCTAAAAAGAACACAACCTACGCTAAGTCAAAGTATCTGACAATCAAAAAGTATCAGGGCAAACTCAGCTTCGCCAAAAAGTCTGGCAACAAGTATATTATTGTCAACAAAAAAACAGGCAAGCTCACAATCAAGAAAGGCTTTAGGAAGGGCAAGACATACAAGTTTAAGGTAAAGGTTACCGCCAAGGGTAACACCAAGTACAAGAGCCTGAGCAAGACCGTTACAGTAAAGTTTAAAGTTAAATAGAGTATAAAAACAGGGGCTGACTTAAAAGTCAGCCCCATTGTCATTCTGAGGAGCATAGCGACAAAGAATCTTTTAAGATCCTTCGCTGACGCTCAGGATGACACGTGAGAGGAGTATTCCGAGTGGCATTTATGCGACAGCCCGTTAACTAACCACTGACTACTGAATACTAAATACTAAAAAAGGACTGCCGATGGCTACTGCTCATAAGGATATTATGCGATTAGCATAAGAAAGCCGATTGGGAGACTTTAAAAGAAGAATACTGCGCGGACATTGTCTGCGCGGTGTTTTTTTCTTAAAGTTTACTATAGACATTATTATATCGGAATAATTAAAAAGAGGGAATATACAATCAGAACAAATTTTTTAAACATAGTATACTCTAATTGAATCTGTTTTATTATACAGATGATTTGAATTGTGTATGTTCTAAGATGTGACGAGAGGCTGCCGCTTATCTGCGACAGCCTCTCGTTTGAGTTTAGTGTTATTTTATTTTAATTTTGATTGTTTTGGTAATGGTTTTAGAAGTGTAGTTGGTGTTGCCCGCAGCGGTAACGCTGATTTTAACTTTGTAGGTTTCTTTGGCATACTTGCCCTTTTTGATAGTTATTTTGCCATCGTTGTTGATTGAGAGCTTACCTTTGAGCTTATTCGCTGTAAGCGTAACTTTAACCTTGCCCTGAGCGTTTGTGATTACGGCAACCTTAAATGAAGCATTCTTTTTCTTAAGAGTTTTAGCTTTTACGCTAACAGCCTTACCCGTAACCTTGACCTTGTTACCCGCTTTGGCGATTTTAAACTTGACGGTGACAGAATCCTGATAATCTCCTACGCCCTTAACAACAGCCTTGGCTGTGCCCGCGTTTTTGTTGTTAGTGTAAGTAACCGTAAAGTCTACGCCTGATTTGAGCTTGCTGCCGTCATAGGTAACTGTAACGGCGGGCTTTTTAGCCTTACCTGTGTATGTGCCGCCGCTCGCTACTTTAACATTGGCGTCTTTGATTGATTTCTTTTCAGGCGCGTCGGGAGTGCCGACAACAATCGTTTTGAGCTCGCTAAGCTCAGAGCCCTCGCCCCAGCTGTCCTTGGCGTGCTTTCCTTCGGTCTGAACGGCGATATAAACGGTCTCGCCGATAGCGGGAGCTTCGTTTTCGCCAAAGTAGAGCTCCTGACTGAGTGTAACAGCGCCTGTCTTTGAATTTACGGTTACGTGTGAAGCGTCATCTGAGTTGAAGGACTGAATACCGAGAGTATCGTAATCTTTGCCCTTGAATGTAACTTTTCCCATACCCTTCTCGAGGATTTTGTCGGTGAGCATATAAGCCTCAAAATAGCGTGAATCCATGTCCTTTGTGGTGAAGCTTACGTCGAGCTTTTTGGTCTCGGGATCGTAAGCTGCTTTAGTGATTACGGGAGCTTCGTCAGAGCCTACGGTTTCGGAGGGAGTTGTGCTGTTCTTGGTGTAAGTAACGGTAAACTCTTTATCTCCGCTCGGTATACCTGTTACAACGTTCTTATCGGGAGTGTAGCCCTCGATTGTCGGGGAGTTAATCAGAAAATTCTCTAAACCGATTTCACAGGTTTCAACTTTGTCAGGAGCAGCTTGTCCGCCCTCGGCATAGACGTAGTGAACCGTGATTGTGCAGGTATTGCCAAACTCAATCGTTTTGGGATACTTGCTGCTGTCCTCAATAGTTATGGTTCTTTCATCTGAGAACAAGCTGCCTCCCTCGGGAAGCACGCCTGGGGGAAAATTAGAAGAGTTCATTACAGTTTCAATCTGAAATGATACCTTATCGCCTTCCGTAACGCAATTAAGCTCATCTTGTCCTGTAGCCGAGCTATGCTCTATGGACTGGGTATCGCTCTCCTCCTTAAGAGGAATATTGTACTTCAATACACCCTCGCCGTAGCCTTCGCTCCACTGCCAGCTGAACGCGTTGCTGCCCATGCCTTCAAGAGCGTCGGGCTTTAACGGTCCGATAAGCGTCATACCGAGACCGGAAATGCCTTCGAACTTATCTCCGTTCGCGAGCATACCCTTGAGATAACCCTCGAGGAAAGATACAGCGTTCGAATCTCCGAGATCTTCATCCGCCGTAAAGTATACGGTAACGGGAAGATATTTCTTTTCGTCAGTTCCCGTTATCGGCGCGCCGACACTAATTTTCGTAATGTTCGCTTTGTAATTGTCCGCATTGAATGCCGAAGCCGTAATCGGAACACTTACGATTACTGACGCTATCAGCAACACCGCCAAAGCTAATGATAATACTTTTTTCATAAATAAACCTCCTGTATTTAATTATTTAGTCGTGACTGTGTAGCTCTTGCTCCAGTCAGAATAATAATTTACACTGCTTACTTTTTTGTAGGTTCTGATTCGCACATAGTACTTTGTCTTGACAATAAGGCTCGAAAGGGTTTTTGTGGTGGTAAGGCTGCTCGTTATCGAAACAGTTTTTGCACCACTGAAGTCGCTCTTTTTGCTGTACTGAATCTGATAGCCTGTGGTCTGAGTGGTCTGGGATTTCCATGTCAGAGCAATTTTAGCCTTCTTAGGGGTGAGCTTTGAGATCGTTGTGCCCTTGGGATTGATTTTAAATGTCAGCGATTTTGAGCCGCTGTATTTGCCCTTGAATTTGACTGTGACGGTAGCCTTGCCCACTTTTGTATTGTCCTTGTAGGAAAGCGTATAGTTGCCGGAGGCAATCTTTGAGCCGTTTGAGTCGGTTACGGTAACGGTGGGCTTTTTGGCGCTGCCGCTGTAGGTATAGCTTGTTGCGCTGAGAGTAAAGGTCTTGGGCTTGTAAATCGTCTTTTTGGACTTGACATCTCCGCATATGGAACACTTTGTTACCTCGCTACCGTTGGCTGACAAGGTCGCCTTTGTGATGGTTGTGGTGTAGCTGTGCGCGCTGACGGGAATCGTGAGGAGAATATTATTGGAAACAAGGATTATACCCTCCTTATCAGAGAAGGTGTTGTGACAGCGCTTGCACTCGTAATAAGGTCTATTGCCCACCTGAGTACAAGTTGGAGCAACCGCCCCGTGATAAATCATATCGTGACCGAGAGCATCCATATCCTCTGTGTGTGTTTCGTTGCATACGGAGCAAGTGAAAAGCTTTATGCCGTGATGTGTACAATCGGGCTCGGATGTAACAACTTCCTCGTTCCACTTGTGTCCATTGGCGGGGATTACAGAGATTTTGACATCGGTAAGTGTTTTATTATCGAAGGTTACTTTTGCTGTAAAGGTTCCGTTGCCTTCCTCGGTGCAGGTCGCTTTCTTTGTGATTTCGGAAGTGATAACGGCGTTGACGGTCTGTACATCTTTGCATTCCGAGCAGGTGAATGCGGCGCTTGCGGCAGTATAACCGTTCCAGCTCCACTTAGGCTCGCCGTACTTGTGACCTGTTGCGGGGATTGTTTCGGTCTTTGTATCGGTGTAGGTTTCACCGTCAAAAACAACCGTTGCTGTATATGTACGCGTGCCGTCCTCGGTGCAGGTCGCTTTCTTGGTGACCTCGGAGGAAATTGCGGCAGTTCTGTTTTGAACATCCTTACATACCGAGCAGGTGAAAGCGGCGCTTGCGGCAGTATAACCGTCCCAGCTCCATTCGGGCTCGCCGTAAACGTGACCGTTTGCAGGTATCGCTTTTGTTTTTTGATTTTCGTATTTATTACCCTCATAAACAGCCTGAGCGGTATATGTACGCTCGCCGTCTGTAGTGCAGGTCTTGGGTGTTGTGATTTCGGAAGAAACCTCGGCGTTAACCGTAGTTCCGGCGTCATCACAATCGTCGCAGGAAATCTTAACGGACGCGGTGCTGTAATCCTCGCTCCAGCTCCATTCAGCCTTAGAATGGTGATCTGTTCCGTAGAACGGACGCTCAAGCGTATTCTTTACGAAACTTTTGTAATTCGCGGCTGTGTGCTTGCCGTAGAAGTTAACATTGAGCGAATGGTTGAAAGCGTATTCGTCAATAGTCTCGATGTCGTCAGCGGCACACACAAAGGTTTCGAGAGAGTCGCAATACTCAAAGGCATATCTGCCGATTGATGTAACCGTCGCGGGAATCTCGATAGATACAAGTCCCGTATGGCTGAACAGATTGGCGGGGATAGTTGTTACGCCGTCCTCAAAGCTTACGTTGCTGAGGCTTGAACAGCCGTTGAACGGACCGTAATCGACAGGTGTTGCTTCGGTAATTGATTTAGGAATATTGACCGTTGTAAGATTTGTGCAGTTCTTGAACGCGCAGGAGCCAACTTTTGCAATGCCGTTCGGCAGCTCAACCTCACCAAGCGCGCTGCATCCGTCAAAGGCGTAACCCTCGATTGTTTCAAGGGTTGAGGGCAGGTCTATGCTCTCGAGACTTGTACAGCCCCTGAACATATCGGAGGGGATTGATATAAAGCCCTCGCCAAAGCTCGCTTCGGTAAGCGCGGTGCAGCCGTTAAAAGCATAAGAGCTGACCTCCGTTACCGAACCCGGAATATCTATGCTCTCGAGCAGTCCGCAGCAGTAGAACGCGCTGGCGCCGATACTTTCGAGAGTTAAGGGTAAGTTAATTGTTTTAAGCTGCATAGAGACGCCGTAGCCGTAGAAAGCGTTCTCACCGATTGAGGTGATGCCCGCGGGGATCGTGAGCTCCTCAATGCCGTTGCAGCGGGCAAACATATATGCGGGGATCGTCGTCACGCCGTTTTCAAAACTTACTGTTTTAAGCGCGGAGCAGTTGTAGAACGGTCCGTAAGAGCTGTTGCTCGTGTTGGTGAGCGAAGCGGGGATGTTTATCTCCGCAAGCGCCGTACAGCTTCCGAACGCGCTTGATTCCAATGTAGTGAGCGACGCGGGCAGAGTAATATCGCTGAGACTTGTACATCCGTAGAAAGCCGCGTTTCCTATTGTTGTGACATTGTTGCCCGCGAACGTAACGGTTGTAAGATTCTCACACCCATCGAACGCGTAACTTCCGATAGACGTTACCGTGGCGGGGATTGTGATTGAGGTAAGTCCCGAGCAATTTGCGAACAGGTTTTTCGGTATTGTTGTAACACCGTTCTCAAATTCGATTGTGTTAAGGCTTGAACAACCCTGGAACGGACCGTAATCGGAACCGTTTCCATCCGTGAGTGATTTGGGGATATTGACCTTTGTAAGAGCTGTGCAGTTCTTAAACGCGCCTGAATTGAGCTTATTTAAGCCGCTTGGCAGCTTAACCTCTGTCAGCGAGGCGCAGCCCGAAAACGCGTAGCTCTCGATTGCTTCGAGAGTATCGGGAAGCGCGAGCGTTTCAAGGCTTGTACAATTTTCAAACATATCTGAGCTTACGGTGGTAAGACCGCTGCCTATAGTTGCCGAAGTCAGCGATGAACAGCCCCAAAAGGCGTTGCTGCCGACAGAGGTTACTGAATTTGGAATAATAATGCTCTCGAGAGCGCCGCATCCGTAAAACGCGTACTCGTCAATCGTCTCGACAGAGCTCGGGATTGTTATGCTCCTGAGCGCAGAGGGACCGACAGAGTCGCCGACGAAAGCGTAATCCTTGATTTCTGTTACCGTATTGGGAATTTCAATCTCCTCAATACCCGTACAGCGAGCAAAAAGATACGAGGGAATAGCAGTTATGCCCGCGCCGAAGTTGACTGTCTTTAGCGCGGAACAGCCGTAGAACGGACCGTACCAACTGCCCGCTGTTTTGATTGACGCGGGGATATACACGCTCGCGAGCGAATCGCATCTGCCGAACGCGGAGCTGCCCAGATTTTCAAGCGAATCGGGCAGAGTTACAGCGGTTAATCCGCTACACTTGTAAAAGGCGTCGTCGCCTATGCTCGTAAGGCTATTGCCCGCAAATGTAACGGAGGCAAGGTTTGTACACTCGTAGAACACGTCGCGCCTGATTGATGTTACAGCTATATCTTCGATAGAAGCGGGAATAGTCACGCTTGCGCTGTCGCCTGTATAGCCTGTGATTTCGACGTAGGTGACGGGTTCGTCGCCCGACTCGTCGGTCATAACGGCGTATTCAAAGTCGCCGCTTTGTTTGATTTCCTCCGCCGACGCGGTAATCGGGACGATAGTAAAGAGGCTTACTATCAAAAGAACCGCGAGTATGACGGAGACGCATTTTTTAAGCATTTTTACCCTTCCTTTCAAAATGAATTAATCTTCATTATCTTCTTTTGTTTTATTCATAAGCTCATTGAGCTCTTTGACCTGTTTTTTATAAACAGAGTACAATATCAGCCATATTATAAAGAACACAACAAACTGAATTGCCGCTATTATAAGGATTTCGATAATGCTCGAAACCCAGCCAAGCAACAGCGCTACAGGGATATAAATCAGGATAATCGCAGCGCAATGCAAAGCCGTAGCCGCCGCGAGCGGAAGCCTTTCAACATCATAGAACGACATACCCGCAAAGCAAATCGCGCCGTATAAGCCTGAGAAAACGCTTTGGAGAATCATCGCGACCACCGCGCTGCCGCCCGCCATATCGAGCAGCTTCTTGGAGGCAAAGGTTATTCCTTCAGTGTTGGAGGTACCTGTCAGTATAGCTATTACGTTACCGACAACAATGCCGATTAAAAAGCCAATGCCCGCGCGCTTTAAGGTTTTAGCTAACATAAGTACCCCTCCTCTCCCGAGAGCCGCTCTCTGATTTGAGGAATATACCGACGTGACGCCCATGTCTCCATTCCGTTTTTGAATTCGATTCGCAGGGTTCCTCCGATTGTAAAGTCAAATCTCAGAACCATTTTAAGATTTACAATTTCAAAACGTGAGACCCGCAGGAAATCCCGACCGAGGAGCTCTTCAATGCTTTGAAGCGACTGCTTAGCGGTGTAGACTCCGCTTTTTGCCGTTACGTTCACCTGCTTTCCGTTCGCCGAGACGAGGACAATATCCTTCTCGTCTATCGGACACGCGCAATTCTCGCGGTCAAGCAGCATCAGCGTGACAGTTTCGTTACGCTTCAGATTCTCGATAAGCTCGTCCACCTGAGAATCCCGCTCACTCGCGCGGACAACAACATCAACGCTATCGAGCGATTTGTCCTGTTCAAAGCGGACTTTCAATTTCTTCATACGGCAATTCCTCCTTCCTTAGCTTTTTCGCGGGATGAATACATTCTCCGTCCCGCGATCTGTTATACCGACACTCCTTACAGGACGGCTGAGTCAGAGCACTCAAATCGCACCATAGCTGATGCTCCCAGCCATACTTGGTGCGGCAGCATCGGCACACAAAAAGAGAGCAGCTTCCGCGTATGGCGTTTTCAGACAAATCTTTATTACGCAAAAAACCACTCCTTTCACTTTATCATACTAAAACATTACAACACACAAAATAATATGTCAATAAAAACGGAACAAACGGTAGTGTATAGGGAATAAATGGTTTTGACGTATATTTTCCCCTTTTAAGAAAGCAATTTTTATAAAATTGTGTTTTTGTTGTTCATTTGTTGTTGTTTTTATGTTATAATAAAAAATAATAGTGAAACAAATCATAACCCCGACAACAAGGAGGTAAAAGTATGAGATTATTAAAGCGAACCGTGAGCGTTGTGCTGTCACTTATAATGATAGTCAGCCTGTTCACAATCGTACCTTTCACGGCGAACGCGGCTGACGCGGTAGAATACATCTACCGTTCGTGGAACGCCGCTCAGAACAAGGTTGTAGCCCATACGGCGACCTGTACGAACTATACCACTATTACTTCAACGTCTTCTCCGTTAACGCTGACGAGCGGGTGGTATGTCGTAAACGGTGACGCGAACATAACCGACCACCGTGTTACAATCAGCGGAAAGGTGTACCTTATTCTTCTGAACGGCACTATGAACTGCGAATTCGGAATAAGGCTGTCTAAGGGCAACTCGCTTTTTGTTTATCCGGGAAAAAACAGCTCGGGTACGCTCAACGCGCGCACAGGCAGCGACGAGGAAGCGAACATCGGCGGTGACGAGGGTGAGAACTGCGGTGAATTTGAATTTCACGGCGGAAATCTGAAGGCATATAATAACGACTGGTGCTCGGGCGGCACGGCTATTGGCGGCGGCGGCGACGGCGGCAACTGCGGAGCGCTCAGCTTCTACGGCGGCACAGTAGACGTCAAAAACAACGGAAGAGCTGCCGCTCAAAGGTCGTACGGCGCGGTTATCGGCTGCGGCAACGACGCCGATTCCACAGGCTCGGACTGCTATATCAACATATACGGCGGAACTATTATAGCCAGTAACGCAACCGATACAACCGCCGCATGTATCGGCGGCGGCGAGGACTCCAAGTGCGCCCCAATCAACATTTACGGCGGAAAGATTACCGCCCGTTCCTACAACGGCGCGGCTATAGGCAGCGGTCAGGACGGTACAGCAAACACCATCACCATCAAAAACGCGGTTATTGACGCTGAGTCAGGTTACGGCGCGGCTATAGGCAGCGGCGAGGATAGTGATGCGAAAGCTATCACCATTGATAACAGTAATGTTAAGGCAGTTACAGAATTAAGCATGGGTCAGAGACCTTCCGAGGGCGCGGCTATCGGCGGCGGCAACTGCGGCAAAAGCACAAGCATTAAAATCAGCAAGAGCGTTATTACAGCTTCCGCGAGAGGATACGGCGCGGGTATCGGCGGCGGCGACGAGAGCGACGGCGGTAATATTGAGATTACTGACAGTAACGTCTTTGCTCACAGCGCACAGGGCGGCGCGGGTATCGGCGGCGGCGACGAAAAGGGCTGTGGCACAATTACCCTCAAAAACAGCTTTGTATGCGCTATTACCGACTCGGAAGTCAACACAGCGGGCGAAAAGTTCCTCAGAAATTACGGCGATTCCTACAACACCATTATGAACTCAATATCCAATCCCGCGGTGCCCGAGCAGGCAGGCTGGTACGCGGGAGGATACCTTACGGCTATGGCTATCGCGTATCTTATCGAGGGAACTCACACAGGCGCGGCTATAGGCAGCGGCGACAGCGGCAGGGTCGACAAAATCATCATTGACAACTGTACTGTTACGGCGATCGCGGGAGATTGCGGCGCGGGTATCGGCGGCGGCGACGAAGGCAGTTTCGGCGAAATCAACATCTGGAAAAGCAATATTTATTCTCACGGCGGCGATTACGGCGCGGGCATAGGCACGGGCGACGAAGCG
>JAHLAX010000041.1 GCA_020625875.1 bacterium | reverse complement strand
GCAGCCTTCCTCAAGTGAAGAGCCTTCAAGCTCCGAGCAGCCTTCCTCCAGCGAGCAGCCCTCAAGCTCTGAAGAGCCTTCTTCAAGCGAGACTCCTCAGCCCACAGTTAAGAGAGGCGATATCACAGGCGATAACAAGGTTAACGCAAGAGACGTTAATGCGTTAAAGAAGGCTATCGCTAACAGCGCTACAGCTACACTTAATGTTGACGCTGCCGATATCAACCAGGATGGCAAGATTAACGCCAGAGACACTAACGCGTTGAAGAAAGCTATTGCTAACGGCACTACAGATCAGCTTTAATCAGATTCCAAATTATTTAATAATTATTTAGGAGGCAATACTTAAAATGAAAAGAGTATTAAGTATTTTACTTGTAGCCATTCTGGCATTTGCTGCTCTTCCTTTAGTAGCGAACGCCACAGGCGACAACCCCACATTCTCACTTACCAATGCTTCGGGTAAGGTTGGCGACGAGGTTACAGTTAACCTCAATGTTGCTGACAACCCCGGTATCACAGCTCTTCAGCTTTGGGTTGAGTATTCAAGCACAGACTTAAAATTAAAGAGCGTTGCTAACGGAACTACTTTTGTAGGCGGCAAATGGTCTTTCAACCAGCTCGATGAGACTGGTCTTTCCAAGAACCCCTTCACAATCTACATCGACAACGATGAAGAAGACAGCTCGGCAAACGGTCTTGTTGCCACAATGACATTCGAGATTCTTGACGGCGCGCAGGACAGCGCTATCACAGTTTATCCCGAGACAGTTTACAACACAACTGACGTTGATGACGTTGCGTTCGATTATAAAGGCTGCACAGTTACAGTTGAAGCTGCTGCTGACCCTGCGGCTGCGTTCGAGGCTGCTATCGCTGCTCCTGTAGCTTCCGACGCTGCAGATCCTTGGAATACACTCTATTCCAACTTCAAGGGTCTTGAGATGGTAGGCGTTCAGAAGAAGGCTGATGACAGCGACGTTCGTTTCGTAACAGCTGTTTCCAAGGACGTTCTCAATGACGCAGGCGTAACAGACTACGGTTACATCTTCGCAAGAACTAACAAGTCTGCTGAGGCGGTAACTAACACAATCGGTAACCTCACAATGGCTACAGCCAAGAATAAGTACAGCTGCTACGGCACTGACAACACGGCTGCAGGCGACTTTGGTGATCCCTCTAAGGATACAGCTTATAAGTATGTAACTTGCGGCGTTAACGGCATTCCCGCAGGCAAGACTGTTGTTGCTAGATTCTATGTAGAAACTACTTACGGCACAACTTACTATTACGCTACATACGGCAACCTTGCCGGTATCGCTTACAGCGTAGCTGCATAATAGGAGGATACACACAATGAAAAAATATTTAGCACCTGAATTCGAAGAAGTTAAGTACGACGTAAAAGATTGTCTGTCAACTTCCGGCGGCGAGAACAATCAGGGTAACGCAAACAATTGGGTCGATCAGGATGATCTGTTCTAATTAGCTTTTTAGCTTCTAATTCAAACAGCGGGCAGCTTCGGCTGCCCGCTTATTTTGTACGCTAAACTAAATAATTACAATATTTTAAAAAATTTTTGCTTAACCTCTTGCATTTATGGCCGAAAAGTGATACAATAGATACAGTTTAATGGGCATTATGGCTCTACATTTTTAGGAGGACTTGATTTATGAAAGAATATTTAGCTCCCGAAATTGAGAAAATCGAATATGATGTAGAGGATTGTCTATTAGGTTCAAAGAATGTCCAAAGCGAAACAGAAAATATCGGCGAATATATAAAAGATTTATTCTAATACAAATTTGTAGATTTGCGGACAGCGTGTGCTGTCCGTTTTTGTTTTGTCTTTTTATCACATTTACCCTGACCTATAATAAAATGTAACGGGGTGATTATATGTATTTGTTCAGTATGATTATACTTATATTCTTCGCACTAATCGGAATATGCGGAGTATGCCGCGGAGTTGCGCGGGCTCTCTCAAAGCCAGACAGCGAAAACGAAATAATACTTATTGAGCCAATAAAACAAAATCAGGAAAACGCCGAATACCTCTTGCGCCGTGCCGCTCAAAAGGTGCTCTGGATGGGACGGCACGCGCCTGACAGAGTTATCGCGCTTGACTGTAATATGGATTGTGAAACAAAAAAGCTGTGCAAACTCGTATGCGGCGACTATCCTTTTATGGAGCTGTGCAGCAAGGAGGAGTTAAAAGAAAGGATTAACAAAATTGAAAATTGAAATAACATAATATATATAGTATAATAGAGACGGTGAATATAATGGATAACAACGAACTGCTCGAGCTACAGGGCACCGTCGAAACAATTATATATCGTAACGAAGGCAACGGATATACCGTTATTGAGCTTAACGATGAAGACGAAACCACCGCGGTCGGCATTATGCCCGATGTATGCGCGGGCGAGAGCGTGCGCCTTATCGGCGGCTTTAAGCCTCATTCCACCTACGGAATGCAGTTCTTTGTTACAACCTACGAAAAAAGTATGCCTGACGATATTGCGGGCATACTTAATTATTTAAGCTCGGGCTCTATCAAGGGAATCGGTCCCGCCACCGCCTCTGCTTTAGTTGAAAACTTCGGTTCAAAAACGCTCGAAGTGCTCGAGAGCGAGCCTCAGCGCGTGGCGAAACTCAAAGGCATTTCGCTTAAAAAAGCAACAGATATAAGCAAGCAGCTGCGCGAAAATACAGGTATCAGAGAGCTTATGCTCTATCTTCAGGAGTATGATATTTCTCCCTCAAGCGCTGTCAGGATTTATAAATCGTTCGGCTCGCACTCAATTGAGGAAATCAAAAACAACCCCTATTCCCTATCGCAGGGCGACTTTGGCGTAGGGTTTGAAAAAGCGGACAAAATCGCGATACGCCTCGGTCACGAATATGACGACAGGCTGCGCATTCGCGCGGGGCTGATTTATGTGCTAAACCATAATAAGAGCAACGGCCACACCTGTCTGCCGGAGGACAGACTTGTGGACACAACTGCCTCGTTCTTAAAAGTCGCTCCCGAACTGACCGCTGACACGCTGAGCGAAATGGTTGACGACAACTCGCTTATCCGCTATGAGGCGGACAATCGTGAATATATATTTGACAGCGTTATGTTCAAATCCGAGGGATATATTGCCGCGCGGATAAAAATGATGCTGCGCTTCCCCGCGGTGCAGATTGAGGATATTGACAGGAATATCGAAGCGATAGAAAAAGCAAACAACATAGAATACGCCTCGCTTCAGCGTAAGGCGATAACTCAGGCGCTGTCGAGCGGACTGCTTATACTGACGGGCGGACCAGGCACGGGTAAAACCACGACCCTGAACGCCATTATAAAAATACTGAAAAACAAGGGACAAAAAGTGCTCCTTTGCGCTCCGACAGGACGTGCCGCCCAGCGTATGAGCGAGGTTACGGGCGAAGAAGCAAAGACAATACACCGCCTTCTCGAGGTCGCGTGGAGCAAGGAGGATTTGCCCGAGTTCAAGCGCAACGAAAAGAATAACCTTAAGTGTGACGCGCTTATTATCGACGAGGTAAGTATGGTGGACGCTCAGCTTTTTGAGAGCGTGATGAAAGCGCTTCCGCTGGGATGCCGCTTGATTCTGGTCGGCGACATCCATCAGCTTCCCTCGGTCGGCGCGGGAAATGTGCTCGACGACCTGATTAACAGCGGGGTTGTGCCTGTCGTTCAGCTTACGGAGATTTTCAGACAGTCAATGGAGAGCTTGATTGTCACAAACGCTCATAAGATTGTCAACGGTGAGCTTCCAGAGCTCCGCATCAGAGATAAGGACTTTTTCTTTCTGTTCTCAGAGGACAAAAACACAATCGAAAAAACCGTTATCGACCTCGCTTCACGGCGCCTTAAGAGCGCGTACGAATTCGATATTCTTCGTGACATTCAGGTGCTCGCGCCCGGGCGCAAGGGCGAGCTCGGAGTAACCGAGTTGAATGTTGCTTTGCAAGAAGTGATTAATCCTTCAGACCCTGAGAAAAATGAGCTGACTGTAGGCAAGCGGATTCTGCGCGAGGGCGACAAGGTTATGCAGGTCAAAAACAACTATGATTTGTTGTGGACAAGGGACAACGGCGAAACAGGCGACGGCGTTTTTAACGGCGAAATCGGCGTAATTGAGAGCGTTAACAAACGCTCGCGCATATTGAAGGTACGCTATGACGACAGGGTGGCTGCATATGATTTTGACTTCGCGAACGACCTCGACCACGCTTACGCGACAACCGTTCACAAAAGTCAGGGTAACGAATTCGAGGCGGTTATTATGCCGCTATATCGCGGCTCGCCGATGCTTATGTACCGCAACCTGCTCTACACCGCGGTCACACGCTCCAAAAAGCTTATGATTATCGTCGGAAGCGACACGATTATTGAAAAAATGGTTAATAACAACCGCAAAAACAAACGCTACAGCGGGCTGAGATACTTTTTGACGGAGCCTGATGATGAATAAGGTTTTTAAATACATAATCGCTTCGGTTTTTCCCGAGCATTGTCCATACTGCGGACAACCTGTAACGGTCGGAACGCCCGCGTGCGCTGATTGCGAAAAGCATTTTCCCGAAACAATCAGGGAATGTTACGCCAAGGGCGGCTATCCTTGCGCGGCGCCGTTCTCATATGACGGCGTTTTTGCTGAGGCAATAAAAAACTATAAATTCCACGGGCGCAAGGATTATACCGAAAAGCTCTCGGAACAAATCGCCAGAGCGGTTTCTTGCTCTTTTATAAATGTAAGATTTGACTATGTAACCTGTGTTCCGATGCATAAGAACCAGCTCAAAAGCCGAGGTTATAACCAGTCACAACTGTTGGCAAAGGGCGTGGCTAAAGCGCTGAATATACCTTATTCAAGCTTGATTACTAAAGATAAAGAAAACGAACCGCAGCACAGCCTGACCTCTAACCAGAAGCGCGACAATGTAAAAGGAGTTTATAAGACGATTAATATCGACAGAATAAAAGGCAATAATATTCTTGTAATTGACGATATAATAACAACGGGCTATACTTTGGGTGAGTGTTGCAAAATTCTGCAAAAGGCGGGAGCGAAGAAAATCTGCTGCGCGACTCTATGCGCGAAAATTATTCGGTGAATAGCTTGAAAAAAACAATATTATAGAATATAATAATACAAAAGGGGTGTCGGATTTGGATATAGGAATTGATTTAGGCACAAGCCGTACACGGCTGTTTATTGATAAAAAAGGAAAGGTCCTCGACGAAGCGAGCGTCGCGGCGTATAATGTCGCGGAAAACAGGATTATCGCCGTCGGCGACGAAGCGTACGCTATGCTCGGCAAGACTCCCGATTCTATCAGCGCGGAGTTCCCGATTAAGGACAGCGTAATAGACCAGTCGCTGCTCGTTGAGGATATGCTGAACATACTGATTAAGCAGGTATATACGGGCAAAATCATTATGCCCCGCGTCGTTTCGAATATCCCGGGCGACATTACCGAGGTTGAGAAGCGCGCTGTTGTAAACGCTATCTCGAGCTTCGGCGTAAGGCGAGTTTATCTGATTGAGAACATTAAGGCGGCGGCTATGGGCGCTGGCGCTGATATTATGGGCGCGCACGGCACTATGGTTGTCAACCTCGGCGCGGGCACATGCTGCGCGGGCGTGCTGTCGTTGGGTGGTATCGCAATGAGCAAAACCGTCAAGACAGGCGGCAACAAAATGGACGATGATATTGTAAAATATATGCGCCGCGAGCACGGACTGGTTATCGGCAATCCGATGGCAGAAAAATGCAAGCGCACAATAGGCAGGCTCGTTCCTATTGAAAAAGAAGTAGGCTTCCGCGTAAAAGGGCGCGACTCTCTCAGCGGTCTGCCCCGCTTTGTTGATGTTACAGCTACAGAAATTATGCGGGTTCTGATGGACACCGCCAAAGAGATTGTCTCCATAATAAAAGACGTTATCGAGGAGACGCCGCCCGAGCTTGTAGGCGATATTTACACCGACGGAATTATACTGACGGGCGCGCTGGCTAAGCTCGAGGGCTTTGATACGCTTATCTCCGAAGTACTCGACATCAAGGTTACGCTCGCAAATGAGCCCGAGGACTGCGTAATACTCGGCTGCGGCAAGGCGATTGACTATATCGCCGAGGTCGAAAAGAACGTTAAAAACGATATAAACCCGCTTATGGCAGCGTATTAAGTCAGTGGTAAGTGATAAGTAGTAAGTAATAAGTAATCGGTCAGGATTTTTATCCTGACCGATTTTTTATAGCTTTAGATTACCCGCGAGCTCAATGATGTAATCACGCACCTCATCCTGGGTTTTGAGCTCCTTTGCTTTGTTTATCACCCGCTTTTGCTTGCGCGGCGGAAGCTCGCTGACGTACTTCATCGCGCAAAAATTCTTTGCCAATGACATTTCAAAATCCTTTGGCATATCATAATAAAACATAAAATCACCTCATCCATATTATGGGATGCGGAGGGAGTTTTATTCACGGAATAAAACAGTTGTCAGTGAAAAGTGATCAGTGGTCAGTAATTATTAGCTAGTAGTTAGTTGTTAGTTGTTAGTTGTTGTCGGGACGGACAAATCGGATTAATTAAAACATCGGTGCCCGATTGGATAAATAATGATATATACTAAATAAAGCCTTAGGTCCTGTGATGAACCTAAGACTTTGTTTTTTGAATAAAATAATTATAAATAGTTCGGGAACTAATCACTTGAAATAGTAGTCTTTTTGTTCTCGACATTCACTGATCACTGTTCACTGACCACTGATCACTTAACTTTCCCTATCTTCCTGAACCTCTCGTATCTCAGCTCTGCGAGACGTTCGCCCGGAATAGCGAGATTCTTCTCAAAGGTACGGCAGATAAGGAGCTTTAAGCTCTCGAACATTTTTTGCTCGCCGCGCTCGGGCTCGCGCAGGATACGTTCAATAACGCCGAGGTCGAACAAATCCTGAGCTGTCATTTTGAGCGCTTCAGCCGCCTCGGGAGCTTTTGAGCTGTCCTTCCAAAGTATGCTCGCGCAGCCCTCGGGAGATATTACGGAATAAACGGCGTTGTTCATCATCCAAACCTCGTCGGCGACAGCCAGCGCAATCGCGCCGCCAGAGCCGCCTTCGCCTATAAAGATTGAAAGCACGGGAGTTTTGAGCGCCATCATCTCCATAAGATTGGTGGCTATAGCGTGCCCCTGTCCGCGCTCCTCGGCGCCGATGCCGCAGAACGCGCCGCTTGTATCAACAAAACAGAGCACAGGACGGTGGAACTTCTCAGCCTGCTTCATCAGCCTGAGCGCCTTGCGGTAGCCCTCGGGGTGCGCCGCGCCGAAGTTGCGCTCCATTCTCTCTTTAGTATTCCTGCCTTTTTCAAGTCCGATAACGGTTACGGGAATGTTGTTGAGCATACCCACGCCGCCTACAACAGCCTTGTCGTCCGCGTAATTGCGGTCGCCGTGAAGCTCGATAAAGCTGTCGCCGAACATAGCCTTTATGTAGTCCACAGAGGTGAGTTTTTTGGTATCGCGGGCTGCCATTACTTTATCAAACGCGCTCATCTTGCACCTCCGCGTAATTATGAATTCTGAGTAAATCTATAAGTGTCTTTTTCATTTTGCGCCTGTCAACAACCCTGTCGACAAAGCCCTTGTCACGCAAAAACTCCGCTGTCTGAAAATCACGCGGGAGCTTTTGGCGGATAGTCTGCTCGATAACGCGCGGACCAGCAAAAGCAATCAGCGCCTTTGGCTCGGCGAGGATAATGTCGCCCTCCATAGCGAAGGACGCCGTAACACCACCCGAAGTCGGGTCGGTAAGTACGGTGATATACAATAGTCCAGCGTCGCTGTGGCGCTTGACCGCGCCCGAGGTTTTGGCCATCTGCATTAGCGAGATTATACCCTCCTGCATTCTGGCTCCGCCCGATACTGTAAACGCGATAACCGGCAGAGTGTGCTCGGTTGCGTACTCAAACGCGCGGGTAATCTTGTCGCCTGTTACAGAGCCCATAGAACCCATCATAAACTCGGAGTTCATACTGACTATAACAGCGTCAATACCGCCGATTTTGCATACGCCGCAGATAACCGACTCATGCTCTTTAGACTTTTTCTTATTCTTCTCGAGCTTTTCATCATAACCGGGAAAGTCCAGTATATTGTCGCTTTCGAGCTCAGCGTCCATCTCGACAAAGCTGTCCCTGTCAGCTGTAATATTAATACGCTCACGGGCGTCGAGTCGAAAATGATAGTTGCACTTTGAGCAAACCTGACAGTTCTCCTCTACGTCGGTAGTCAAAAGCAGCGTGCCGCACTCGGGGCACTTTTCCCACATTTCGTCGGGAACATAGGGCTGTTTTGCTTCGACCTCTTCAGCGCCCTCAAGCTCGTTTTTTGGTTTTATAAACGCGAATAAATCCATATAATTTACCTCTAACCTGTTATATTCCATTTAAAGGCGGAACAGACTATTTTTTTCTCTTCTCAAAATCAGCCATAAAATCTGTGGTATAGGTGCCGTCAACAAATTCTTTTTCGGAAAGGATGTCAACCATAAGGTCACGGTTGACCGTAACTCCTCTGATTGAAAGCTCGGACAGCGCCATCTTCATTTTTCTGATAGCGAGCTCGCGGGTACGCCCCTGAACAATGAGCTTACCAATCATAGAATCATAGAACGGCGGAATAACATAATCCTGATAAAGCGCTGTATCAAAGCGTACAAAAGAACCGCCGGGAATATGCAGTCCATAGATTTTACCGCAACTCGGCAGATAATTATTTTCGGGATCCTCGGCGTTAATACGGCACTCGATAACGTGACCGTGAGTGTAAACGCTCTCCTGCGTTCTGTTGAGCTCAGTTCCCGCGGCTACTCTTATCTGCCACTGAACAATATCCATTCCCGTTACCATCTCGGATACGCCGTGCTCAACCTGCAAGCGGGTATTCATCTCCATAAAGTAGAAGTTGCCGTCCTTGTCGTAAAGGAATTCAACCGTACCTACGGAATTATAATTAACGGCGTGAGCCGCTTTAATCGCCGCCTCAGTCATAGCCTGACGGGTTTCAGGTGAAATTGAAGGCGAGGGGCTCTCCTCAATCAGCTTCTGATTATGCCGCTGAACAGAGCACTCGCGCTCGCCGAGGCAAATCGCGTTTCCGTGCTTGTCGCAGAGAAGCTGCATTTCGATATGCTTAACAGGATTTAAATACTTTTCTATGTAAAGCGCGCCGTCGCCAAATGCCGACTCAGCCTCGGCGTAAGCGCTGTTATAAGCGTTTTCAAATTCCTCGGCGGAGTTAACGAGCCTTATGCCTCGTCCGCCGCCGCCCGAGCGAGCCTTAATCAAAAGCGGATACCCGATTTCGTCGGCAAAAACTTTCGCGCTTTCTACGTTCTCAAGCACATCCGTACCAGGGGTAACAGGCACGCCAGCCGCGCGCATTGTTTTGCGCGCCATATCCTTGTCGCCCAGAAGATTAATCATCTCGGACG
>JAHLAX010000221.1 GCA_020625875.1 bacterium | reverse complement strand
GTTGGTGTACTGGTCGGTTGTTAGGGCTTGCATGGTTCACCTCTCAATCAAGAACTTCAATCTCGCAGTTGATAGTGTCCAGTTCATCCCGCCTTGCACGGCACAGTTCTCCGTTGGAGTTAATCCAGTACTGGTACACTTTGGTGTTGTACACTTTGGTATCGGCTGCCATAACCTTATTGCGCATACGTTCGCGCTCCGTGTGAGTCATCATCATTTTATGCCACCTCTCTCAGTTCATTTTCTGCAATAGCCTTGGTGCGCTCTGCCTTTGCAAGTCTCTTCTCAGCCTTGCGCACTTTGTCTTCCCAAGCGTAGATGCTGTCCTTGATCTTGTCTCGCTTCGCTTCAGCTTTTGCCACATTTGCGAGATGTCTCTGCTTTGCCCAAGAGTCGATCTCCCACTCTGCGTGTTTGAGGTCTTCATCTAACCGACTCAGTTTTGCGCTGAAGCGGTCGAGATTCTCTTTCTCAATTTCAATATCGTACTCTGCCTGTTCAACTTTCATTTCAAGAGTAGAAACGCGCTTGTTCAGCTTCAGAACTTCCTCTGCCTGTTTGCGGTTAATCTCTTCCTGTTTCGCATTCCACTTCTCCTGTTCGATCCGGGCTTTCTCAAGAGCAATGATTCTCTCCGTCTCCGCTTTGCTCTCAGCCAGAATGCGCTTGGTTTCAATCTCCGCTTCCCGGAGTCTGTAGTCGAAGCTGCGCTCCCGGTTACGGGCTGCTGCGTAGTGTCTCTCCCGGCTTCTCTTGTCTGCTGTTCTAACAAGGGCAGAAGCAATCCATCCGAGGATGACGATGGTGATGATTAGGGTGGTCATAATATGTTCCTTTCTATTCTTCTTTGTGATTCTCCATGTATTCACGGAGCGCAAGTTTGATTGTTGTCTGATTTTGTTTTCCCTCAAGGAATTTTAGAATATCCGCGTCTGTTGATTTCTGTAACTTTACGCCGATAAAAACGGTGTTTTCCTTTTGCCATTTGCGTTTTTTTTCACTTTCGTACATTTCCATAAGTACTCCTTTCCTGTGATACCAGTATGATACCACAAATCGGTTTAACCGTCAAGCGCAGAATATCAGATTTAACAATTGCGCGAGAGATATAAGTTTTTCATGATTCTCCGATAATCTGTCTTGATCATGGACACGCCAGAAAAATGATCTTTGCAATAGTTGTATAGGTTTTCCGCTTCTGCTTTGTCCGCATAAAATGCACTCTTAAAGCCGCGCAGAGATACCATATACAGGATATTGTCTTTGTACATAGCAATTCCCCCTTTTCAATTAATAGTGTAGTCTTTCGACTATGGAAAAGGGCTTTATATGTAAAACCCTCTAGAAAACCCGGCGATTACGCCAAGCGCGAATAGCCGCAGAAAGTGATCAATTTTTGCTTTCATGTTTTGTTCCTCATTATGCGCTAAAGAACATTGCAGACGGAACGGGCTTCCATGTTTCCGGGCTTTTCTCCCACGCCAGAAAACTATTCCATCCATCTATAGAATAGAATGTTTTTGCCCAATCAGCGCCAGTAACAGAACAATACTTT
>JAHLAX010000127.1 GCA_020625875.1 bacterium | reverse complement strand
TAGTATCTACTCTGTCTTTCTGCTACCTCTATTGTAGCACATCGTCAGAGTTCTCGGATTACTTTACCACTTACTTTTTATCATGCCTCCTTAAAAATATTTAACATCGCTAAAATGTGCATTTTTTGAAGGAGCAGGTATAGTATTGCAAAAACTAAAACTATGTGCTAGAATAATATTGCTGTAAGTAACACAAGTATTTTTTGCTTAAGTTGCTCCGCACACACCGAGTTGCTGCTCGGTGTTTTTTTAGCGTTATTAGTAATGTGAATTTTTAAATTCTGTTGTGGTTTCAGTTACAATCTCATTAAAAGTATTTATACTTTGCATGTATTTTTGCCAAATATCTAAAACAGGTTGAGCAATTTTCATTTTCTTTTCAAAAGTGTCTGTTTCTGGAAGTTTGATTTTTCGTATAAACTCATTTCCTGTAGTAACATATATTATAAGATATTCTTCAAAGCTGAAGCTCTTTAGTTTGGTAAGGGATTTTTTGTAGAGTTCAGATTTAGTATCAAGAAACAAAGACTTAAGTAGGGATTCAAGACTTATTTGATATTGAGGGAATTTCGCTAAAACGTCAATATAAGATTGCTTAAGAAGTACTGAGAAATCATTGAAATAATTATTCGCAACTTCCTGAAGTTTTGGTTGGATAATGTTGAATTCTTGATTGTATGCAGATACAAAAGCTAAAAAAGAATTAGTATAGTTGTTCATGTTGTGTGTTCTCCTTAAAACTGTTAAATGAATTGTGCTTTTCCATTAGTGAACGAATAGTTTGCTTATCGTCCAAAAGAAAGTCAATTGGTAAATTTAGTTCGGATGCTAGTGATAATGCTTCAGATATATATGGTTCTTTTTTTCCTTTTTCAAAATCACTTAGTCGTTGTCGTGTAATACCAATTTTGTTAGCTAGCTCATATATTTTGCGACCTTGGTTCAAACGCTGTTCTTGTATTTTTTGACCGAAATTATTTATGGCAATCACCCAATACCTCCTTCAACAAATGTTTTCTGGCATTTATTATACATTGTATTTTTTTATTTGCAAGTAAATGTTATAAATCTTAACATTTTATAAACAAGTAAGAATGAATATGAGGGTCGGAAAATTAAAGTATAGTAAACAAAAAATCTCGCGATAGAAATAATTGATGACTTTTTATTCTAAAAAGAACAGCACGATAAACAGCCTCTCACAAGATGTGAGAGGCTGCGTTTGTTTATAAGTATGCATACCCATCAGGGGCGAAAAGTTCGCGCTGTTTTTGTCAGTGTTTAAGCCGTTCTTTTAAAGCGGGTTTGAAACTATAGGGTAGTCATACCCTGTATGCTGTTTTCGCAAATTAAGCCTTTTTTGAACGATTTGAGAGCCTTCTTTTTGAGAAGATTGTTAAATCAGACATATATCAATAAATATGATAATATCTATTTGCTTATATAAATGGAGTAAATGCCGAACGAATAGAGATGACCGAATCGATGATTTTGTTCATTAAGTCAGGATAGTTCTCCTGCTTGTTGTAATTCAAGCCAGGGATGTAAGTGCATATTAATGAGGCCTTTTTGCCTTCTAGCCTATCCCAAATTAGTTCGCAACCTGTAACATTTTCAATTTCATCTTTGTGATTAAGAAACTGATCATACAATGCCTTGTTGTCTCGGATCCATATGCCTACTCTAATTCGATGCTCTTTGTTTATCAAATCAATTGATATGTGACATTGTGAGGTCCCAATTGCAACTGAGTACCAATGATCAGAGGATGCCTTACGTTTATTAAATGGTTTCCCACGTTGATCAATAACATCGTTAAACTGAGTCCAAAATTGAAGGCGGTTTTTTTCAGCTTTACTTAACTCGCCTTTTTGAGCAATTGCTTTTACTGTTTTTGCAAAATCATTAGGTTGCTCAATAATTTTGAACATTGGTGCAGGAGCTGAATCGCCAATTTTATATGCGTGAACCTCAATTAAAAAGAAGGATATGTCATCATCTGTATGTTTGTTTAACCATTCAACGGCACTAGCGTGTTCAGCTCGTGCATTTGCCACAATCCATACAACTACATCTGCATCTAATCCAGAGGCATATGTGATAATTTTCCCGAGATGGTCGTGATTAGTCTGTTCTAGCTGGTTTTCTATTAACACAGATTTTCCTGTAAGTTCATCCTTGCAGATAATGTCACATCTGTAACTGCCGACAAATTTTTCCGTTTCAACATCTGTTAGTGAAAGGTTTAGTTCTTCGCTTAGCAGTCGAATATTTTCTTCTTCAGCAAGCCATTTTGAAAAGCCGTATTGTTCATGTGTCCAGACAGATCGAATATCTATTTCTTTTATTTTCCCGAGTATCATAAATCTAAAACCTCCTAATGAATTTTTTAAGATGAATGCTTCTGTTTTAATAATATCACACAACTATTATGCGTGCAACAAAAACTTAGGTAGAAGATACTCAAGTTAATCGTAACGAAATAAATAAGCTAAACAGCCTCTCACGATTGTCATACCGTGAGAGGCTGAATTACTTAAACCACGCCTGTGCCATATAACTAATGTTGTTGTGTTTTAAAGACGAAAACCCGTAGAATCGAATAGAAATTGTCCCATCGAGCCGTAGCCCATTGAAGATAAATCAAACGGCTACAGAGGCAAATCAGGGTAAATTCCCACTTTACGCTGCTTGAAAAACCGCATTAAATGGCGGTTTTTGAAGGGTGGTTTTATGCCTTTTTCGAGTCTCTATTTCCAGAGTTTTTTTAGAGTTTAGATTT
>JAHLAX010000040.1 GCA_020625875.1 bacterium | reverse complement strand
GATTCAAATATATACTTGTTAACGCTTAACTGACTACTGATTACTGACTACTGTCTACTGGTTTTCCTAACTCTAAATTCCTCTTATACGAAGCCTTGACCGCTTTTCTGACAACGCCGTAGAGGTCGCTATCCTCAAGCGACTTTACGCCCTCGATTGTGCTGCCGCCAGGGGAGCACACGTTCTTAATCAGAATGTCGGGGTCCGTGCCGCTTTCTAAAAGCAATTTAGCGCTGCCGAGTACGGTCTGAGCCGCCAGAGCGAGCGAGGTTTTTTCGTCAATTCCGCAGTCCTCTCCGCCCTGAGCCAGAGCTTTTATGAACATATACACAAAGGCGGGACCGCAGCCCGATACCGAGCAGCCCGCGTTCATCAACTCCTCGCCGATTGACGTAAGCTGTCCCGCGAACTTCATATTATTTATAAAGTTATTTATATCGTTATCTGTTACGTTTTCGCTTTTGCAATATAGTATCTCGCCCTGCTCAACAAGCACAGGGGTGTTCGGCATAATGCGTATAACCTTGTAGTCGCCGCCAGCCATAGAGCGGATAGTGTCTATCGAAAGCCCCGCCGCCATTGTGACGAGCACGAGGTTGTCCCCGCGCGCGCTGAGCTCCGCCTTGATTTCTGAAAGCATATCAGCCATCATCTGCGGCTTTACGCCGAGGAAAATATATTCGCAGTTATTCGCGATTGTCTGGTTGTCAGCGCTTTCAACGCCCAGCTTATCAGCAAGCTCCCGCGCCTTGTCGGCAAAGAAATCAGCGATATAAACGCTCTTGGTGCTCTTGCTAACGGCTGTGGCGAGCGCGCCGCCCATATTGCCCGCGCCGATGAAGCCGAATTTTTTAGCGCACATTACCCTCACCTCTGATGATATACTTGTATGTTGTCAGCTCGGCGAGCCCCATCGGGCCTCTGGCGTGGAGCTTCTGGGTAGAAATACCCATCTCGCATCCCAAGCCGAACTCGCCGCCGTCGGTGAAGCGTGTGCTCGCGTTTACATAAACGGACGAGCTGTCGATGCTCTTGGTGAACTTCTCAGCCGCCTCGTCAGATGAGGTTACAATAGCCTCGCTGTGACCAGTCGAATGCGCGTTGATGTGCGCTATAGCCTCGTCCACGCCGCCGACAACCTTGACCGCGAGAATATAGTCGAGGAACTCTGTGTCAAAGTCGTTCTCGCCCGCGGGAGTACCGTCGATTATTTTCTGAGCTTCCTCGTCAAGACGGAGCTCTACGGGATTTTCTTTTCTGTCGTCAACTAGCAGCTTTTTGAGCTTGGGCAGAAACTCGCCAGCTATATCCTTGTCAACCACGAGCACTTCCTCGGCGTTGCAGACCGAGGGACGGCTGGTCTTTGCGTTCTCAACAATTTTTAAAGCCATATCAACATCGGCTGTTTTTTCAACATAAATGTGACAGATGCCTGTGCCTGTCTGGATACATGGAACAGTCGCGTTCTTAACGACCGCGGAGATAAGCCCTTTTCCGCCGCGCGGAATCAGCAAATCAACATAACCGTCGGCTGTCATAAGCTCTGTGGAGCTCTTGCGCGTGGTGTCCTCAACCAAAAGCACGAAGTCACGGCTGAGCCCTACGCTCTCGAGACCGTCCTGAAGCGCCTTTACAATAGCCTCGGCGCTGGCGTGAGCCTCCTTGCCGCCTCTGAGTACGCATACGTTGCCGCTCTTTAAGGCAAGCGCCGCGGCGTCGCTTGTAACGTTGGGACGGCTTTCATAGATGATAGCCACAACGCCGAGGGCAACAGCTGTCTTTTCGATTACGAGGTTGCCGTAGCGGACTGTACGCATAAGCACCTTTCCGACAGGGCTCTCGAGCTCGGCGACCTCGCGCACGCCCTGAGCCATACCCTCGATTCTCTCTTTCGAGAGCGAGAGGCGGTCAATCATAACGTCGCTTACAGTGCCTCTGGCGTTTTCTATGTCTTTTTCGTTTTCTTTGAGTATGTTGTCTGTGTTTTTAACAAGCGCGTCCGCCATAGCGTTGAGCGCCTCGTTGATTTTTTCGGTCGATACAAGACCTAGCTCGGCTTTCGCCGCTTTCGCTTTGATTAAAAGTTCCTGGGTTGTCATATGAATCTCTCCTTGTTGTACCCCTTTTTAAAGGGGTCAAAATCATTAGCCTATTGGGCTTGATTTTGGGGGATTATTCTTCCTTATTATGAACGTTCATAAAGAGAACCGTTCAACAAGTTGAACTAAATAACCCCTCGAAATCAAAGATTTCGGTCCCCTTAAAAGGGGACACACCCAACGGGGAAGGCTTATTCTTCAGTAATTGCCTCTCCTCTCGGCGAGGCTTTAATCTTTCTTCCTATAAACCTTGTGCAAACGCCCTTGCCCTTGATTATATCGTACATAATCTCGGGGTTCTTGCCGTTGGCGATTACCATATCTATGCCGTTTTCGGTGACGATTTTAGCGGCCTTGATTTTGGTAATCATACCGCCCGTGCCGAGGATTGAACCGCGGTCTTCGGCGAGTTTTTCGATTTCTTCGGTAATCTCCTCAACAACATCAATACGCTTGGCGTTTTTGTCAACCCGCGGGTCGCCCGTGAACAGCCCGTCTATATCAGAGAGCAGAATCAGCAAATCGGCTTTTACGGTGTTGGCGATTGTGGCGCCGAGGGTGTCGTTGTCGCCGATTACAATCTCGTCCGTGGTGACGGTGTCGTTCTCGTTGATAATCGGGATAACGCCAAGCTCAAGCAGCTTGAACAGCGTGTTGTTGAGGTTCTTGCCGTAGTCCTCGATTGTGACGTAAGCGCCTGTCATAAGAATCTGAGCCACGGTGTGGTTATATTCGGAAAAGAGCTTGTCATAGGTATACATAAGCTCGCACTGCCCGATAGCCGCGGCAGCCTGCTTGGTGGGAATATCGTTGTCTTTTTTGGTTATTCCGAGCTTTCCGAGACCCATTCCGATAGCGCCCGAGGACACGATCACAATCTCGTTCCCCGCGTTTTTGAGGTCGGAAATCACCTTGCACATATTCTCTACCCGCTTGATATTGAGCAGTCCTGTGTCATGAGCGAGGGTGGATGTGCCGACTTTTATTACAATTCGCATATTTTGTCACTCCATTCTGAATAATAATACCACAAACGCCATTTTTAGTCAATTTATACATTGACAAAAACGCTTTTTAGTAATAAACTAATAAAGCTCGCCCGTTAGGGCAGTAGTTAGTATTTAGTAGTCAGTAGTTAGTTATCAGTTAGCTCCCTTTAAAAAGGGGTACTATATAGGAGGAAAGAATATGAAAAAGAATATGCTGAGAATCGCGGCGTTGGTTGTCGCGGCGGTTCTTATGCTGTCGT
>JAHLAX010000135.1 GCA_020625875.1 bacterium | reverse complement strand
TTCCTCGTTAAGGTCGTAGTACACTTCAAGGAATCCAGGGCTGTCCTCACCTTCCTCTTCGGCGTAGCACTTAAGTAGTCTGAGGCGATGCTTGTTTTCAAGGACGTTCTCAGCGAACTTGGGGTCACCACCGTTGATGCGTTCGTCAGCGGTTGCAATGATCTGGACGATCTTCTTGCCGTTTTCGATGCTTTCATTGAGGCAGGCAAGCACCTCTTCCTTTGTCTGTGGTTTCATAATATCGATTTTATATTTCTTGGAAGTAATTCCTTATTGGTTTCAATCCATTCTTCAAGATCACGTCCGAGACGCTCATCCAGGTTTCGCTGAACGGTTCTCTGGGCCCTCTTGGTATTACAGGACCGGCAACTGCACATCACGTTACCGATTGTGTGTCCTCTGTCGTTACGAATTCTGTCAAGACCGAGGACTCGCCAGTCGTCCTCGCCACACCAGACACAATGTTGCGTTGTAATCACATTCTCAATGTACTCGGCAGTCAGATCGCACTCGAAGCCCTTTCGGTTATCGAACTGCCTATAACTTGTAAGTAGATTTTGTGACCGCCCCTTCGGTGTCTGGTGGTAGCGGTTCACGTTATCCTTCACCTGATCGTAATCGACCTTTCCCTGGTCATAGTATCTCTTGGAGTACGCCCTGGTCTTCTCCCGATGGTTACGCTGCCATTCAAGCATGTAACCAGGGTGTGCCTCCTTCCAACGGCGGTTTAGTTCCCGTCTGCGTTCCTTACTTACACAATCTGCCATACTACGGTTGCGGTGGTCGCATCATATCATTGAATTTCTTCTTATCGAACTTCTCACCCGTGAGGATGTAGAAAGCCCTGTGACAGTACCTGGCGACCTTTTGTTCGTCTGTCAACTCAGCGAACGGCACTTCTTTCTTCGGTGGATCAGGCAAGGTATCCAAAAACCTCTGGAGCCAGTACAAACGCCGGAACTCCGCATTAAACTTTCCCATATTTACAATCCTTTATAGTTTCCTTGTATTTGCCCCAGAAACCCCTCTAAAAACGACCCGAATATAAAACTGGACAAACTTATCGTATCAGTTCTTAAAGGGGCTCCTACGGGCTTATTTTGACTTAGAACGGAAGACCGTCGTCGTCTGTGTTGTTCAAGGCTTCACGGACGGTTTTTTCGGCCTTTTCAATTTCAGCTTCGTCCGCTTCCACGTACTCGAAATAACCGGTGTCGAGTTGGGTGAAAACACCGTTGCGCCATTCAAGGACATACCACTGATCGTCCAACTCAAAGTCTGCCTTGACCGTGAACACCAGATCGGGATACATTTCGGACATTCTCTTGTACCATACGTCCGGTATTCCCCAAGGTGATTGGATGGAGAACTCGATGCTGTCTTCCTTCTCTACGATGCAAAGCGGACAATCCCACTTGCAACCGTAGTTCTTGCAGTTCCATTCGTACCAGCCGACAGCGCCGTATTTTTCACGCTGTTCCTTGGTGGCCTGCTTGAAACGTTCAATGAGTTCTTCGGTAATAGTCTCGTCGTTGTATTTCTCACCGATAACGAGCTTTTCACCGTTCGGGTAGTTGGTGGTGTCGTACTTGTCATAGGTCTCCGGCCTTGGAATCCAGGAGCCCAATGTTATTGCGTCACCGTCACTGAAATGCCTGATGTGGTCCTTGCCGTAATCAAGCATTTTCTTCAAGGACTCTTTCGGTCCTGTTACTGTTGCGTCACTGTAAGCCCAATTTGGCATAGCTATGCGGTTTTTTTGAAGTTATAGCCCTTGATGACCTTGT
>JAHLAX010000220.1 GCA_020625875.1 bacterium | reverse complement strand
GAGGTGAGACAGTGATCTATCAGAAGATTGTAGATCTGTGTAAGGAAAAGAACATTAGTATCCGCGCACTTGAGGTCGCTTGCGAACTTAGCAATGGGACTGTCAAGCACTGGAAGGATTCCAATCCGAGAGTGGATTCCTTGAAGAAGGTGTGTGATTTTTTTGATATCACACTCGATGAGATCATGAACTGATTGGTGAAACGAAAGGGGAAAACAATGTATCAGGGATTTAATGAAAAGACCGGAGAGATGACTCCGAGCTTTATGTCAGAGGATGAGCTTCTAAACCATATCGACAATGTCTCTATCGCTGGTGATTTCTGGGATGTCATGAGAGATGGTCGTATTGAGTACTATTACTCTATCTGACTGATGGCAAAGAACAGAACGTTCACGGGTAATCGCCAGTCAGTCGGTTCGCCAACATTAAACAAGAACAACTACATGCAGTTGTTTCGTACTATCAGGAAAGCGAGGGAAGAGAGTGCCTCGATTAAAACAGCAAGAACCGAAGTTCGGTCGATTGCAAAAGACGCTTAAGGGTTATGGGCTGAATGGGACAAAGATTTCTCCGGTGCTGAGAATTAGTCCGGTGACCGCGAGAAAAAGAATGAAAGATCCACAATTGTTCACGGTAAAGGATCTGGATGTTCTCAGTAGACACTTCGGAATTCCCTGGAACGAAATTACGGAAGCGTTGGTGCATTGATATGGGAATGTACGACAAATGCCCATGTAGGCAGTGTAAACCGCCGGAGAGACATCCTGGGTGTCATGGTAAATGCGAGGTCTATGCCGCATGGAGGCAAAAAACCGATGATGCGGCTAAGGCAATCCGAGACGAGCAGAACAGGGACAATCAAGTCCTGGGATTCATTACCGAGTCTCAGCGGCGAGTCGATAAACGACTGAAAATCAAAAAGTAGGAGGGAATATGAGCAAAAACAGTTTCGTAAACGTCATTCTTTTCGATGGAAACAGAAAAATCAACTGGGACTTCAGAGACAACAAGTCTCTTGAAGAAGCACTGAAGTGGTTCGGTTTCAAGTGGAAGACCGGCAGTATCAGGGTGAACGGTCATCAGGTAACAGACAATAAGCTGTTTATGTCCCTGGCCTCGTTTGTTGAGGCATCGGAAATGTGCGGTGACGATTGCCACGGACGGTTATTCGTTACCATGAGAAGACCGAAGGAGGGTGATGCCTGATGTATGTATCGTCGTTCTGGTTCGGTGTCATTGCGACTCTGGCAGCAGAGTTTGCGATTGCCACGATTCATGTGATCGTGGCAGATAGGAGGGAGGCGAAGGAAGATGCCAGTAAAACTGGGCAAGATTCCGATTAAATCTCTTCCGTATGAGATGAGACTGCGGAATTATGAACGGGAGAAAACCGAGCTTGTTGCCAAAAACTTCGGTGTTTCTCCAGAAAAAATGACTGAGATCCTAAAAGATCTCGCTGAGAAATGGAAGGTGTAAATATGGGTATCAATGATACCAAACTTGCGATCCAAGCACCGTGCGCTATCGCGGTGTTTGATAAGAAAAAGAAGAAAGAGGTTACGGTATTCCCGTCTGTGGATTGTAATTACGCATGTGAAACGTGCGGCTGGAATCCGTGCGAACGGGAACGGAGACTGCGTGATAGTGTCTGGCAGCCGGTACATGTGAGGGCAAATGCCGAGACTGGAAAGCGCATTGCCTTAGAAGGTGTGGAGCAGTTGTGCTTTCGGTACACATAATGGACGATTGCACATTGTATAGATGCCGGTCATGTGGTGCGAAATTTCTTGGGATGGATGCCGACT
>JAHLAX010000149.1 GCA_020625875.1 bacterium | reverse complement strand
CCCCTCCCCCCATCGAGCGCAGGTGATCCAAATGTATCACGTACTGCAGTAGATTGATGTGTTCTGATGCCCCATCGTCCTTGGGGCTATGCCCCAAAACCCGGTGTTTTTAAAATGGTATAGTTTATTAAGGTTGCTGCCGCTTCGGTGGGGCGAAGGCTCCAGCGTTGGCGGGGCGCGACTGCGAGGGGCAGGCTCCAGCCTGACGGGTTGACCATGCGGGCGAAAATGGTTTCGCGCTGGAAGATGTTCCGAACCCTGCGACACGTCGCAGGAACCGCAACACCTTCCAGTGCGATGATAAAAAAAGGGTGGCCGAAGCCACCCCCAGCATCCCAGGTCATTGCCCAAGGCATTGCCTGCGATGCTCTGCGATAAGGTCGTTAAGGTACCGCCCTTTGTTGTGCTGCTGATGCAGCCATTCCACATTTTCGTTGTCTAAACGAAAGGTGAAGGGGATTTGACCCCTTTCACCATTGGCCGCGTACACCTTGCGCACACGGGCCTTTTCTTCTTTCTGTTTTGCCATAATTAAATATTGATTAGTTGAACATGGTGTACTGTTGGCAGGCCTGCCGTGTTTCGACTTGGGCCATGTCGATGTACTTTTGTGTAGTCTTCAGGTGCTCATGGCCTAAGATGGTGCCAATCATAACCACATTGGCACCCCGTTTGGCCATGTTGGTGGCCATCGTGTGACGGATGGCATGGGGTGAGAGTTGGGGTGCCTGGCTAAAATCCTTCAAGACCTCCCAAAGCATGTGCCGTGCCGTTCTTTGGTCAAACCAAAACATGCGGCCTGACGGGTGCAATTGGTTTTTGACGATGGCGAGATCTGCCAAAACCTCGGGAGTGGTATAGACCACGCGACCCTTGGCACCCTTACCGAAAATTTTCAAGGAGTGATCCTTGAAATCGATGTCCTCCCAATTTAGATCTAAAAGTTCTTGAATGCGGATGCCCGTTGTGACCAAAAGGCCAATCATGGTGTGAACGGCTCCAGTGGTGTGGTCATAGGCTCTGCGAAGATCCTCCACGGGGATGGTATTCGGCAGAGCCTTTGCAACCTTGCGCCTGCTCTCAAACTTGGCGGGGTTCTCAACATCTAACCCCTGCCGCTTCATGTAGCCGTAAAGCCCGCTAATGGCCGACAAAATCCGATTTGTCGATGCAGGCTTTAAACCTTCCTCGGCCAGTTCCGTGATGAACTGGTCGAGGTGTGTTCTGGTGATGGTGCTCCAGCGTGCATCCTGATGGTTAGCACGAATCCATTTCAGGAACTTGTGGAGGTCTTTTTCATACCCCATCGTGGTGTTCTCGCTCAATCCTCGGATATTGCGGAGATAGTTCAAATACTCATTTATCATCGCTTAAACAAATATGTGAGGTTTCTACTGGTTCCCATTCTTTCTTTGTTACGATAGAGTGCCTAATGCCCATCGTGCCCATCGCGAGGGAAATCCGCAGGGCCTTGTCGAAATCCATTCTTAATGCCAAGCGCTCATCCCTGATGAACTCCAAGCGTGGAAAATCTCGGTGCAGATATTCAAAGGAGCCATCTGCCAACTCCCTTTTAATAATTGATCTCATATTCGGTAAATTTACGTTTAACACTATCGGTTGAAAGGTAAGGGGTGACCCCCTTACCAAATTTTGAATGATGGTACCCTAACGGGTTCCTCTGAAGTACTCATGTCGTACTCGCTTTCTACTGCAAGCAGGTCGGTTGAGATTTGCTCAATCGCGTGGCTAAGTAGTGCGCAGTCCATAAGTCCTGAGCGTTTCTCTTCTCTGATGAAGAGGTGAACTTCCCAATCGTCTTGGTCTGTCCCGGTGAAACGTTTCTTGATTGCTACTTCGTAGCGTCCATCGGAACTGAAAGAGAAAAGCGCGTGAATTGCAGCGCGCATCTTCAATGCTTGTTTATGCGTCATCGTTTTATCCCTGGTACGTGTCGGGCGCAACTTCTAAATTAATATAATAGTACGAAATAATGCCGCTCGTTCGTTGTGTCAGTATGTCAAAGACCTCGCCCGCTCCTATCTCGGGGTTCTATGTGGGTTCCTAACTATAGTGCAAAGGTACGAAAAAATCCTGATATGACAATACATATTGCGTTAAAAGATTGCCGTATGTATTAACATAATTGTTAATAATATGTAAATACATACAAGGGGGCATTTTGGGCATACCTCCGACATGGTGTAATACACCCCGCATTTCTTTCGTGAAACTTTGTT
>JAHLAX010000105.1 GCA_020625875.1 bacterium | reverse complement strand
GTAACATTGTGTTTTTAAATTAGAATAATTCTTTTTTTCATCTCATTGTAATATCGGAGAGCTATTATTTACAAAATTTATACATCCTCTTAATTGGTCTGCCACTCATCAATTATGACTCCAGAATCATCTTCAGTCTGAAAATCTACACATGAATAACTTTGTATCTCACGATATTCTCATATCATAAACTGTATCTTCATACTGATTTACTAACTTAGGAGTTATTGTGATGTTAGGATTTTTGTATTCGTAGATGCACCAAACATCTTTTTTCCTTTCTACTGTTCTTCACTCTATAACTGTTTTACTTCACTTAGCAGCATGAAGCATTATGTTCCCATATCATCATTTCTTGTAGATTAACTCTAAAACATCTTCAGCTAATTGTCTACTGCTAGTTGAATAATATGGCATTCATGCTCATTTATGAATATGTCAATCTCATTTTCTGTATCAGTCTAAGAAAGCTGTTATTATCTCCTTAGTTCACATTTTTATAAACTCAGGGACTTTCTTATGCCAAGCAATATGCTTATCGCATCATTCAACATAACATTCTTTTTTGATAAACTCTAATAACGGCTTGTTTCAAATCTTCCAAAAGTATTCATCTCATTGTTGTCATTTACTAGCTCTCAGTCAACAATCAGCGATTACTTTATCTATCTCATCATTGAACGGACTTTTAGTAGCTTGGCAGATACAGAAATATCTACCATCAAAATATCACTCAGAAATAAACCATCCCAAAAGTCTGGCTAATTTAACTCATGGAATTGTTTTTCAATTATCAAATACATTCACTCATCCATTAGGCATTTCTCTTACAGTATTCTCTCACACAAAAATAAAATCTTTTCCTTCCCGTACGAAATCATTTTGTAAAAGATATGCTTTTGGTCTTTTTCACTTTCACGGTTTCATAACATGGTCCCAACTGTATAGCTGCACAGAATGCTCTTTACGAGTTCTTATTGGTAAGAAATGCGATTTACTGAATTTGTATCAGTTATCTGATTCTAATACTAATGTGTTATCATGAGTTTGTAAATCGTTTACTTTTTCTATACAAACTTTTCAGTCTTTATCCTTAGAATAAACAGTATCTCAAATCTGAATGTCCTCTATATTCTTCCATCCATTCAGAGTCATTACTTGAGTTCACTTTGTTAGACATCATACTCAATCACTATCTATACAGATATGACTTCTTCTACAATGATAATAACTCTCTAAATCTTTAATCACTGCTACAGTTTGGTCTGTTGTTTGTCATTGATATGTTTTTACTTCTACTCACTTCATTCACTTCCATACAATAATTACTGTTTTATCTTCTCCTAATCTTGCTACATCACAAGTAATATATGTTGTATTATCCTCTATAACATTTGCTGTAAATAAATCTGTTATCTCATCCCATCTAAACAACTTTCATGGTGTATCATCATAATCAAAATTCCCATACAATAATCTTTGCTTTGTTATCTCATCACTTCTCTCTAACTGTTCTATATAACTCTTTGATATGTAAGGATTATCTCATACTGTTGCTCTAACAAATTTTCTATATGATGGTAATGTTCAATCCTTCCAAGGTTTATAGTAATCATTATATACATGTCATTTATTAGGATTGAAACATTCTAAAAACTTTGGGCATTTAGTTATGGTTTTTTCTTCTCCTGTTAATCTATCTTTTACTGTGAATGTGTTCTGCCTTCAGATTCTTGTCTTTAACATCTGAACTCATTTAGCATCAACCTCATTAGCCTCATCAATAAATGCTCCTGTTAATTCCAAACTTCAAAACCTAGTCCATTCTGGGTCAGATGTTTGAGCTGCACAATCTAATAACAATATCTCACTCCCATTAGGAAATTTGATAGTATTAGTTTGTCAATTAAGCTCTCCCCATCGTTCTTTTGGCACATTATAAAACTTTAGCATCTTCCAATAAGTTGCTAATGTTGTTCTTCTTAAATTAATTAGCTCCTTTCTTCATATTACCCATCTGCTTCAAGGTAATTCTAAACAAGCAGAGAAAATGGCAAATACTCATAACCAAGATTTTGCTCATCCTGCTGCTCATCAAAATCAGATTTCTGTTGTTGTATCATCCATCCAATATTTAAGAGCCTCTGCTTGTTTTTCTGTTGGAGTGAATTCAATGAACATACTACTTCTTTTTAAAACTAATCTTCTTTTTAGCAGGTTTTTCTTCAGGGATTTCTACCTTAACCTCTTTTACTACTTCTTCCTTCTTTTCTTCAGGTAGTTTAGTTAGTAGTTCATTCTTTAGCCATTCAATAATCTCTAAGCTCCTTAGGTTGTTTTTCCATTCAAGCTCTTTGATTTTTTCTTCAATGGCTTTTCTGATTTCGTTCATTCTTCCTGTGATAAAATATAAAAATTATGTAATTCTGTAATAATCCTTGATATCTGTATCTTTTGGAT
>JAHLAX010000039.1 GCA_020625875.1 bacterium | reverse complement strand
GTTATAAGTATGTAGGGGTTGGGCTTTGAGCCGGCCCCCTGTTTTTCATTCAGTAAACCCGAGGAGATACACCAACTGCGAGAGGTTTCATAGCCTCTCGTATTTTTTTGCAAAAAACTGGCCCAAAACTCTTTCAAGTTTTGAGCCAGCCCCTAAAACAAACTTCTTTTTCGTAGAGTATTCCACTTGACGAATACTCAAAATCGACAAAATCTATACCTATTATATAAAAGCAGTTGAAAAAAGTCATTATTTCATGCTTATTGTCTTTATTACTCTAGCCAATGAAAGAAACAGAAGAATTAGAACCTCATATCATTAAAACAATAGCAGCGTTTCCAGATAAACGAAACGCTGCTAAATCTTATGTATAAATAATATCTTTAATAAGAATTATTTTTCAAGAAATTAAGTACTTATGTGTATAAATTTTGGGTTAATTCTAAAATGCACTCAACGATCAAATACCCCGTGCTATAATAGTTCCTGTTCGTTTTGAAATCCAATGTTAATGAAGGAGTTTTGAGTAATGGATAATCAAAAGACGTGCGCGGAGTGTATCAATCTCGGTCGTGAAGTATACTGCATGAAGTGTAAACGGCTTAATAACGGATATAAAGATATGTTCGTGGAGCAATCTAAAAATGAATACATCAATATAGCATATCAGAAAACATTTCAGGCGGCTCGCAGTTGAGCCGCCTTTTGTTATCTTGAAAAGTGGACAATTTGTCCATTGCCGGATATTACTGTCCTTCTACGATAGCGATGTACTTGAAAATCGTTGGGTAGGACACTGAACAGAGCCTTGCAAATTCAGACTTGTTGAGTTCGCCGCGCTTGTACTTCGGATAGTATTTGAAAAAGATGCTCGGAATCCTATCCTCCGAGGTCGCAGGTCTGCCAATGGGTACGCCTTTGGCTTTGGCGTTCTGCAAGCCGCTTTTGACGCGCTGGCTGATGATGTTGCGCTCAAGCTCGCTGAATACGCCCATCATTTTCAGCATACCCTCTGTCATGGGGTCAAGCTCCTTCGTACAATCGACGATATATTGAAAAGAGGGCAGTAAATGGAAATCACATTTGATCGTGTTTCAAAAAAATTTGGAAGAAATGAAGTAATAAAAGATATCAGTTTTCATATAAAATCTAATACAATTGTCGGACTTAAGGGAATAAACGGTTCGGGGAAAACGATGATCATGCGTTTAATTGCCGGTTTAATTTATCCTACCCATGGGAAAGTGCTGATTATATTAAAACTTAGAGAAAATACAGAAGTAACATTAGATCTGCCTTTTGTTGCGCAAGCGGTGGATGAAGCTGTAAACACTAGTGGATTGAATCATCGAATTGAAAATGAAACATTTAATTTTATGGTGTGCGATTTTCCTGTTAGGAAATTAATTGAAATACATTTCTAAGTGAATTTGTATGAAGGAATGTATAAGATAAGCGATATTAAAATCGAATAATAGATAATATAATTCTTATAAATCCTATAAGGACTAATGGTTACTTTCTGCCAAAATTATTAAGCGTAACTTTAGCAGAAAACGCCCTTAACAAATCCAGTCTTCATAGTAGAATTTTGTTAAAAATAGCCGACTGTACTTTTACTTAGAAAGCATAGTCGGCATTTAACTGTAATGCACAGAAAAAATATACAACTTTGGTAGAAAATACCCTTGACAAAACTCGTATTGAAGACATTTTGTGTTGTCATGCGTTGCTACAAGCACCTGGTAATCAGGAAAATATTCAGCCAACCGCATCCCGATTTCGTGCGCGGTCTCAACAGAAAGTTTGTCATCGGGAGCGAAGGACTGGATGATATGATAGTAGCTTCTGCCGTCATTCTTACCATACTGACCTTTAACAAATCTGAATTCCTCCAGTGCGGTCTCGGGAGAACAATTCAAACCGTCAATCAGTTTTCGCTCGGTTGCTTCGTCGCGGGTGACGTAACCAAAAATATTATTCATAGGACAACCCGCTGTAACAAACTTTACAATAGCCATATCTTCACCGTCCTTCCGATCAATTTATCTCCCGCCGTTGATGATGTTCTGCTCAATAAGAAACGATTCCAAAGTCGGAATCGGCTACCGTGGCTCACGGTCATCGGGCTTCCCGAATTAACAAATTTAATAATCGCCATAGCTCACCCAGCCTTTCCTGTGTTTCATATAAATTAATTGAGTAGATCTGTCCCGAGTTCACGGCGCGCGTGAGCTGATTGATATTGTTACCGATTCGCCGCATTTCTGTTGCGACTGCATCCAAGCCTCTGACCGAAACTATTTTCTTTTCAAGCCCGCACTCACGCAGATAAGTGCTGACAGTTCGATAGCTTTCGTAGGCTTTGCGCTCAATTATTTCTTTTTCGTCAGCCGAAACTCTCGCTGACAAAATTAAATTACGTAATGTGTTTGATATAATAATCACCTCCAAAATAATTAAATAATATGGGTATGGGCCTAGCCCGACGTCGTTGCCGCGCCCTCCCGAAAAGGGAGGTCGTAAGACAAAGGCGAAACTGGCAATAACTAACGATCATATAATTGTCCCAAAGTTATCCCAGCCATAATTTTAGGGGTATGTGTTATTTTTCTGCGGCAACTGAGGCAGATAACAAAATCTTCAGTGTTTATCAGGGCTTCAGAAGTTTTGCTAACTGCGGCACAACTGATGCATTTATAAATTATCTGCGGCAGCGCCACAGTTTGCCACAGAAGTTTTTAACAATCTGCGGCAGAAAAAAGTCAGTGTTTATCAAGGCTTAAGTATCCTTGCCTCAGATGCCACAGATAATTTTTATATATCCCCGCCTTTTGTGAACGTTCCTATCAAGCAACCATATCCCCCGCGCGTATAAAGTCCTGTGAAGTTTTGGATATAGAGGACAGGTTAACCTGAACAGGTAATTACGAATTACGCATTGCGAATTTCGAATTGAACTACTCTCCGTTTAAAATGAACTCAATCAGGTTTTTCTTTAGAGCTATATACCTTCTGTTCTTTCCCGCAAACCTGAGCGAGATGGTGTTGCCGCTCGGCAGTGTTTTTATTAAACCTTCTTCCGCAAGCTGTTTTACAAGCGCTTTACTTGAGATGTTAAATATTTCGCCCTGCTCATCGCAAAGTTTTTTAACCGCGCGGTGAGCAGTTTCTTTGTTCAGATAAAGATAATCATCATCTTCACAACCGACAAAGTTACTCGGTAAGAATTCTGTCTCGGAATTGGTTTTCATAACCGCTACCGCGCCTGACTCAATAAGAGAATAAATCTTTTTAACGAAAACCGAAGTCGGTCTCTCGCTTTCGATATTGTCGCTCTGATGAGAAGCTATTTCGTTGAGTATTATTTCATACTGATTTTCTATTGCTTCAGCGTACTCTTTTTTCGCAACTTTATAATCAGTCAGGAACATAAGAAATAACTTCATACCGATTTTTAAGCAGGAAACTATTTCAGGTATTCTGCCGTGACAATCAACTGAGTTGTTTCTGAATTCATCTCTGTAAACCTCAAACGATGATTTCAGTAATTTGACAAATCTATTAATATTTTCATCAGTTAAAAAGTCCTTAAGCCACTCTGTGTAGGCATACATAGTTCTCCTGAAAACACCCTGTTCAGCCAAGTGCTGAAACTTGGTCAGCGTCTGAAGGTCAATATCGCCGTCCTTAAGTGTCAAAGAAAAATATCGAGCCGTTCCGCTCTCGCCTATGTTCGGCGGAAACTCAGAAGTAATAATTGCGTTGCCGAGAGGCGGTCTTGCTTCCATTAATGTTGAGTCGCTTCTCAGCCTGCCTCTGCCTGTTCTGTCACCGTAAGCTCTCATAATTGACTGCGCCGTCGCGGTCAGCTTTTTTTCGTCGTCGCGTCCGCTCGGGTGGAAGTCATCAATACAGGTGAGCACATCCTTCAGCGCGAAAGAGTTATGGATAATACTGTTCGACGTATCACGAAAGCTCAGCGGGAGATTTCCCGAATTGAAGTTCCCGAAAAACGAAAGGAACAGTGCCGCCAATGTACTCTTGCGCGTTCCCGTTCTGCCGATAATGTTTATTACAAACTTCGGCATACAACCAGCCTGTTTCATAAACTCATTCAGAGGAGTCAGAAATGTAAAAGCCAAAAGAGTATAGATAATCTCCTTCGGCGCGGGTATCAATTCTATCAGGTTGTATGTCTTCTCTAAGTCGGAAATATTAAAATAGTTTTCCTTACGATATGCCGTAAGCTTACCCTTGAGCTGAACATCATACTTTTCGTCAGCGGGCAAAAGGTAATGCCATTCTCCGTCAATCTTCTTCCAACCTGTGTGCTCGAAAACAATTACCTGCTTAGCGTATTCTGCTGTCTGCTGAATCAGATAGCGGACATAATCCTTGACCGATGTTCCTACTTCAAGGATACATTTAGCTCCCCACTTCTGTATCAGCCAGTTGAAAGTTGTAAGCTCGCTGCCGCTCACGTCAGCCTCGGGAAGAACGCTTCCGTCAGCGTGTACACCCGAGAGAGTCAGAAGTTTTACTTCCTCCGCGCCGTCATCAACGGTTTTCTCTACCGATATGAACGGAGCAAAGTTACAGAGCTTGGTTATCTTACCGTTGCCGTTCCCTATAGTATTGCGGTACAGACAGCCGTCTCTGATTATGAAGGTGTCGGGATAACGCTCCGCGATTTTTTCTTGAGATAACATTTTTTCACCTCCTATCTCAATAATTTCAAGGCTTTTTTGCCTTTCACTATATAAATGTCAAAAATTCTTAAAATTCCTGATTTTCCTGTGACTATCAAAAAATGTTTCCTAGGGGCTTGTGATTTTAGAACATTTGTGTTATAATTTTTAAAACATTTGTTTTAGGAGTAAAAATGGAGTTAAAGAATAACGTAAATAATCATCTTAACAAAGGATTTCCTTTCAGCGTAATATTCAAGAATAAAAGCTTTATTGTAGCTGACAATGAGTATCCCCTGGGGTATACCGCATTTCTGACAGCTAACTGCGACTTCCGTTTTGCTGATAAAAAGGTATTTGAGGAATTGTATAGATTGGTTGAAAGTTTGATTAATAAGTTCGACAGAGACGTATTGCTAGAATATCGAGACAAGCTCAACGAAGCTCTGTCGTTCTTTTGCAAATATGAGTTATTTATATTATTGGGATGGGATAAGAAAATCGGGAAAAAGGATAAATACTTTACCAGTGAAATGGTTGATCTCTACGAAGATTACAATCATATTCTTACCAGTGAGCCTGAAATGCTTGATTTGGAAAGAGCGGAAAAACTTGCTTACGCCTCAATAGATTACGAATCATTACTAGGGTACGGTTTGTATCTCTGCGCGGCAAACGAGGCGGTTGACTATTATTATTCGCTTGTGTTTCATCTTACCCGTGAGATAATGAAAAATAACGCTAGGACAAAGCATGCTCTTGCGTCCAGTTATAAGGCGTTTCTTAATGATGAGGTTATGAAGTACGTTCATGACTACAGCCCTTCAACCTTGCGCTCAGAGATTACCTCTGTACCCATTGTTACAAATTCTGACGGCAATAATATATTAGTGCGTAAGATGTTTTTCAGCAGTTTAAAGGACTATTTGCTGACGGACTTATTTGAGGGGCTTTCCGCAGGTCACTACATATGGCAATGCAAAATCTGTGACAGATATTTTCTTATGAAAAGCGCTCACAAGCAGATATACTGCAGCGAAGTTAATCCCAAATACGGAGTGCCGTGCAGCTATGTCGCAAAGCACCCCGAAATCACTAAGGAGAAAATGCCCAGCCAAAAGAAGTCGGATAGTCCGTACTATCTGTTATGGAAAAAACGCGCGGATTCTATCAGAAAAAACAAAAGCCTCGGCAAATACGATGAGATCGTATCAGCCAAGGCTAAGGCGTTGATTGATGAGTATTTTGACAGAACAAAGTATGATTTTGAATACGCGAAAAACGAATACGAAAAGGATATGGAATTAAAAAGAGTTTATGAAAGGGCTATGGATATATCGACTTGACAGTAAGCCGAAACGATTAAATAACTATAATAATTATTTTACACGATACTTAGAAACGAAGGACGAGAAATATTTTCTTGAGTTCCTGCATTTTTATGAGCCAAAGCTCAATCGTATAGCAAAAAATTTTATTGCTAAATACGGATTAGACAGAGAACGGCTTGATGATTTAAAGCAGATTTTTTCCTCTCTCCTGTGGGAAAGGCTGCAGAACTATGATTCTGAACTACCTCTGCTGCAGCTGATAAAATACGACTGTGAGCGCGAATGGCATAACTATGTCCGCCAAAACTGCGGAAATATCTCGCCTGATAACGCTAACCACTACTCTAATATGCGTAAAGTAATGTATCTGTTCAATCAGAAAACAGAAAAAAACTACGGCGAAATAATCAGTGAAATCGCCCTTGAGCTTAAAATTACCGAGCGGACGGTGATAAACTGTCTGAACGCTTCCGCGGAATTCAGCTCCGTTAACAATCTTGATATACATAATCAGGCAAACGAGAACCTGATACATATATCGGGCGATACTTTATACCGTACTCCCGAACAAGCATATTTTATTAAAGAACGCAATCAAAAGTTATTGACGGCGCTTGCCTCCCTCAAACCTTCTGACAGGAAGCTCATCGAATACACACTAGGTATTTGTACCGACTGTCTCGGTAATAAGCCGAAGAAAACTATCCGTGAAGCCTCGCTCCTGCTAAACCTTACCGAGGACAGCGCACAGAAAAAACTGCATAAAATATTAAATAACCTCAACCATAATCTTAACTGTCAGGAAGAAATTGCTTGACATAATATTGTTTGGCAAGTATAATAATATTGACAAACGAAGATTGCTCGTTTTATTGGCGCTCACCGCCATTAAGTGCAGACTTAGTTATTGGCGCTCACCGCCATTAAGCGCAGACTTAGTTATTGGCGCTCACCGCCATTAAGTGCAGACTTGAAGCAATCACGGAAGGGAGAGGCGAGTCTTCTCCCTTTTTTGTTTAACTATAAGGAGTTTATAATGATAACGGAACCTAATACAAGAACAGATTTTTTCTATGTAGATAATGACTATATCGAGTACTTAAAACGAATTGAAACAGAAAACCGCGGATACACCTGTGTACCAAATGTTCATTATTGGAATACTCAAAAATTTGTATTCGGTGCGGTTTTGATGATTAATGAGATTTCATATTTTGTACCTGTTTCCTCATATTCAAGAGCACAGCAGGATTTGATTCTTTTAAGGGATAAGAAGGACAACAAAGTATTAGGCTCAATTCGTTTTAACTATATGATTCCTGTTCCTGCCAGATGTCTGTACCGTTTGAATATCGCTGACTTACCGACAGTTCAAAACAGAGCTCACGCCAGCAAGGAATTGGCGTTTTGCAGAAGGAACCGCGATAAGATTTATAAGGCAGCTAAAAATACATATTTGCGTGTAATAAGCGGAAAGTATCCTGAGCTTACTAAGCACAGCTGTGATTTTAAATTATTGGAAAAAGCTTGTTCAAACTATAAATAGGCTATTTCATCTACTCTAAATAAACTCTGAAAATAGAGACTCGAAATAGGCATAAAATCGCCAACAAAAAACCGCCATTTTATGCGGTTTTTAGCACAGCGTAAAGTGGGCATTTCCTCTGATTTGCCTCTGTAGCCGTTTGATTTATCTTTAACGGGCTACGGCTCGATGGAACAATTTCTATTCGATTCTATGGGTTTTATCCCTAAAACACAACAACACAACACCAAAAAGAAAAGGGCAAGGCCGCGACGTTTGTCGTAGTCTTGCCCTTAGAGTTGTTAGCGCAATCGGCAGGATGTTTATGCATAGAGTATGCGCATAAACATATCGGGAAAGAACATTTTTGCGTAATTTCAGCCTCTCACGAGATGTGAGAGGCTGTTTATCGTGCTGTTTTGTTTTACTTCAAAAACACATATTTTTTCAGTCTGTCCATTGCTTCAACAACGAGAGAATAAGGCAGCGCGAGATTCATTCTGATTCCCCATTCATCGTAAAACGGCGCGCCCTGTTGCCACGCTACACCGACGTCCCAGCCTCTTTGAATTAACTCGTCGATACTGATTTGGTGTCTTTTACAATATTCTTCACAATGGAGAAACAGCATATAGGTTCCCTCGGGCTTCGATAGCTCAACGCCTTCAAATTCGTTTACAATAATCTCATACGCGTAGTTAATGTTTTTCGAAAGCACTTCACACAGCTCGTCAACCCATATATGACCTTCGCTTTTATACGCGCCGATTAAAGCGTGCATAGACAGCACATTCATAGAATTATAATGGCTCATATCGGACTGACGGCGCATTCTGTCACATAAATACTTATCGTAGATAATATTATAGCTTCCGATTAAGCCCGCAAGATTAAAGGTCTTGCTGGGTGCGTAGACCGCAATCGTCCTATTACGCGCATCCTCGGATATACTATGCGTCGGGATGTGTTTGTGACCGTTCAGAAGAATGTCCGACCATATTTCATCCGATATTACAATACACTGATTCTCACGGAAAATATCCATTGCTTTTTCGAGTTCTTCCTTTTCCCAAACCCTGCCGCAGGGATTGTGCGGACTGCAAAGGATAACAAGATGTATATGATTTTTTCTGATTCGGCTGTTCATATCTTCATAATTCATCCGCCATATGCCGTTTTCATCCTTTTCAAGCGGACTTAACTCAGCAACACGTCCCGTATCCTCCAACACATGGCTAAAGCCGATGTATGTGGGACTGTGTAATAAAATCTTCTCACCCGGCATTGTAAAAGCCTGAATCGCCGTGCTGACACATCCCAGCACGCCGTTCTCATAACCGATGTTCTTTCTGTTAAGGTTTGTAACGCCGTTGCGCTTTTTATGCCAGCTTATAATTGAATTATAGTATTCCGCTGCAGGGATATAATAACCATACGCGGGATGCTGCGCTCTTTTGATTATTTCCTGCGGAATTGTCGGAACAGTCGCAAAATTCATATCCGCCACCCACATCGGAATAAGTGAAAAGCCGTTTTTAGGAGCAGTGGGAACAACAGCCCATTTCACAGACGAACCTATTGCGTCAACAGCAAGCGCGTCTTTTCCGCGGCGCTCCATAACTGTGGTAAAATCATAAATCATTTTGCACACCTCCGACTTTTATTACTATCAAGTATATCAAAACTCTCACAGTTTGTCTATGTTTACAAATAATAGCTTTTACCTATATCGGGTAATACAAACAGCCTATTAGACAAATTGCTGTTCTCACGTTATAATAGCTGTAATATCAAATAATCGGAGATGGTAATATGAGTTTAACACGGGAGGACGCGTGGGAGCTGCTCACAGAATACAACAAAGAGCGTTTCCACCTGCAGCACGCCGTAACGGTTGAAGGCGTTATGAAATACTATGCCAATTTACTCGGTTACGGTGAAGAAAAAGAGTTTTGGGGTATTGTAGGACTTTTGCACGACCTGGATTTTGAGCAGTTTCCCGAACAGCACTGTATCAAGGAACAGGAAATTATGAGTCAGCGCGGTATAGACGAAAGAATTATCCACGCAACCGCAAGCCACGGATATCTTCTCACAGTCGATATAGAACCTGAACACGAAATGGAAAAGGTGCTTTACGCCGTAGACGAGCTGACAGGCTTAATCGGTGCCGCCGCATTGATGCGCCCGTCAAAGAGCGTTCAGGATATGGAAGTGAAATCCGTTAAGAAAAAGTATAAAAACAAGAATTTTGCAGCAGGATGTTCGAGAGATGTCATCGAGAGAGGAGCACAGATGCTCGGGTGGGATTTGAACAAACTGATTGAACAGACGATTTTAGCAATGAGAAGCTGTGAACAAGAATATTCAGCTGTTTAACAGCAATAACTCCGCTTAGGAATATCCCAAGCGGAGATTTTTTATTATACAAACAGCGGTATAAGTATTTCTTTGAAACAGGCTTCTACCTCTTATCCATAGCTTTTGCAAGTCTTGTTCCGATAGTCTGGAACAGCTGTACAAGCACAATCAGGATTATTACCGCGATTAACATAACAAGGTATTTGTAGCGGTAGTATCCGTAGTTTATCGCGATTTTACCTAAACCGCCTCCGCCGATAATTCCGCTCATAGCCGTGTATCCGAGAATGGTTGTTATTGCTATCGTAATTCCTGAAATCAAGGACGGAACACTTTCGGGAATCATAACCTTAACAATAATCTGAAGCGGTGAAGCTCCCATGCTCTGAGCTGTTTCGATAATACCGGGGTCAACCTCCCGCAGACTTGTTTCGACAAGGCGAGCAACAAAAGGAAACGCCGCGATAACAAGCGGAACAATTGACGCGGTTGTACCGACAGTTGTGCCTATAATGAAGCGCGTTATCGGAAACACCAATATCATCAGAATTAAAAACGGAACGGAACGCAGAAGATTAATCAACAAATTCAAAAAAGACATTATCGGCTTAGGCAGCGGCAAAACGCCGTCTTTTTCTCCGACTACTATCAGTACTCCGAGAGGCAATCCGATTATCACCGCGAATAATGTCGCAAGAATTGTAACATAAAATGTCTCCCAGAGCGCATACGGGATTTCATTTATGAGTATATCAAGGGTTTCGTCAATTACTTCCTGAGAAAAAATTTCAGCGAACATTTTTTACCTCCTCCGACAAAACGCCGTCAATCTGATTGAGATATTGCTTTGCTGAAACGAGAGATTTTTCGTCCGCAAAGCTGAGTATCATTACGCCGTGCGCCTTGTTGCCTATGCTCTTTGTTGAAGCTGACAGAATATTCGCGGCGATGTTCTTTTCGATTGCCAGCTGAGCGATAAGCGGCGTATCGGTAGCTTCCGCTCCGTTAAAAACAACGCGCAGAGCAAATTCCGAATGTACCTCTACCTCGTTGTCTTCGGGATATACAAGACTTTTTGCCGCTTTTGACTTAGGAGAACGGAAGATTTCGGCAACCTCCCCTATTTCGGCAACCTCGCCGTTGTCGAGAATTGCTACCTTATCACAGATTTCTTCAATAACGCTCATCTGGTGGGTTATTACTATTACGGTAATGCCGAGTTTATTGTTTATATCACGAATAAGCGAAAGAATTGAACGTGTGGTTTTCGGGTCAAGAGCGCTCGTTGCCTCGTCACAAAGGAGCACCTTGGGATTTGTAGCGAGAGCTCTCGCAATAGCGATTCGCTGCTGCTGACCGCCTGAAAGCTGTGACGGATATGCCTTGGCTTTGTCGCTCAGACCAACCAGATCAAGCAATTCAAGCGCGCGTTTTTTTGCGTCCTTTTTATTTACTCCCTCAAGTTCAAGCGGCAGACAGATGTTTTTCAGACAGTTTCTCTGCATAAGCAGGTTGAAGCCCTGAAAAATCATTGTGACGTTGCGGCGGATTTCGCGCAGCTCTTTTTCCTTCAGACTCAACAGATTTACACCGTCAATAACAACCTCGCCCTCTGTCGGACGTTCAAGCATATTGATACACCTTACGAGCGTGCTTTTGCCCGCGCCGCTCATTCCGATTATTCCGAAGATTTCACCGTCGGCTATGGTGATATTGATATTTTTCAGAGCGTCGAGACTACCGTCGGAGGTTTCGAAGCTTTTTGAAAGGTTCTTTATTTCAATCATATCTTATCCTATCTATAATAACGCGCCGACCGTTTTTGCAGTCGGCGTGTTGATTAATATAAAATGGGTTTATCTAATGGCAGATTATTATTTTAAAGCGTCAAGATTAGTTTGTTTACCACCGTAAAGTCCGAGAGGTTCAACGTGGATTGTAGCGATTGACTCAATCTTTGTACCGTTCTCATTGTTGAAGTCCTCAAGATACGGGAGGTGCTGGAAATAGTTAGCGTCGAGCTCGCCGCTGTCCACAACATTATTGGGCTGAACGTAGTCTGTATATTCTTTAATTTCGAGTGTGATGTCCTTCTCGGCTAAAATATTCTTAACCACACCGAGAATTTCTGCATGAGGTGTCGGAGATGCCGCAACTGTGACCTTTGCGCCCTTTAAAGACTTATAATCAATTGAACTGTCGTAGCCGTCAGTCGGGCTCTTGACAACGCTGACAACCGAGCCGTCATACTTTTTGTTGATAAAATCTACAACTTTTTGACTTTCGAGAGCCGCCTTGAGAGCCAGGATTTTAGGCTCTTTTTCATTGCCCTTTTTTACAGCGAGAATATTACCGTAAGCAGAAGCGGAACCTTCAATTCCAAGTGAATCCTTTACAGGATTGAGTTTAGCTTCAATTGCGTAATTCGAGTTGATAATCGCGTAGTCAACGTCCTGTCTTACATTAGGAACCTGAGCCGCCTCAACTTCCTTGAACTCAATATTGTGCGGATTGTCTTTGATATCCTTGGGTGTTGCCGTAATTCCCGCTCCGTCTTTGAGCTTAATATAGCCGAGGTCCTCTAAAAGCAGAAGCGCTCTCGCCTCGTTTGTTGTGTCGTTCGGAATAGCTATTTTAAGCTTTTCCTTTGCGCCGCAGCCTGAGAAAGCAACTGCTGATGTAATAATGAGCGCTGCCGCGGCTATTAATGCAATAATTTTCTTTTTCATAGTGATTACTCCTTTAAAAATTTATTACCTGAATTCGTCATCGCCGAAGCGTTTTTGACTGCGTTTATTATAAATTCAGGGCTGCGTTTTGTCCAATCCGAAAAAGCTATTATCAGTTATAGGCTCAGCCTATAAAAGTGCAGGCGCAAAAAAAAAGAGCGTATTTAAACGCTCTTCAGATATCTTTTTAATTCTTCAACATACATCTGTCCCACTCTGCTCAACCGCAGGTTCTTCTTTACTATGTATCCGATTTTCATTTTACCGCTCGGGTGTTCATCGTCAGGCTTAAACGGGATAGCCTTGTAGTCCGAGCCGTTCAGCTCTTCACAGATTATTCCCGAACACAGCGTATATCCGTTCAGTCCGACCATAAGGTTGAGCATTGTCGCGCGGTCAGTCGCTTTTATTATACGCGGGTAACGGTAAGAAGCTAAAATTTCCTCAGCAAGATACATAGAACCGCTGCCGCCTTGTTCAAACGAAAGACACGGATATTTTTCAAGCTCGCTGAACTCTATCTCCTTGTTATCGGCAAGAGGATGACCTTTCCAGAGATAAACATAAGCATTGCATTCGACAAGCTCAACAAACTCAAGATTGTTTGTACGCAGCAGCTTATTAATCAGCGGAGAGTTAAACTCGCTCATATAAAGAATTCCGACCTCGCTGTTGAGGCTGCTTACGTCATCGATTACCTGCTGGGTACGTGTTTCCCGTATCGCGAACTCGTATTCATCGGTACTGAGCTTCTTTACCAGCTCGACAAAACTCTTGGTTGCAAAGGAATAGTGCTGGGTAGAAACAGCAAACTTCTTTTTTACATTTCCGTTCTCACAATATTTTTCGAGTATAACTCTGTGCTGGTGAATAAGCTCACGCGCGTATGAGATAAACTCCGCGCCGTCGGCGGTCAGAGACGCACCCTTTCCGCTGCGGTGAAAGATTGTGATGCCCAGCTCCTTTTCAAGCTCCTTGATAGCCTCTGTAAGTGAGGGCTGAGCTACATAAAGAACCTCGCTTGCCTTGTTAAAAGAACCCTGCTCCGAGATAGCAATCGCGTAGTTGAGTTGCTGAATTGTCATTATTTCACCTTATTCCCTGTTTTCTCTGTCAAAATTTGTCAGGTCTTTGATTACCTCTCCCGCAATTATCAAACCGACTACCGACGGCACAAACGCCGTTGACCCCGGAATATCCCTGCGTTCGGTACATTTACGCGCGGTATCGGGAGGACAAATACAATGCTTTCGGCAGCTTATGGACATATCCTCTATCGGGCGGATTGGCTTTTCCTTAGAGTAAACAACTTTAAGCTTCTTTATACCGCGCTTGCGGCATTCATAACGCATAACTCTTGCGAGCGGACAAACCGAGGTGTTATAAATATCATCTACTTCAAATGCAGCAGCGTCAACCTTATTGCCTGCTCCCATCGAGCAGATAATCGGTACGCCCGCATCCTTTGCGTTAATAACAAGCTCGAGTTTTCCCTTAACCGTATCAATTGCGTCTACTATATAATCATACTCGGTAAAATCGAAATCGTCTTTTGTATCAGGCATATAAAATGTCTTGTATTTGCGGACGTCGCAATCGGGATTAATTGCGTGTATTCTTTCCTCGGCAACGTCAACTTTATATTTTCCGACAGTATCCCTGGTAGCTAGAAGTTGTCTGTTAATATTTGTCAGACAGATTTTATCATCATCAATAATATCAATTCTGCCGACACCCGAGCGCGCAAGCGCTTCTACGGTGTATCCTCCTACGCCGCCAATGCCGAAAACGGCTACACTTGCTCCCTTAAGAACCTCCATAGCCCCTTTGCCGAACACAAGCTGTGTTCTCGAAAACTGATTAAGCATATTGTCTCCTTACAAAACCTACTTTTTCTGTTGGTTATATTATCATAAGAAATAATTAATGTCAATTACCGACTAAAGGAAAACAGCCCGAAATAATCGGGCTGTTCAGAATAGGTAATTCTAAAAAGAATGGAAAAGATGCAAAATGCTTTTTATTGTTACTTATCTATATAAAAGGTTTATGGCAAATGGCAAGAGTTAAAAATTGTGTGAACAGCAACAGCTGCACATTCGTCCGAATCTATAGTTTTTTCTTACAAGTGATTCAAATTTAATTTTCACTTCTGCTGCCTCCTTATAGACTGTTTGCGCCGATAGCAGGATATGAACCTGCAACTGTTCACTTATGAGGTGACCGTTTTTCTTAAACTATACCGACAAATTTAAAATTCATTTTTTAAACTGTAAGCTGATTATATAACAAATTCCGCCCTCTGTCCAATCCCTGAATTCTATTACGAATTATAGGATTTCCCTATAATAATTTATTGGCTTTTTTGCTTGTAAAACCGAAAACCTTATGCTATAATCTCATAGAAAAATTATAAATCTTTTTCACGTATACACGTATGAAATAAATTTTATTATGTGTTACAATAGTCGAAAATCAGACGCAGCTTTAGTAGTTGCGTATTTTTTAAAACCATATAACCTATTAATTACATATGTTTACTAGTTTTTAGGAGGTCGGATTATGTACAGCGTTGCCCTGGTACTTAAAAGCACAAATTTACTCGCAAAGCTGACAGCGCTGCACATATGGGGTGAGCAGACAGGCTTTGAGATTGAATCGGTATGCGACTCAACCGACACATTCAGAGAAATCCTGCATTCAAGGAGTTTTGACCTTGTTGTGCTTGAGAGCAGTCTTGTGGCAGCAAACGACTTTAAACTTCTGAAAAAATTCCGCAACAACAAATCTTGCGGTCACATCGCGCTTTGCAGCGCAAGCGGAGATTTTGAAACCGCGCGCAAGGGTATAGTGATAGGCATTGATGATTATTTTACTCTGCCGTTCAACGAAGACGCCGTACTCTCGCTCTTCAATCGGATTACCGCGGGCAAAAATGTCAGTGAAATCGCGATTGACAAAACCGCGGATAGCTTGTTTGAACTGTTCAAAAAACAGGACGACAGCATTCTAAGCGAGTTGGATACGCTTTATAACAGCGGACATTCATCGGAAATACTCGATATACTGGCAGAAAAAATCTTCCGTGAATACGACTGGCTCGATTTATATATGAATGAAAACGAATTTACAGACGCGGATGATGTTGAGGCTGATGTACAGCTGATGAGGTTTACCCTTCTGTACAATAATTTCAAAACACTTTTTGTACCGCACAACGAAACTCTTGAGCCAATCATCGGATATATTCTCTACAATCCCGAGAGCGACCTGAGACAAAAGTCTTTATCCGAAGAACTGCATATAAACAAATCGTACCTGAGCACGGTTTTTATAGCTCAGACTCAAATCAGATTTGTTGACTATATAACAAATATTAAACTGAAAAGAGCCGCATGGCTTCTGAAGAACACTCAGATGAAAGTAAGCGCGGTCGCTAACCGTATGGATTACAAAGACACAGCGTATTTTTCAAAACAGTTTAAAAAGAGCTTTGGCTTTACACCGTCGGAATACAGAATGCCCGACGATTACCATTACATTATTTAGCAAGGTGATACTATGGAGTTTAACACAGCGCTGCTGCACAATGCTTTTTCGGGCGATAAAGCGACAGGCGCTACACTCACACCGATTTATCAATCGAGTGCGTTTGCTCAGGAGAGTCCCGAACAGCTCGAAAAAATATTCAACAATAAAGCCGCGGGTTATTCTTATACAAGGATAAACAACCCGACCGTCGCTGCGTTCGAAGCAAGAATCGCCGCTCTCGAGGGCGGAATTTCGGCGGTAGCGTGTTCCTCGGGAATGGCCGCGGTTACACTGTCTTTACTTAACATCTTATCCTCGGGTGACGAAATTATCGCGGGTTCAGGATTGTTCGGCGGCACAATAGATTTATTGGGTGATTTAAAAGCGTTTGGAATCAAAACAAACTTTGTAAACCACATTTCAGCACAGAGTATTGAACCGCTGCTCAACGAAAACACAAAGACGGTTTTCGCGGAGCTTATCGGCAACCCAGCGCTCGATGTAGTTGGTATTGAGAGCGTCGCTAACCTCGCGCACAGCAGAAATATACCGCTTATTATTGACAGTACAACCGCTACCCCGTACCTTATTAACCCGATAAAATATGGTGCTGATATTGTTATTCACTCTACCTCAAAATACATAAACGGAGGAGGAAACTCAGTCAGCGGAATAATTGTTGACAGCGGCAATTTTAACTGGGATGAAAAAAACTATCCGTCGCTGAGCGAATATATAAAGTATGGCAAATTTGCATTCTCGGCAAAGCTGAGAAACGGACTCTGGCGCAACGTCGGAGCGTGTCTGTCGCCGATGAACGCGTTTATGAACTCGGTGGGACTTGAAACGCTGGGACTCAGAATGGAAAGACTTTGTTACAACGCAAAAGAACTTGCTGAGATTCTTGACAATATCGACGGAGTAAGCGTTAATTATCCGACTCTCGGCAAATACAAGGAGCTTGTCAGAAAGCAGTTCGGCGGCAAAGGCGGAGCAATAATCACACTGAGAGCAGGAAGCAGGGACAGAGCTTTTGAAATCATAAAAAGGCTCAGAATACCGCTTATCGCGACCAATATAGGCGATGTACGCACGCTTGTGATTCATCCCGCCAGCACAATTTACGCTCACGCAAACAAAAAGCAGCGCGAAAACGCGGGAGTATATGACGATACAATCCGTATCAGCGTCGGTATTGAGGATATCAAAGACCTCAAAGACGATTTTTACCATTCAATCAAATCAATCGGAGGATAATTATGGCTGTAAAAGTAAGTATTGAAAATTTTGAAAATGAAGTAATAAAATCCGAAAAACCTGTTTTGGCTGATTTTTATTCAGACAGCTGCATTCCCTGTAAAATGCTCTCACCCGTATTATCGCAGATTGAAAACAAGTATCAGAACAAAATTAAGGTTGCAAAGATTAACGTAAACTTTAACTATGAGCTGACCGAAAAATACGAAGTTCAGGCCGCGCCGACTCTTATCTTCTTTGTTGACGGAGAGGAAACCGAAAGGTTGAGAGGAGCCGTAAGGCAGGATGAAATAACAAGCATAATAGAAAAACTGTAAAGGAGTAATCATAATGAAAATTATTGTTGCAGGCGAAACCAAAGAATTCAAGGAAGGCTTGACAATCGCTGAGCTCATTGAGCTGGAAGAGGTTGAAACGCCGCAGTACGTTACGGTGTCGTTAAACGACGAGTTCGTCGAGAGCGGAGCTTTTAATAACACAGCCCTGTCTGACGGCGACAACGTTGAGTTTCTGTACTTTATGGGAGGCGGTCGGTAATGGCATTCACTAACGAACAGCTCGAACGCTATTCACGCCACATTATTCTGAAAGAAATCGGCGTAAAAGGTCAGAAAAAACTCCTTAACGCCAAGGTGCTTATTATCGGCGCGGGCGGATTGGGCGCTCCCGCGGCGATGTATCTGGCTGCGGCAGGAGTAGGAACAATCGGAATTGCCGACGCGGATGAAGTCGACCTCTCGAACCTTCAGCGTCAGATTATCCACGCAACAAAGGATCTGGGAAAACCGAAGGTTGAAAGCGCCAAAGAAACAATGGAAGCTATGAATCCCGACGTAAAGGTTATCACATATCATACCTTTATCACGAGCGCAAACATTCTTGAGATTATTAAGGACTACGATTTCATTATTGACGGTACAGATAATTTCCCTGCTAAGTTTCTTATTAATGACGCGTGCGTTCTGGCAGAAAAGCCGTTCTCTCACGCGGGAATTATCCGCTTCAAGGGACAGCTTATGACTTATGTTCCGAACAAAGGACCGTGCTACCGCTGCGTATTCAAAAACCCGCCGCCTAAGGACGCTGTTCCTACCTGTAAGCAGGCAGGAGTTATAGGCGCGATGGGCGGCGTAATAGGCAGCCTTCAGGCTATGGAAGCTGTGAAGTATATCACGGATACAGGCGAGCTTCTGACAGGCTCTCTCTTAACCTTTGACGCACTCAGGATGGAATGGCGAAAAGTAAAACTGCCGTACCACGGAGAGCACAACCATCCTGTTGTCACGGAACTTGTGGACTATGAACAGGCGGAGTGTGGCGGAATATGATTTCACTGTTAAAATCTGATTTTGACAAAATTGTCGCTCACGCAAAAAATGAACTTCCGAACGAAGCCTGCGGCTTGATAGCGGGAACGGCAAACGGTGACGACAAGGAGATAAAAAAGGTCTATCTTCTCACCAACACCGACCATTCCAATGAGCACTTCTCGCTTGACCCTAAGGAGCAGCTTGAGGCAATCAAGGATATGAGAGCAAACGGGCTTTCCCCTCTCGGCAACTGGCACAGCCATCCCGAAACTCCGTCCAGACCGTCAGAAGAAGATAAGCGTCTGGCGTATGACAGCAGAGCGAGTTATCTTATACTTTCACTTATGGACGAAGACAATCCAGTTATCAATTCATTTCATATTGAAAAATTAATCTCGCAAAAAGAAGACCTTATCATAAAATAATACACAAAAGCACCGCATCCGAGTAATCGGGTGCGGTGCTTTTTCGAGACGGGAAGGTGATGTCAGTCGTCTATTCCTTCACCTTCCTGGATTAAGGGAACTGTGGCGGCAGGAGAGCCCGACGTAGTCAGGGTATCCGCCAAATCATATTCTATAAATTCAAAGTTCGGTCTTATATATACTTTCATATTAATCACCTTTAATCATCAAATACATTGTTCGGGTCAGCCTCGGGAATTGTAGGATTCGTGAAATACTGCGCTCTGTAACCTGACGGGATAGAACTGAGCAGAACATCCTCAGAGGCTAATTCCTCACAGCTGACGCTTGGGGTTGTGTAGTATCTTTTCAAACAATCACCCCGTTAAAGCTGAACAGGGTACGTATATACCGAGGGTTCAGAATAAATAACCTTCTTTTCGCCGTTATAGCTTTCTACTATAACATACGCGACAACCGCGGCGTAATCGCCCGGAGTCTGAGCTGTAATTCCGTAGCTGATTGCAATCTGATTGGAAACGTACTCATCAAAGATGTATTTCTTTACATTACCCGGGTCAGTTGTTCCTGTACCCGTGCCCTGATTGCCGACGTTTTCAAGAGTAAGGTCTGAACGCGTTACATTCTTACCGTAAACAAAGCCGTACTCAAGCACCCTGTATCCGTCGACAGGTGTATAATTCGCGATATACTTAACCTTATGCGAAGATGTCACACGCGTCTGTGAAACTATTGTAATCGCGGGATTTGTTTCCACCTCATCAGCAACGGGATAGATTTCAATGTCGCCGCCTACGCGGAAGCTGTAGCTCTCGCCGTACGCAACAATAGAATCGCCGACCTTCCATGCTTTTGCGCCTGCCTTATAGACCGTTACCAGGTCGTTATAAAGGAGATTTCCGTTTTCGGTAAACTCAGGCAAAGTAAGCGTAACATCGTCGGACGTTGTAACCGTATAGGTCTCGGCAGTGAGCTTCTCCACTTTTATCTTTGCCTTTTCGGACGCAAGAAGGAAGTTGTAGTCAGAATTACCGTTTACTGTCTGAACGGGAACATATACATAGTAAGTGCCTGACGAAAGATTCGTAAGAAGTTTATCGGAAGTTGTGCTTTCGTTGCCGCCCTCACGGTAATAATTGAGCACATCAAAATCACTGGTGATTGTTATTGTGCCGTTGCCGCTCGAGTTAAGGTCGGGAGTGCTTGAAAGCTCGGGTTTCGCGGCTTTTACCGCGTTAACAGATACCGAAGCGCTCTGTGAGCTCTCGTAATTGGTACCGTTGAAATACGCTGTAAATATTGTCACACCTTCCTTTAAATTGTAGATTGTAAACTCAATTTCGCCGTTTGAGTTGAGCTTACCGCTTGTATTGGCTGTGTGACTGAGAGTTACGTTATAGCCTGAAACATCCTCGTAAACAGCGTTGCCGTCCTCGTCTGTGACTTTTACTTTGACTATAATAACTTTGCCTTCGGCGTTGTTGGTTTCTTTCTGGTGAATATCTGTAATCTGAGTTGTTGTCGCCTTTTTGGAAGGTTCGGGTTCAGGATCCGACGGCTGTGTGGGTTCTGTGGGCTCAGAAGTTGAAGGCTCGGTCTCTTCCTCAGTTTTGTTTTCTACTGTTATCGTCGTCTTATCCGACGGAATAAGGAAATTGTAATCTGATTCTCCTTCTGTTGCCTGCGCCGGAACATATACATAGTAAAGCGCCGAAACATGAGAATCATCGCTGCCGTACAGCCCCTCAATAACCTTATTCTCTGTTACTGTTTCGGGACTGCCCTGTCTGTAGTAAACAAACTTTGAATAAGGACTTGTTATTGTAATTGTGCCCTTTCCGCTTGTGTTTATGTCAGGAGTCTGGGAGAGTTCGGGCTTCTGAGCTTTTGTGAGATTTACAGTAATACTGCCGCTTGCGGCGTCAACGTATTCGTCGCTTGCAAAAGTTGCGTAAACGGTGTGAGTACCCTGTGAAACAGCGGAGTTTCCTACAAACTCCGAACCGCTGATATTTCCTCTTGCGGCATTGCCGTCGATATAAACCTTGACGCCGCTTTTATCTTCGATTTCCTCACCGTTTTCGTCCTTAAGACTTAAACCAAAGCTGAGATGATTACCGTCAGAATCATTCTGTGACACACCTGTGATTTCGAGCTGTGCTGTTTTTTTAACAGTCACGTTTTCGATTTCGTTATAGATTTTATCTGTTGTTACGTCCGAGATTTCACCCCACGAATAGGAGTAAACCTTATTGCCGTCAGTATAATCCGCGGTGTTAGCGGGAATTGTTACCGATGACGCCTTTGTTCCTTCTTCATATTCCTTCTCTGAGACAGTATCACCTGCCGCGTTCACAAATTTAACTGTGTAGAAAACTGTTTCGTCTTCGTCCTGACCGACAGACACGGAAGCAGATGAGCTTCTCGCCTGAACGGTATATTCGTTTTCGTTTGTCTTTGTAAAATACGGCGCTACATAAACATACCATGTTCCGTGTTCAAGTCCTGTGATTACGTTTGTGTCAGACCACAGATAATTACTTGAACCCTGTTTATTATAAATAAATTTACCGTCAGCATAATCAGCTTTGGTTACGGTAATTGTACCGTTCTTTTTTTCACCCTTTTCATTGGTGACGGTCAGGTCTGTTTTTGTAATGCTCGGTCTTTTAAGAACATTAAGGGTAACGTGCTCGGTTTCCTCGTCGCCGAATGAGGCGTAGACGTCGTAAATCTTTTCTGCGGTTGTCGAATCGCTGATTGAAACATAGCCTGTCGCGCTTCCGTCATCGTTAACTGTATATCTGCTAACCTTTGAATAATTTGAAGCTGTCGATTGTTTATTGTACAGAGTCGGAAGATTGTCCGAAGCAAAATCCTCACTTCCCTTTACGGTAAAGTAAATCTTTTTGCCGTCCTCGCTTCCCGATGTGTTCTGATAAACATCTGTTATTCTTAAACCTTCATTTTCTGCCGAAGCACCTAACGCGCTGACAGGTGAAGATAACGCCAGAATTCTGACAGATGAAAGACCTGAAGCCTTACTGATTAAAGCTGCTGCTTTTTCCGCCTTAACAGTCAGATTTACACTGCCTGTAACGCCGCTCAGCCTGATATATCCTTTTTCAGCGTTATAATCAATTTCAGAAATATATGACGGTTTGTCAACGCTGTAGTCCGAAATCTCATATCCCTTGTCGGGAGTTACATAATAATATACATCTGAACCTGGAGCAGCATATAATTCATCGTCGGCAAAACTTACATTTGTTGAGTTTTCCGTGTCAGCCTTTACTGTCCACTCGGCTCTGCCTATAGTAAAGAAGTTATAATCCGAATGGAGATAAATTGTATTGCCTTCGGTGTGCTCTCTGAATCTCAGCGCGTATTGACCCGCGGAAAGGTTCTTTATCTCTCCGTTTTCGGGCGTTTTCCACTCGCCCGAGCCTACAACAATTGCCGCGTAATGAAGCGGTGATGTGTAGTATTCATAGAGAGGATTAAGTCCGCTGACTGAACCTGTTGAAGTGTTTTTTAATGAATCTTTGAGCTGATAGGTATACAGTTCAAGCTCGGATTTTTTGTGCTGAACCACATTGAATGTAACTGTCTTGCTTACATCGCCCGCTGTAATAACTGCCGTGTGCTCTCCTAAGCCGTATGAATGCTTGAGCTGAGCAACGCCGTTTTTGTCAGTTGCGGCGCTTGTTGAGGCTGACTTATCGCTTTCGTCAGCTTTCAGGCTTATCTTTGTATTTACAACAGGATTGCCGTCGCTATCACTAACGGTCGCCTTAAACTTCACATAAGCGGCAGGATTTTCTTCGTCATAATTGCCGTTCCCTGCAAGCGCCCACTCAACGTCTATCTTTTCAGCTGAAGTGTTTTTCGTTAACACAGGCGTGAGTGTGATGTCGGATGAGACATTTTCAATAAACACCTCGCCTGTTTTTACGTTATAGCTTACATCCGCGTTTTCGGCGGGATTAACATCTATATCGTCAATATAATAATCTTTATCAATTGACTTAGCGTAAATGCTTCTGTACGCGTTTTCTTTAATTTCAAAAGTTTCTTTCTGTACACTGCTGTACTTTACTCTGCTGTCCTGTGTAAGCGTTACGGTATAAACATTGCTGTAAACCGCGTTAACCGAAATCGGAATTGATAACGTGATTAATACAGCAAGCAACACGCTCAGGACGCGTCTTGTGTTTTTCATTCTGTTTTCCTCCATAAAATATCGTCAATACATAATTACATAGTTTTTGTCAGTAAATGCAACATCGCAACATTCGTTTGTTATAAGTATTTGATATGACGATATACCTTATGTTCATATCAATCGCTCCTTTCGTCTAAATCATTTTATATTGACGGACAAGCTTTCGTCAAAAATTCAGACGGGAGTTTAATCTAATTTTTTTAAGTGGGAAAAAGTTTAAATTTATTTCCCGATGAAAAAAGTGAAAAACCGCTTGTATTCTGATATTATTTACTGGTAGGAAAGGAGTAATCAAAATGGAAGATATCAAGAGAATAAGCGCGGAGGAATTTGCAAAACTGGATTTCTCGAAGGTAACGCTTGTAGACTTAAGAGAACCCGATGAGCTTATTATAAGTTCAATTGAGGGAGCAATTAATGTTCCGTTCTCAAGCTTTGCGAACAAGCTGGATACTATACCCAAGGATAAACCTGTATATGTATATTGCCGCGTCGGCGACTGGAGCGAGGAAATAGCCGAAATACTCGCGGACAGAGGTTATGATGTTACAAACCTCGAGGGCGGATACAATGCATACAAAGAATATATTAACGGCGCAAAAACCGAAGCAAAAAAAGAAAAAGCTCCCGAAAAGAAGCCTGAGTTTATTGATGCCAAAGGGCTGAGCTGCCCGGGTCCGATTGTAAAGGTCGCGGACTATCTCAGAGAAAAACCGGATGGTACAAAAATCTATGTTGAAGCTACCGAGGACGCATTCGCATCGGATATTAAAGTATGGTGTGAAAGAACAGGAAATATTCTTGAAAACCTCGAAGCCGAACCGCGCCTTGTAAAAGCCAACATTACAAAAGCAACCCCAAAAAAGCCTTCGGTTGTTCAGGAACAGAACGACAAAACCTTTGTCGTGTTCTCAGGCGACCTTGATAAAACAATTGCCTCGTTTATCATGGCGAACGGTATGGCGGCAATGGACAGAAAGGTAACAATGTTCTTCACATTCTGGGGACTTAACATTCTGCGCCGTCCTAAAAAAGTCAAGGTTAAGAAAAACTTTATTGAAAAAATGTTTGGATTTATGATGCCGCGAGGAAGCAAAAAGCTCGGACTCTCCCGAATGAATATGGGCGGAGCAGGAGCAAAAATGATTCGCGGTATTATGAAGAAAAAAGGAATAAACTCGCTTGAAGGGCTTATCGACAGCGCAAGGGCTCACGGTGTACGAATCGTTGCGTGCCAGATGTCTATGGATATTATGGGAATTCATCAGGAAGAACTCATCGACGGCGTAGAGCTCGGCGGAGTAGCAACCTTCATAGGTTCGGGCGAAAAATCGGATATGAGCCTGTTTATCTGATTTTTGCGTTTCAGTCGATTTGTGAGCGCACTTCGGGATAGAACTACAGCCTCTCACGATTGAGAGGCTGTTTTACGTGTTATTTGGGCAAAAATCTCCGCTTGAAATTCAAGCGGAGATTAGTTTTTATTTCATTAAATCCTTGCCTGCGTTCCATGCCTTGCCGGCTTTTTCGCCTGTGACATAGTAGCCGTGTTTGAACTGGTCGAAGATGAGGGCGTTGAGCTTTTCAACCTCAACCTTATCCTTCTCGTCGAGGATGCTTTCCTCAGCCTTTGTATCAACAATCTTGCCGACGATGGACAAGAATCACCTCGAACCGCTAATCGGAGCGACATTTGATTTTGCGCATATCAAAGAAGCGTGTATCGCTCTTGACAGGGGAAAGGTGAATGGTAAAATAGTAGTAGAAGTTTGAGAAGGTGATGTTATGACGCAGGCTCTAACTTAACATAAACTCCGAGTTAGAAAGCTCGGAGTCTTTTGTAGACAGTAAACATTTGATATTGTATAATATTATCGGGAGGTGAGGTTATGCACGATATCTGGAATCCATGGCACGGCTGCAAAAAGTGCAGCGAGGGCTGTCAGAACTGCTATATGTACTTTCTCGACGCTCAGCGCGGCAAGAACGGCGCGGATATTTACCGCACAAAAGCGGGCTTCAATTATCCGCTGTCAAAGAATCGAATCGGACATTACAAAATCAAAAGCGGCGAACAGCTTCGCGTGTGTATGACCTCGGACTTTTTTCTTGAGGAAGCGGACGCGTGGCGCAGTGAAGCGTGGAACATCATACGCCAACGCCCCGACGTCGTTTTCTTCTTACTGACAAAACGTCCCGAAAGGGTGAAAAACCATTTACCCTACGATTGGGGCGACGGTTGGGAGAATGTCTTTTTCAACGTCAGCTGTGAGAATCAAAAGCGCGCAGATGAACGAATCCCGATTTTGCTTTCACTGCCGTTCAAGCACAAGGGAATTATGTGCGCACCGTTTATAGGTGAGATTAGCATTAAAGATTACCTCAAAAGCGGACAGCTTGAACAGGTGATCTGCGACGGCGAAAATTACGCAGGAGCCCGTCCGTGTCATTATGAGTGGGTAAAGCGGCTCCGTGACGAGTGTGAGGAATATAACGTCACCTTTGCCTTTATCGGCACAGGCAGACGCTTCGTCAAGGACGGCAAGACCTATCAAATCGAGGGCAGTGAGTTACAGGCGAATCAGGCGTATAAATCGGGACTGAGCTTCAAGGGCAATCCGATAGATTTCAAGCTCAGTAACTTGCTCGGTATGCCGATTTCCGAAGAAAGACGCTACAAGCCCTATTACGGCGACAAATGCCAAACCTGCGGTATGAAAATAATATGCAACGGCTGTACTCGTTGCGGAAAATGCGGTTGATTAAAAACAATACAATGAATAAACATCTTGACGCACCCACTTCTCTATGTTATACTACACCTAACAAACCGCATAATAATGGGACTTGCAGCGTTTCACCGACGGGGCGCGAGCATCAGGTCCGTATGAAAGCAATTTCATGCAGGTTCAAGTCCTGTTACCTGCACCAAAAGAAAGCACCCATTCGGGTGCTTTTCTTTTGGTTTAAAGCAGGTAACAGGACTTGAAGCCGAGCGTTAAGAAAAAGCCCCGGTGGGACACACTACATAAAGAAGGTGTCCCACCGATTTTTGAAAATTCAGGTTTTATGCTGTTTTCTTTTGTTGTTGCTTTTCTGCCATATGGCGTTGGTAATCGGCTTCCAAATCTTCCGGTCTGAGCGGCTTGATGATGCCTAC